>NZ_JBVHXT010000028.1:49254-129408 GCF_055569255.1 Streptomyces sp. NPDC029296
CGCCATCCCCCCCCCCCCCCCCCCCCCCCCCCCCCCCCCCCCCCCCCCCCCCCCCCCCCCCCCCCCCCCCCCCCCCCCCCCCCCGCTTCCGTGTCCGCCCGCCGTCCGTCCCGGCGGGCGCGAGGCGGCGAGGACGCGGGCGTGAGGCGGGGCAGCGCCGCACGGAATCCCGGGTGACCCGCCCCTGACCTGCGGCGACACCCCCAGCATCGGTGGGCGGCCCATAGCTCCGATAACCTGGGGCGTCAATACGCCGGTTCTCAAACGAGGGGCGCGAGCATCCCGTGCGCATCGCCAGGTTCTCCATCGACGGGAACGTAGCCTTCGGCGCGGTCGAGGGCGACAAGCAGGACGAACTCGTCCTCGACATCATCAAGGGCATCCCGTTCGCGGACTTCGAACTCTCCGGGACGAAGGTGCCGCTGAGCAAGGTCAGACTGCTCCCGCCGGTGCTCCCCAACAAGGTCGTGGCCTTCGGCCGCAACTACGCCGAGCACGCGCGCGAACTGGGCAACGACGTCCCCGAGGCGCCGTTCGCCTTCTTCAAGCCGTCCACCTCGGTGATCGGCCCCGGCGACGAGATCCAGTACCCGTCGTTCTCCCGGGAGCTGCACCACGAGGCCGAGCTGGCCGTCGTGATCGGCCGCATGTGCCGCGAGGTCCCGCGCGAGCGCGTCAAGGACGTCATCCTCGGCTACACCTGCGCCAACGACGTCACCGCCCGCGACGTGCAGAAGCGCGAGAAGCAGTGGGCCCGGGCCAAGGGCTTCGACAGCTCCTGCCCGCTCGGCCCCTGGGTGGAGACCGACCTCGACCTCGCCCGCGCGGGTGACCTGACCATCCAGCTCACCGTCAACGGCGAACAGCGCCAGCTGGGCCGTACGAGCGAGATGATCCACTCCATCGAGGACCTGGTCGTCAACATCTCGGAGGCCATGACGCTGCTCCCCGGCGACGTCATCCTCACCGGAACCCCCGCGGGGGTCGGCCCCCTGAACGTCGGCGACGAGGTCGCCGTCACCATCGAAGGCATCGGCACTCTCACCAACAAGGTTGTCAAGCGTGGCTAGCGCACCTGTACGCGTCCGTTTCTGTCCCTCGCCCACCGGTAACCCGCACGTGGGCCTGGTGCGCACCGCCCTGTTCAACTGGGCGTTCGCCCGGCACCACCAGGGCACCCTGGTCTTCCGTATCGAGGACACCGACGCGGCCCGCGACTCCGAGGAGTCCTACAACCAGCTCCTCGACGCGATGCGCTGGCTCGGCTTCGACTGGGACGAGGGCCCCGAGGTCGGCGGCCCGCACGCGCCGTACCGCCAGTCGCAGCGGATGGACATCTACCAGGACGTCGCCCGCAAGCTCCTCGACGGCGGCTACGCCTACCACTGCTACTGCTCCCAGGAGGAGCTGGACACCCGCCGCGAGGCCGCCCGCGCCGCCGGCAGGCCCTCCGGCTACGACGGCCACTGCCGCGAGCTGACCGCCGGGCAGGTCGAGCAGTACCAGGCGCAGGGCCGTGAGCCCATCGTCCGCTTCCGGATGCCGGACGAGACGATCACGTTCACCGACCTGGTCCGCGGCGAGCTGACCTTCACCCCGGAGAACGTGCCCGACTACGGCATCGTCCGCGCGAACGGCGCCCCGCTGTACACGCTGGTCAACCCGGTCGACGACGCCCTGATGGAGATCACCCACGTCCTGCGCGGCGAGGACCTGCTCTCCTCCACCCCGCGCCAGATCGCCCTCTACAAGGCGCTGATCGAGCTGGGCATCGCCCAGCGCGTCCCGGAGTTCGGCCACCTGCCCTACGTCATGGGCGAGGGCAACAAGAAGCTGTCGAAGCGCGACCCGCAGTCCTCGCTGAACCTCTACCGCGAGCGGGGCTTCCTGCCCGAGGGACTGCTCAACTACCTGTCCCTGCTGGGCTGGTCGCTCTCCGCCGACCAGGACATCTTCACGATCGAGGAGATGGTCCAGGCCTTCGACGTCTCCGACGTCAACCCCAACCCGGCCCGCTTCGACCTGAAGAAGTGCGAGGCGATCAACGGCGACCACATCCGCATGCTGGAGGTGAAGGAGTTCACCGAGCGCTGCCGGCCGTGGTTGAGGGCCCCGTTCGCGCCCTGGGCGCCGGAGGACTTCGACGAGGCCAAGTGGCAGGCGATCGCCCCGCACGCCCAGACCCGGCTGAAGGTCCTGTCGGAGATCACCGACAACGTCGACTTCCTGTTCCTGCCGGAGCCGGTCTTCGACGAGGCGAGCTGGACCAAGGCGATGAAGGAGGGCTCCGACGCCCTGCTGCGCACGGCCCGCGAGAAGCTCGAGGCGGCGGACTGGACCTCGGCCGAGTCGCTGAAGGAGGCCGTCCTGGCCGCCGGCGAGGCGCACGGCCTCAAGCTCGGCAAGGCCCAGGCCCCGGTCCGCGTGGCCGTCACCGGCCGCACCGTCGGCCTGCCGCTGTTCGAGTCCCTGGAGATCCTGGGCAAGGACACGACGCTGACCAGGATCGACGCGGCCCTGGCCAAGCTGACGGCGGCGTAGGGACACCCCGTCCGGGCGGGGCGGTGGCCGACCGGTCCGCCGCCCCGCCTCTTCGTCGCCCGGAGTTCACCCTTCCGTAGAACCTCCGTCCCCCCGCGGGAAGTTGAATGATCGCGAACACGGGAGCCCCGTGTTCACGGTGTTCCTGGGGAGGGGACTGTGACCCGTACGCGAAGACTCGCCGCCCTGGCACTCGGCGGGGCGGTGGCCCTGTCCATCGCCGCCGCGGGCCCGCCGGCGCACGCCGCCGACACACCCGTGGCCGTCACGCAGCTGAGCATGACGCGCCCGGCCGAGGTGCAATACCTGTGGGCGGGCGCGTCCGGGTTCCGCTACCGGCTGCCCGAGCAGACCTCGGCGCAGCCCGTGTGGGTGGACTACGACGGCGTCGCCCCGCCCGCACACGCCGGCCCGGACGCGCTCGCCACCGGCGACGACGTCGTCACCACCCAGGGCACCGGCACGGTCTCCCAGCAGCACCGGTCCACCGGTGCCACGGCGACGGTCGACCTGCCCGAGGGCCAGACCTACCAGGCCGCCGTCGGCTGGAGCGTCCTCACCCGGGACACCGCGGGCGCCCTGCACGTCCTGCGCGCCGCCTCCGACGGCACCACCCGCGACCTGCCGGTCACCGGCCTGCCGTCCGGCGCCGAACTCACCGGCACGGTCGTCACCAGCGGCTCCGTCCGCAGGATCGCCGTCGTCTACCGCCTCGACGGCGCAGTGCGCACCGGGCTCGTCGACCTGGCGGACGGCACCTTCGGGGTGTCCGTGCCCGGCTCCACCACCGTGACCTTCAACGACCGCTGGCTGGTCGCGGGCGACCAGGCCGTCCGCGTCGACGCGGCGCCCGGCACCGCGCCCGCCACCGTCTCGTACTTCGGCGACGCGCTCGCCGTCGTCGGCGACGCGCTCCTCACCGGCAACGCCGACTTCCTGCCCGCCGGCCAGCGCCCCGAGCTGCGGGCCCTGTCCCTCGCCACCGGCGAGCGGCGCACGGTCCTCACCGACGCCCACGGCGCCATCGCCCCCACGCCCGACGGCGGCGCCCTCGCCACGGCCGGACCGCTGAGCACCGACTGGCACATCCACCGGGTCACCGCCACGGCCGACGGCGGCGTCACCGCCACCGAGGTGCGCACCGTGCCCCCGAGGCCGGCCTTCGTCGACGGCCTGATGCTGTCCGGCGGCAGTCTGCTGATGCGCGGCAACACCACCTCCGTCGGCGGCTTCGACCAGGTGCACGCCATGCCTCTCGACCCGGCTGGCCGGCCGCTCGGCCCGCAAACGCTGCGCGCGAACGTCGTGGACGTCTCGCCGTGCCTCGGCGGCGACGCGGCCTGCCCGCAGCTGGAGGCGCTCGGCGACGGCCGGTTCGCCTACCTGTCCACCGACCGCGCCTCCGGAGTGGAGTCCGTCGCCGTGGGCATCGGCAACACCTCCTACGCCACCGCCGCCACCGGCGACTCCAGGGGCCGCATCGGCACCGGCACCGGCCGCTACGTGCTCTACAACGGCGGCAGTGCCGGTGTACAGAAGGTCGCCGACTTCCGCGGCGGCACCGAAGGGGAGATCGTCCTCAGCCGCACCCGCACCGCCGCCGCGATCTGGGGCCAGCGGCTGTGGACCCCGGGCAGCACCCAGGGCACCGTGGTCGCCTACGACCTCAAGAGCAAGAAGAACGTCGCCACCGTCGCCACCGGCGCCCCCTGCACCCCCAGCGAGCTCCAGGCGGTCGACGCCTGGCTGTACTGGACCTGCGGGGCGAGCGGCCCGGCGGGCGTCTACGACCGTGCCGCCGGCCGCGCGATCACCGTCCCGGCCGGTCAGGCCCGCCTCGCCGACGGCTACCTGGTGCGGGAGGACCGCACCACGCACGAGCTGCTGCTGACCGACTTCCACACCGGCACGGCGACCACCCGCACCGTGGCCGTCCTGCCCGCGACGGACCAGGACACCGGCGGCAACACCGGCCGCTGGACCGTGGACCGCTTCGGCGGCGGCATCGCCTACCTCACGGCACAGCGCCAGGTGGCGCTGCTCACAGCGGGCGTGCCCACCTCGCCACTGGCCCAGCTGGAAGCGCAGGCGGACGGCGGGCCCGGCCCGACGTCCGCCGAGCCCTGGCAGCCGACGTGGCAGCTCAGCAAGCCCGCCACCTGGACGCTGACCCTGAGCGCCGCGAACGGAACGGTCGCACGCACCCTCACCGGCACCTCCACCGACGCCGCCGTCCACGCCTCGTGGAACGGCCTGTCGAGCGACGGCCACCGGGTCTTGGGCACCTACACCTGGAAACTGACGGCCAAGCCGCGCGACGGCCAGGGCCCCGACCTGACCCTGACCGGGACGACCTCCGTGAACTGACCCCCGCGCCGCCCGCCGCCGGGTTACGGTCGGCCCATGAGCATCCGAGCCGTGGTCTGGGACGTCGACGACACCCTCTTCGACTACACGAGCGCGGACCGTGCCGGCATGCGGGCCCATCTGGCCGCCGAGGGCCTTCTCGACGCGTACGGCAGCGCCGAGGAGGCCCTCGTTCGCTGGAAGGAGGCGACCCACCTGCACTGGGGGCGCTTCGCGGCGGGGGAGACGACCTTCGAGGGGCAGCGCCGCGACCGGGTGCGCACCTTCCTGGGCGCCGAGCTGAGCGACGCCGAGGCCGACACCTGGTTCGAGCGGTACATCGGCCACTACGAGGCCGTCTGGGCCCTCTTCCCGGACGTGCTGCCCGTCCTCGACGCCCTCGCCGGCCGCTACCGGCACGCGGTGCTCTCCAACTCCAGCCTCACCGTGCAGGACCGCAAGCTGCGGGTGCTGGGCGTGCACGGGCGCTTCGAGGCCATCCTGTGCGCGGCCGAGCTGGGCGTCTCCAAGCCCGAGGCCGCCGCCTTCCACGCCGCCTGCGCCGCCCTGGACCTCCCCCCGCGGCAGGTCGCGTACGTCGGCGACCACCCCGAGATAGACGGGCGCGGCGCGGCCGAGGCGGGCCTGCTGTCGGTGTGGATCGACCGTCACGGCGTGCACACGGTCGGTGAAGACCCGTGCGCCGCCCGCCGGATCGGCTCGCTCGCCGAACTCCCGGCGGTCCTGGGCGCCGATACCCGTTTTGGAGCCCGGTCCACCTTCGGGTAATGTTCTTCCTGCGCCGAGGGGAACGGGCCGAAAGGCCGAAACCCCGAGGAGCAAGCTAGAACGAGATCCCCGCAGGGGCTTGAGTTCCAGTGGCCTATGGTGTAATTGGCAGCACGACTGATTCTGGTTCAGTTAGTCTTGGTTCGAGTCCAGGTAGGCCAGCTCGCAGAGCTTATCTGCAAAGCCCCCGTTGTGTAGCGGCCTAGCACGCTGCCCTCTCAAGGCAGTAGCGCCGGTTCGAATCCGGTCGGGGGTACTGATCTCGATCTTGTCGGGATCGCTAGGGCCCCCGTTGTGTAGCGGCCTAGCACGCCGCCCTCTCAAGGCGGTAGCGCCGGTTCGAATCCGGTCGGGGGTACTGACTGGTCTAAACCATCATTGGTCTATGGTGTAATTGGCAGCACGACTGATTCTGGTTCAGTTAGTCTTGGTTCGAGTCCAGGTAGACCAGCTCGGATCTGCGGAAACGTAAGATCCACGCCCCCGTTGTGTAGCGGCCTAGCACGCCGCCCTCTCAAGGCGGTAGCGCCGGTTCGAATCCGGTCGGGGGTACACCCAGGGAAGGCCCTCCACTCCGGTGGAGGGCCTTCGCCGTACCCCCCGGCCCGTCGGCTCACTCGAAGCCGTACCGCCGCGCCGACTCCTCCTCCTGGGCCAGCCGGTGCAGTGCCCGGAGCAGCGGCTCGTTGAGGATCGCCCCGAGGACCGCGAACTCGATCCGCTCCGCCTCCGACGGCCGCGTCTCCAGGTTGTCCAGGTCCAGGGCGGCCGTCCGGAGCATCAACTCGGCGTACGGCGCGAGCTGTTCCGCCCCCCAGTCGTAGCCGAGCCGGCGGAACGCGGCCACCCCCACCACCAGCGAGCGGTACGCGGGGGAGAGGGGGGCGAGCTGCTTGGCGTTCCGCCAGCCGAGCCGGTCCAGGAGCGCGGCGACCTCCTGGTGCGCGGCCCGGACGTACTCGTCCTCCTCGTCCGGCTCCGGCACCTGCGACAACGCCCACAGGGCCGCGCCCAGGCGGATGGAGCGGCCCAGGGAGTCGTCGTCCACGTGCCCCAGCACCTCGCGGACCGTCGCCACCGGCAGCCGGCCGACCTGGATCATCGCGCGCACCAGCCGCAGCCGGCGCAGGTGCTCCTCGTCGTACTCGGCGGTCGTCGTGTTGACCTGGCGGCCGGGCGGCAACAGGCCCTCGCGCAGGTAGTACTTGATCGTCGCGGTGGACACACCGCTGCGTCTGCTCAGCTCGGCAAGCCGCATCCCTTGCGCTCCTTCTTGGATACCGTCACTATCCAAGCATCGGTCGTTGGATAGCGCCGCTCACCGACGAGGGGGAAGTCATGGTGTCCCGTACCACCGCCGACGCGCGGGGCGAGGTCGTCGTCCTGCTGATCGGCATGCGCGTCAACCGTTTCCGGGCCGTGCGGCTGTGGCTGCCCGTGATGCTGGGGATGTTCCGCATGCTCCGGGAACTGGAGAAGGACTCCGGGCGGGGCCTGCTGGCCAAGATCCTGCTCACGGCGTCGCCGCGGACGTACTACGTCGTGCAGTACTGGGAGTCGAAGGAGAAGCTGTACGCCTACGCGACCGCGCCGGACGCGTTCCACCACAAGGCGTGGGCGCGGCTGAACCGCCTGGAGCGGGCGGGGAGGCTGCGCGGGCAGGTGGGGATCTGGCACGAGACGTACGTCGTGCCGGAGGGGTCGTACGAGGCGGTCTACGGCGACATGCCGGCGTTCGGGCTGGCGGCGGCACACGGTCAGGTGCCGCTGGAGAAGCGGGGCCGTTATGCCAGGGACCGGTTCGCTCACCGGTCGGGCGGGGCGGGGAGCGCCTGAGCGCCGCGGAGGCACCGCCGGGGCCGTTCGCCTCCACGCGGCAGGGCCGCGGATCGGTCCCCCGCACGCCCCCGGTCCGGCTGCCCCCACCCGGGGAGGGGGCCGGCTTCCTTGCGGCGAAGAGCGGTCCGCCCTGGAGAAGAAGACCGCGCCCCTTGCGGCCAAGACGCCCCGCCCCTCGGAAGGAAGCCGGACTCCTCAGACGGAAAGTCTTCCCGTCCGGGAAGGGAGGCCGTGTCTCTTGTGGCGAAGGGCCGGTCCGTGCTTGGAGGGGAGCCGGGCTCCTTCGGGCGGTGAGTCTTCCCGCCCGGGGAAGGAGGCCGTGCCTCTCGTGGCGGAGAGCTGGAAGGAAGCCGGACTCCTTCGGGCGGAGAGTCTTCCCGCTCCCGGAAGGGAGCCGCTCCCCCGTGAAGGGAAGAGGCGCCCCGCCCCCGGGAAGGGCCTGCCGCGGCGTTGAGGCGGTCTTTCCCGGGGGCGGGGCGCTCTTTCCCGCTGTCAGCCCGAGCGGCGCAGGGCCTCCGAGAGGCGGCCCGCCGCGTCGATGACCGCCTGGGCGTGCATGCGGCCCGGGTGGCGGGTCAGGCGTTCGATGGGGCCGGAGACGGACACCGCGGCCACCACACGGTTGGAGGGGCCGCGCACGGGCGCGGAGACGGACGCGACGCCCGGCTCCCGCTCGCCGATGGACTGGGCCCAGCCGCGCCGCCGTACGCCCGACAGGGCCGTCGCCGTGAAGCGGGCGCCCTGCAGGCCCCGGTGCAGCCGCTCGGGCTCCTCCCAGGCCATCAGGATCTGCGCCGAGGAGCCCGCCTTCATGGTGAGCGTGGAGCCGACCGGGACGGTGTCGCGCAGGCCGGAGAGACGTTCCGCCGCGGCCACGCAGATCCGCATGTCACCCTGGCGCCGGTAGAGCTGCGCGCTCTCGCCGGTGACATCACGGAGGTGGGTGAGCACGGGGCCCGCCGTCGCCAGCAGGCGGTCCTCGCCCGCCGCCGCCGCGAGCTCGGCGAGGCGCGGGCCGAGGATGAACCGGCCCTGCATGTCGCGTGCCACCATGCGGTGGTGTTCCAGGGCCACGGCCAGGCGGTGGGCCGTGGGTCGTGCCAGTCCGGTGGCGCCGACCAGACCCGCGAGGGTGGCCGGACCGGACTCCAGAGCGCTCAGGACGAGGGCCGCCTTGTCCAGAACGCCGACGCCGCTACTGTTGTCCATGCAACGATACTCACGTCTCACTCTGTGAAACGCAAGTTCAATTTTCCGTGGAACGCGCCACCCTGGAACCACACGACGGCCCGACGACCAACGGGCCTGGCGGTGGACGCCCGGAATCACGACGTCCAGGGGCCCCGAAGGGCAGCCACCGCCCCTCAAGATCTCTAGTTGGGTCGGTGGACGTTCGCCGGCCGGAGGGAAAGCGATGGGTAGGACACTCGCGGAGAAGGTCTGGGACGACCACGTCGTCCGGCGCGCCGAGGGCGAGCCCGACCTCCTCTACATCGATCTGCACCTGCTGCACGAGGTGACCAGCCCCCAGGCCTTCGACGGTCTGCGCAAGAGCGGCCGGAAGGTCCGCCGCCTCGACCTCACCATCGCGACCGAGGACCACAACACCCCGACCCTCGACATCGACAAGCCGATCGCCGACCCGGTCTCCCGCGCCCAGCTGGAGACCCTGCGCAGGAACTGCGCCGAGTTCGGTGTGCGGCTGCACCCGCTCGGCGACGTCGAGCAGGGCGTCGTGCACGTCGTCGGCCCGCAGCTGGGCCTGACCCAGCCCGGCACCACGGTCGTCTGCGGCGACTCGCACACCTCCACGCACGGTGCCTTCGGCGCGCTGGCGTTCGGCATCGGCACCTCGCAGGTGGAGCACGTGCTGGCCACCCAGACGCTGCCCATGGCCCGCCCGAAGACCATGGCCATCACCGTCGAGGGCGAGCTGCCCGACGGCGTCACCGCCAAGGACCTGATCCTCGCGATCATCGCGCGGATCGGCACCGGCGGCGGCCAGGGCTACGTCCTGGAGTACCGCGGCTCCGCCATCGAGAAGCTCTCGATGGAGGCCCGGATGACCATCTGCAACATGTCGATCGAGGCCGGTGCCCGCGCGGGCATGATCGCCCCCGACGAGACCACCTTCGAGTACCTGAAGGGCCGCCCGCACGCCCCCGAGGGCGCCGACTGGGACGCGGCCGTCGCGTACTGGAAGACGCTGCGCACCGACGACGACGCCGTCTTCGACGCCGAGGTCGTCATCGACGCCACCGAGCTGTCGCCGTTCGTCACCTGGGGCACCAACCCCGGCCAGGGCGCGCCGCTTTCGGCGTCCGTCCCCGACCCGGCTTCGTACGAAGACGCTTCGGAGCGCCTGGCCGCCGAAAAGGCACTGGAATACATGGGGTTGGCGGCCGGACAGCCGCTGCGCTCCATCGACGTGGACACCGTCTTCGTAGGCTCGTGCACCAACGGCCGCATCGAGGACCTGCGCGCCGCCGCCGGCATCCTGCGCGGCCGCAAAGTCGCCGACGGCGTACGGATGCTGGTCGTCCCCGGCTCCGCGCGCGTGGGTCTGCAGGCCGTCTCCGAGGGCCTGGACGTGGTCTTCAAGGAGGCCGGCGCCGAATGGCGGCACGCGGGCTGCTCGATGTGCCTCGGCATGAACCCCGACCAGCTGGCCCCGGGCGAGCGTTCCGCCTCCACCTCCAACCGCAACTTCGAGGGCCGGCAGGGCAAGGGCGGTCGTACGCACCTGGTGTCGCCGCAGGTCGCGGCGGCCACCGCCGTCCTGGGCCACCTGGCCTCCCCGGCCGACCTGACCGACGTTTCCGCGCCCGCTGGAGTCTGAGAACCATGGAAGCCTTCACCACCCACACCGGCCGGGCCGTCCCGCTGCGCCGCGGCAACGTCGACACCGACCAGATCATCCCTGCCCACTGGCTCAAGAAGGTCACCCGCGACGGCTTCGAGGACGGTCTGTTCGAGGCCTGGCGCAAGGACCCGGAGTTCGTGCTGAACCGGCCCGAGCGGCAGGGTGCCACGGTCCTGGTCGCCGGCCCCGACTTCGGCACCGGCTCCTCGCGCGAGCACGCCGTCTGGGCGCTGCAGAACTACGGCTTCAAGACCGTGATCTCCTCCCGCTTCGCCGACATCTTCCGCGGCAACTCGCTGAAGAACGGACTGCTCACGGTGGTCCTCGACCAGAAGGTCGTGGACGCGCTGTGGGAGCTGACGGAAGCGGACCCCAGCGCCGAGATCACCGTGGACCTCGAGGCGCGCGAGGTGCGCGCCGAGGGCATCACCGCCTCCTTCGAGCTGGACGAGAACTCCCGCTGGCGGCTGCTGAACGGCCTGGACGACATCTCCCTCACGCTCCGGAACGAGTCCGACATCGCGGCCTACGAGGCCGGGCGCCCCGCCTACAAGCCGCGGACGCTCACGGTCTGAGCCGGCGCGGGCCGAGCCCCGCGAGGGTCGGGTTTCGGCCACCCCAGCCTCCCCTCCGTACCCCCGATCGCCACGATCGGGGGTACGGCCATGTCCGCCCCCGGACGGACCCGCGCCACCCTGCGAAAACGCTCAACTAGCCGTGTTACAGAGGTGGTTGTGTGGGTACGTGAGTGCTGTGCCAGGCCCCACCGCAAGAGCCTGGAAAGCCATTTGAGGCGGTAGTTGCCCCCCTGCGCAGGCGACAACTCGCCCCAGATGGCACAATCTGTGCATGGGACACGACGGCCAACTCCAGCTCTATACGGCGGTCGCGAACCAACTAAAGGAAGCGCACGCAAGAGTGCGCGCACTGCAAGTCCCGGAGGGCGTACGGGTGGCGCTGACCCGGAAGCTGCTGGTCATTACGGCCGCGGCCAAGCACGACCTCGCCGACGCGGCAAGGCGGCTCGATCGGTTCACGGCGGACCTCGACGCGGGTCGAATGCCCGAAGAGGGCCGTTGAAACCGTCCGGGGCGGCCGAGTCCGTTGCGGCACAAGGGTGATAAGCCCGTTTCGTGTTTGATTTGCGGTATATATCTGCCTAACGTGCGAAAAAGCTTGAACACTTTCGTTCTGGCGATGTCTCCGAAGGGGAAGACGTGAACAAGGCGCAGCTCGTAGAAGCGATTGCCGACAAGTTGGGCGGCCGCCAGCAGGCCGCCGATGCCGTCGATCATGTCCTGGACGCCATCGTCCGCGCGGTCGTCGCGGGCGAGCGGGTCTCGGTCACCGGTTTCGGGTCCTTCGAGAAGGTGGACCGCCCCGCCCGTTACGCCCGCAACCCTCAGACCGGCGAGCGGGTTCGGGTCAAGAAGACCTCCGTGCCGCGCTTCCGCGCCGGTCAGGGCTTCAAGGACCTGGTGAGCGGCTCCAAGAAGCTCCCGCGCGGCGGCGAGGTCGCGGTCAAGAAGGCGCCCAAGGGCAGCCTGTCCGGCCCGCCGCCCACCATCGCCAAGGCCGCCGGCAAGAAGGCCGCCGCCAAGAAGACGACGACGGCCGCCGCGAAGAAGACCACGGCGAAGAAGACGGCGCCCGCGAAGAAGACGACGACCGCCGCCGCGAAGAAGACCACGGCGAAGAAGGCTCCCGCCACGAAGACCACGGCGACCGCCAAGACCGCCACGGCGAAGAAGACCACCGCCAAGAAGGCGCCCGCGAAGAAGGCCCCGGCGAAGAAGGTCACCGCGAAGAAGGCCCCGGCCAAGAAGTCGACGGCCCGCAAGACCACCGCCAAGAAGACGACCGCCCGCAAGGCGACGTCGTAAGGCCGCCAGGGCACTCACGCGCCGGGCCGGACTCCCCTGGGGAGCCCGGCCCGCGGCGTGTGCGAGGGGCGGTTACAGCGTCTGCAGGGTGACGAGGGTGATCCGCACGGCATCCCCCTCGCCCTCCGTCTCGATCCGCACCCGCTGCCCGGGGCGCAGCAGCAACAGGCCGCCGGCGTCGAACGCGGCGGCGTCGAAGGGCACGGGGGTGCCGTCGTCGAGGAGTACCTGGCCGCTGCGGGTTTCCTCGTCGTACGTGTACGCGGTGGCCTGCATGGCCGCCAGCCTAGTGGGAGCCCCGGGAATCCGGGATCAGCAGCCCCGCCGAGACCGCCGCCGTGTGCCGCCCCACCCCCAGGGCCAGTGCCGTGCGCAGGTCCTCGCCGGTGTCCACGTCCTGCCGTACCGAATCGACGTCCGCCGGCGCGAGTTCCGTCGCGCCGGAGGCCCGGTGGCGTGCGCGGGAATCCACGCCGAACGCCGGGCGCAATGCGTGGCCGCCGGCCGCCGCCAGCAAAGTCGTGCCCACTTCGGCCGCGTCCGGCAGAAAGGCCCGGGGGAATTCCGCGGCGGCGGCCAGCACCCGGGACAGTTCCGCGGGGCGCAGGGCCGGCAGATCCGCGTTCAGGGCCGCGACCGCGGCGCCGGGACGGTTTTCCCGTACGACGGCCGCGCCATGGGCCAGCGCGGCGTTCAGACCGCCGCCGGGGACGTCCGGGACGATCCGCGCGCCCAGTGCGGCCAGCTCCCGGCCGGCCAGCTCGTCGTCCGTGACGACCACCACATCCGACACCTCGGCGCAGGCCAGTACCGCGCCCACCGTGTCCTGCGCGAACGCCAGCACCAGCCTCGGGCGCACCCCGTCGCCGGCGGTGTCCGCGAGCCTGCTCTTGGCCCGGGCCAGGGGCTTCAGCGGGATGACCAAGGTCCACTGCACCGGCGTACCGTCCCTCTCTCGTCCCGTTCATTGTCACCCGGGCTCCGAGGGGCCACGGGAAGCGGGGCGTACGGTGTTCTCGACAGACCGGCGGCCCGGGGCCACACTTGTGCGGCCCCCGCCGGGGTGGCAGTCCTAGAGGAAGGTGTCCTTGTGCCCCGCCGCAGAATCGGCTTCTGGTACCGCTTCGCCGCGGTGATCTGCAAACCGCCGCTGGTGGTTCTGATCAAGCGGGATTGGCGTGGAATGGAGCACATTCCGGCCGAGGGCGGATTTATCACCGTGGTGAACCACAATTCCCACGTGGACCCCTTCGCATATGCGCACTATCAGTACAACACCGGACGGGTCCCGCGATTCCTGGCGAAGAGCGGCCTTTTCAAAAAGGGATTGGTCGGCGCCGCGATGCGCGGTACCGGACAGATCCCCGTCTACCGCGAGTCCACGGACGCGCTCAGCGCCTTCCGGGCCGCCATCGACGCCGTCGAGCGCGGCGAGTGCGTCGCCTTCTACCCCGAGGGCACCCTCACCCGCGACCCGGACGGCTGGCCCATGACCGGCAAGACGGGCGCCGCCCGGGTCGCCCTGCAGACCAGGTGCCCGGTCGTCCCGGTCGCCCAGTGGGGCGCCAACGAACTGCTGCCGCCCTACGCCAGGAAGCCGAACCTCTTCCCGCGCAAGACCCACCGCGTGCTGGCGGGCCCGCCCGTGGACCTCTCCCGTTTCTACGGCAAGGAGATGACCCCGGACGTGCTGAAGGAGGCCACCGAGGTCATCATGGCGGCCATCACCCGGCTGCTGGAGGAGATCCGCGGCGAGAAGGCGCCCGAGACGCCGTACGACCCGCGCCGCGAGCGGATCGAGCAGCGGCGCCGCACCCAGGCGCAGGCACAGGCGCAGGCGCGGGACAGGCAGACGGAAGGGCAGAGCAAGTGAGCAAGCCTGTGCGGGCGGCCGTCATGGGCACCGGTTCGTGGGGCACCGCCTTCGGCATGGTGCTCGCCGACGCCGGCTGTGACGTGACCCTGTGGGCCCGCCGGCCACAGCTGGCCGAGGCGGTCAACTCCACCCGGACCAACCCCGACTACCTGCCCGGCGTGGAGCTGCCGCGGAACCTGCGGGCCACCGCCGACGCGGCCGAGGCGCTCGCCGGCGCGGACTTCACCGTGCTCGCGATCCCCTCCCAGACCCTGCGCGAGAACCTCGCCGCGTGGTCCCCGCTCTTGGCGCCGGACACCGTCCTCGTCTCCCTGATGAAGGGCGTCGAACTGGGCTCCACCATGCGGATGAGCGAGGTCGTCGACGACGTGGCCAAGGTCGGCCCCGACCGGATCGCGGTCGTCACCGGCCCCAACCTGGCCCGGGAGATCGCCGCCCGCATGCCCGCCCTGGCCGTCGTGGCCTGCACCGACGAGCGGGTCGCCCAGCGGCTCCAGGCCGCCTGCCACACCCCGTACTTCCGGCCGTACACCAACACCGACGTGGTCGGCTGCGAACTGGCCGGCGCGGTCAAGAACGTCATCGGGCTCGCGGTCGGCATCGCCGACGGCATGGGACTCGGCGACAACGCCAAGGGCTCGCTCATCACCCGCGGCCTCGCCGAGACCACCCGGCTCGGCCTCGCGATGGGCGCCGACCCGCTGACCTTCTCCGGACTCGCGGGCCTGGGCGACCTGGTGGCCACCTGCTCCTCGCCGCTGTCCCGCAACCACACCTTCGGCACCAACCTCGGCAAGGGCATGACCCTCCAGGAGACCATCGCCGTCACCAGGCAGACCGCCGAGGGCGTCAAGTCCTGCGAGTCCGTGCTGGATCTGGCCCGCCGGCACGGCGTCGACATGCCCATCACCGAGACGGTCGTCGAGATCGTGCACGAGGGCAAGTCGCCGGTCGCCGCGCTCAAGGAGCTGATGGCGCGCAGCGCCAAGCCCGAACGCCGCTGAAACCGGCCCCTGACGGGCCCCCTGCCGGGCCGTACGCGACGCTCCGCGACCATCCGTGCGACGCTGAGCGACGGCCCGGGAGCGCGCGCTGACTTGCCGACTACCTACAGGTACGCTCGACCCGATATGAGCACCGAGAACCTTCCCCAGAGCCCCGACCGGCCGGC
The DNA here is from genome assembly GCF_055569255.1 of Streptomyces sp. NPDC029296. Classification (NCBI taxonomy): domain Bacteria; kingdom Bacillati; phylum Actinomycetota; class Actinomycetes; order Kitasatosporales; family Streptomycetaceae; genus Streptomyces; species Streptomyces sp. NPDC029296. The sequence goes on from NZ_JBVHXT010000028.1 coordinate 64,563, forward strand.
GCGCAAGCCGCGCGTGGCCGTCGTGTTCGGCGGACGCAGCTCCGAACACGGGATCTCCACGGTCACCGCCGGCGCGGTCCTCACGGCCATCGACCGGACGAAGTACGACGTCCTGCCGATCGGCATCACGCGGGAGGGCCGTTGGGTGCTCACCGCCGACGAGCCGGAGCGGATGGCGATCACCGACCGCCGCACCCCCGAGGTCGGCGACCTCGCGGAGGCGCACGAGGGCGGCGTGGTGCTCCCCGTCGACCCGGGCTACCGGGAGGTCGTCTACAGCGAGCCCGGCTCCGTGCCCAAGGCGCTCGGCGAGGTCGACGTGGTCTTCCCGGTGCTGCACGGCCCCTACGGCGAGGACGGCACCCTCCAGGGTCTGCTGGAGCTGTCCGGGGTGCCCTACGTCGGCTCGGGCGTGCTCGCCTCGGCCGTCGGCCAGGACAAGGAGTACATGAAGCGGGTGTTCACCTCCTTCGGGCTCAAGGTCGGCCCGTACGTGGTGATCCGGCCCCGCGAGTGGCAGCGGGACGCCTCCGCCGCCCGCAAGAAGATCGTCGACTTCGCCGGCGAGCACGGCTGGCCGCTGTTCGTGAAGCCCGCGCGCGCGGGCTCGTCCATCGGCATCACCAAGGTCGACGACCTCGCCGGGCTGGACGAGGCCATCGCCGAGGCGCAGCGGCACGACCCGAAGATCCTGATCGAGGCCGCCGTCCGGGGCCGCGAGATCGAGTGCGGCGTCCTGGAGTTCGAGGACGGCCCGCGCGCCTCCGTGCCGGCCGAGATCCCGCCGCCGGACGCCCACGCGTACTACGACTTCGAGGCCAAGTACATCGACTCCACGCCCGGCATCGTCCCGGCCCCGCTCACCGGGGAGCAGACCGCCGAGGTGCGGCGGCTCGCGGTCGAGGCGTTCGAGGCGGCCTCCTGCGAGGGACTGGTCCGCGCGGACTTCTTCCTCACCGAGGACGGCGAGTTCGTCATCAACGAGATCAACACCATGCCCGGCTTCACGCCGATCTCGATGTACCCGCAGATGTGGCAGGCGACGGGCGTGAGCTACCCGGAGCTGATCGACCGCCTGGTGCGGGCCGCGCTGAGCCGCTCGACCGGGCTGCGCTGAGCCCGCGTCCGGGTCAGTGCCGCATGGAGGCGATCCCCTTCGGGATCGCCTTCTTCACGGCCGCCGCCAGGTCCGTCAGCACCTGTGCGCTGTCGTCCGGCCCGGACAGCTCCTTCGGCAAGGTCACCTGCACGTACGCGCGGCGCTCGGACGTGGTGAACCGCCAGGTTCCGTCGTCCTGCTTCTCCATCAGCCAGTCGACACCGTTCACCCCGCCGCCGACCGCGTCCGGGTCCTCGCCGACGGCCACCTTCGGATCGACCATCTTGGGCGGCCGGACGATGCCGCAGCGCAGTATGATCGCCGGGCTTCCCCAGGCCGCCGTGTAGGCGGACGGGGGTTCGGGGTCCCGGCGGGGCTGTCCGTCCACCTTCCGTGGCAGCGCCCCGTCCAGGTCCCGGCAGAGCGGAGCGGTCCGGGCGTCGGGGGTGGGCACCGCCACGGTGTCGCTGTCGTCCGCCGCGGAGCAGCCCGCGGCCGCGACGAGCAGGGCCGGCAGGAGCAGGCCGAGAGGCCGGTGACGGAAGATGTTCACCGGCCAAGCGTAGACGGGGGCTACAGATGCACGACCGGACAGGTCAGGGTGCGCGTGATGCCGTCCACCTGCTGGACCTTCGCGACCACCATGCGGCCGAGTTCGTCGACCGTCTCGGACTGGGCGCGCACGATCACGTCATAGGGACCCGTCACGTCCTCGGCCTGGATCACTCCAGGGAGCTTGCTGATCGTCTCGGCGACGGTCGACGCCTTGCCGACCTCCGTCTGGATCAGGATGTACGCCTGTACCACGGAACCTCCAGGGCGGCCACGAGGATCATGTGGGGAAAAGGAACGCCACGGTATCGCGTCGCCGCGCTTCGCGGGGAGACCTCCGGGATGCGGGCTTGCGCGGCAGGGCACGGGCACGACGGACGGTGACGGTCACCCGGACCGTACGAACGGTCACCACGACCGCGTCGACGGCCGGGGCGACCGCGACGACGGACACCTCGACCGTATCGGGGACACTGAAGACGCGCGACCGGGCACGGCTTGGGAGAGAAGGGGAGCCAAGGGACATGAAGGGCACTGTTGGTGAGCTCGGGGAGTTCGGGCTCATCAGGGAGCTCACCTCCCGTCTCACCACCACCGCGGCGGTCCGGGTCGGCCCCGGCGACGACGCCGCGGTGGTCGCCGCGCCCGACCGCCGGGTCGTGGCGAGCACCGACATCCTGCTGGAGGGCCGGCACTTCCGCCGCGACTGGTCCACCGCCTACGACGTGGGCCGCAAGGCCGCCGCGCAGAACCTCGCCGACATCGCCGCGATGGGCGCCGTGCCGACCGCGCTGCTGCTCGGCCTGGTCGTCCCGGCGGAGCTGCCGGTCACCTGGCCCACCGAGCTGATGGACGGCCTGCGCGACGAGTGCCAGGTCGCCGGCGCCTCCGTGGTCGGCGGGGACGTCGTACGCGGCGACACGATCATGGTGTCGATCACCGCGCTCGGCGACCTGCGCAACCACGAGCCCGTCACCCGCGCCGGCGCCCAGCCCGGCGACCTGGTGGCCGTCACCGGCTGGCTGGGCTGGTCCGCGGCCGGGTACGCGGTGCTCGCCCGCGGCTTCCGTTCGCCGCGCGCCTTCGTGGAGGCCCACCGGCGCCCCGAGCCGCCGTACCACGCCGGTCCGGCCGCCGCCGCGCTCGGCGCCACCGCGATGTGCGACGTGAGCGACGGCCTGATCGCCGACCTCGGGCACATCGCCGAGGCCAGCAAGGTCCGCATCGACATCCGCTCCGGCGCCATCGACATCCCCACGCAGATGCACGACATCGGCCAGGCCGTCGGTGTGGACCCGCTGCAGTGGGTGCTGTCCGGGGGAGAGGACCACGCGATCGTGGCCACCTTCCCGTCCGACACCAAGCTGCCGGCCCGCTGGAAGGTCATCGGCGAGGTCCTCAACCCCTCCGCGCTGCCCCAGGTGACGGTCGACGGGGCGCCCTGGACCAGCAAGGGCGGCTGGGACCACTTCGGGGACATCGAGTCATGATCACCAGGGTGCTCACGGTGGCGGGCTCCGACTCCGGCGGCGGTGCCGGGATCCAGGCCGACCTGAAGACGATGCTGGCGCACGGCGTGCACGGCATGAGCGTGCTCACCGCGGTGACCGCGCAGAACTCCCTCGGCGTCCAGGGCGCCTGGGAGCTGCCCGCGGCGGCGGTCCGGGCCCAGTACCGCAGTGTCGTGGACGACATCGGCGTCCAGGCCGTGAAGACCGGCATGCTGTCCTCCGCGGAACTGGTCGGGACGGTCGCCGAATTGATCTCCGGCACCGACGCGCCGGCCGTGGTGGACCCGGTGGGCGTCTCCAAGCACGGCGATCCGCTGCTGGCCGCCTCCGCGCTGGACGCCGTCCGCACCGAGCTGCTGCCCGCGGCGACCGTCGCCACCCCCAACCTGGACGAAGTGGCGCAACTCACCGGGGTACGGGTGGAGTCCGAGGCGGATCTGCGCCGGGCCGCGGCGGCCGTGCTGGCGTACGGGCCGCGCTGGGTGCTGATCAAGGGCGGCCACCTGTCCGGGGACGCCGTGGACCTGCTCACCGACGGCTCGGAGGAGCACCTGCTGCGTGCGCCCCGCCACGACAACCGGCACACGCACGGCACCGGCTGCACCCTCGCCTCCGCGATCGCCTGCGGGCTGGCCCTCGGGAAGTCCGTGCCGGAGGCGGTCACGGCGGCCAAGGAGTACGTCACCGGGGCGATAGCCGCCGGGTTCGCCCTCGGCGCCGGGATCGGGCCGGTGGACCACGGCTGGGCGCTCAGGAGGGACGCTCCCCGCGGCTGACGGGGGCGGCGGGGGTACGACAAAGAGCCGGTCCACCTCTCGGTGGACCGGCTCCGTGCAGCGAACCAGACAGTGGCCGCGCGCTCAGCTGAGCGTCAGCGCGAGACCTTGCCGGCCTTGATGCACGAGGTGCAAGCGTTCACGCGCTTCGGCGTCCCGCCGACCACGGTACGCACACGCTGGATGTTCGGGTTCCAGCGGCGGGACGTACGGCGGTGCGAGTGCGAGATGTTGTTGCCGAAGCCCGGCCCCTTGCCGCAGACGTCGCAGTTGGCAGCCACGGGTCACTCCAAAGACTTCAGATGCACTTACGGTTGATCCCGGCATGCCGGGATCTAGATCCTAGGATCGGTGATCTGAGTGGCGCTGCCGGGGGGAATGGCCCGATCGGGATCGGGCAACCGGAGCAGCATACAACGGCTGCGCCAGTACAACGAAACTACCATGGCTGATCAGACCCCCGCTCCCGGCCCGCTTCCGGAAGGCAGCGGTCCGGGGTCTACGCTGCGTCCCACGTACGACCGGGTCAGGGAGGCGCAGGTGGCGCAGGTGCCGCAGACATTCCTCGATGCTCTCGCGGTGCGCACCTGGTGCTCCCTGGCGCTGCGGGCCCTGGGCGGCGCCCGCGAGGAGATCGACGCGATCAATGTCTACCCGGTGGCCGACGGCGACACCGGGACCAACCTGTACCTGACCCTGGAGTCGGCGGCCACGGCCGTGGAGGCGGTGTTCGCCGGGTACGAGACCGGCTGCGCGGAGCCCTCCCTCGCCGACGCGGTCCGGGCGATGGCCCACGGCGCGCTGATCGGGGCCCGGGGCAACTCCGGGACGATCCTCGCGCAGCTGCTGCGGGGCATGGCCCAGGTGCTCGCCGAGGCGGGGGAGGCGCCCTCCGCGCCCCCCGCCTCCTCCTCCGGCTCCACCGCCTCCCCTGCCCTCCGCGCCGACGGCCCGGGGCTGCGGCGGGCCCTGCGCCGGGCCGCCGACTCCGCCCGGCAGGCCGTGGCGCACCCCGTCGAGGGCACGGTGCTGACGGTCGCCTCGGCCGCCGCCGACGCCGCCGAGGAGGCCGGGGGCGACTGCCGGACGGTCGCCCGGGCCGCCTACGAGGGCGCGCGGACGGCCCTGGCGGCGACCCCGGACCAGCTGGGCGTGCTGCGGCGGGCCGGGGTGGTCGACGCGGGCGGCCGGGGCCTGGTGACGGTGCTCGGGGCGCTGGTCGAGGCGGTCACGGGGGAGGCGGTGCGGGAGATGCCGGGATGCGCGCCGGGCGCCGCGCCCGCGGGGACGTGTGACGCCGGTCCCGCCGCGGACGCCGTCGACGCCGACCCGGCTCCCGACGGCGACCGGGCCGGTGCCGACGGGCCCGCCTTCGAGGTGATCTACCTGCTGGAGGCCGACGACGCGGCCGTGACCCGGCTGCGCGCGCGGCTCGACGCCCTCGGGGACTGCCTGGTCGTGGTCGGCGGCGACGGACTGTGGAACGTCCACGTGCACGTCGACGACGCCGGTGCCGCCGTGGAGGCCGGGGTGGAGGCCGGCCGCCCCTACCGCATCCGGATCACGCACTTCGGGCACGGCGGGACACCCCCCGGCCGCGCCCGCCCGTCCCGCGCGCCCGCCCAGCGCGCGGTCGTCGCCGTCGTACCCGGCGAGGGACTGGCCGGGCTGTACGGCGAGGCCGGTGCGACCACCGTCCTCGCGCGCCCCGGGGAGCCGCCCGCCAGCGGGGAGCTGGTGCAGGCGGTACGGCGGGCCCACGCCCGCGAGGTGGTCCTGCTGCCCAACGACGCCGAGCTGCGCCACACGGCCGCCGCCGCGGCCGAGCAGGCCCGCGCCGAGGGCGTCCGGGTGGCCCTGATCCCGACTCGCTCGGCGGTCCAGGGCATCGCCGCGCTCGCCGTGCACGAGCCCCGGCGCCGGTTCGACGAGGACGTCGTCCAGATGACCTCGGCGGCGGGCGCCACCCGGTACGCCGAGGTCGTCGTCGCCGAGCGCCAGTCCTGGACGACGGCCGGCATCTGCCAGGCCGGGGACGTGCTCGGTCTGATCGACGGCGATGTCGCGGTGATCGGCACGGACGTCACCGCGACCGCCCGCACCGTCCTGGACCGCATGCTCCAGTCCGGCGGCGAACTGGTCACCCTCGTCGTCGGCGACGAGGCCCCCGACACCGTCGCCGCCCACCTGGAGAGCCGCGTACGGGAGTCCTACCTGGCCGTCGACACGGTGGTCTACCACGGCGGCCGGCAAGGGGCACTGCTGCTGCTCGGGGTCGAGTGAGCGACACCCGTCGGCAGGGTGAGCCGCAGGTGGGTCAGGCCCGTTCCGGGGGCGTTCCGTCCTGGGTCGCCTGGAGCATCTGGGCCGCCTCCTCCCGCCGGGCCCGTACCGTCTCGTCCGTCTCGTCGGCGCCCGCGTAGACCGCGAGCACCGCACGCGCGCGTGCCTGGGCCCGCAGTGGACGGCCGAGGTCGGCCTCCAGCCAGCCCGCGCCCAGTTCCGCGCCGGTACGGCCGTGCAGCCCGGCCTCGCCGAGCGCGGTGAACACCGCCACGGCCCGGCCCATCTGCCCCAGGGCCGCCTCGAACGCGGCCCGGATCGCCGCGTCCTCGGCCTCCTCGGACGCCGAGCGGGCCAGCAGCTCGGCGAACTGGCGGTGCGTACCGCCGAGTTCCGCGGCCAGCTCCGCCCGGTCCGGGCCCCGGACGGCGGACAGCGCCCTCTCGCACTCCCGCACCGCCTCCGTCATCAGCGCCCGGGCCCGCGCGGCTCCGGACTCCCCGCCCAGCGCCAGCCAGGCGCGGGCGCGCAGCGCGCGGACCAGGAACGGGGCGTTGCCGAGCGTGCGCCACAGCTCGCCCGCGCGCGTGTAGGCCCGGTCCGCCTCCGCCGTCAGACCGGCGTTGCCCAGCGACTCCGCGGCGAGGTGGGCGAGCGTGGCGTGGTCCTGCTGATCGGGCCAGTGCCGGGCCAGTTCCGCGGCCTTCAGCCGTTCCCCGGCGGCGGCCCGGTGCTCGCCCAGCTCGCCCAGGCAGTCCCCGAGCCACCAGTGGGCCCGGACCACCGCCTCGTCGCCGTGCGTGCCCGGGCCCAGGTCGGCCAGCGCGGACCGGAGCACCTCGGCGGCCTCCTCGTACCGGCCCCGGCGCAGCAGGAACCCGCCCAGCTGCTGCCGTGCCCAGGCGCCCAGGGAGCCGCCCTCGCCCGCCTCGTCCGCCCACTGCGCGGCCTCCAGCGCGTGCTCGCAGGCCTCGCCGGGCGCGTCCAGCGCACCGAGCACCTCGGCGAGCTGGAGGTGCAGCTGGGCCCGCCCGACCGGCTCCACGTACGGCCCGCCGTGCTCCAGCGCCGCCCGCAGCGCGCGCTCGGCCCCGGTGAGGTCGCCGGCCTGGTGGGCGAGGGCGGCGACCTGGACCTCGTACTCCACCGCGAACCACGGCACCCCGGCGGCCACGTACCCGTCGGCGGCCCGCCGGAACAGCTCCGCCGCCCGCCGCGCGTTCCCGGTGAGCCCGGCCAGCTCGGCGAGCATGCCCCGCGCCTCGGCGGCCCGGGCCGCCAGCCGCACCTCGCCCCCGGCACGCCCCTCGACGAGCGCCAGCACCTCCCGTATGGCCGCCTCGGCGTCGGCGACGGCCCGGGGGAGATCCGCAGCGGGGCGCCGGGCACCGGCACCCCCTCGCGCCGCGGCCGTGCCGGTCGCCGCGCCGCCCCCGGCCCCGGCCTCCGCACAGGACCCGCCACCGGTTCCGCCGGCCCCCGCGCCCGCGTCGGCCGGCCGGGAGTCCGTGGCCTCCGGCCCGGCGTCCGCGCCGAGGACCCCGGCGTCCGGGCCCGGCCGGCCGGCGACGCCCCCGGCCGCCGGATCCGCACCGCCCGCGTCCGCCTCGGCCGCCGCGTGGACCCGGCGCATCAGGACGCGGGCCCGGCTCATCGCCACCGAGGCCGTCTGGCGCACTCCCGTGCCCTCCTCGGCGTACAGCGCGAGCACCTCGTCGTACAGCGGGGTGACCGTGGCCAGGGCCGGCTCGACCTCGCCCGACAGGGCGCGCACGTACGCTCCCCGCGCGCGTGCCGCCAGGGCCTCCCCGGGGTCGCCCGCCTCCGCGTACAGCCGGGCCGCGCGTGCGAACAGGGGGATGCCCTCGGGACCCCGGCCCATCGCCTCGTGGTCGGCGATCTCCGCGCGGTCGCGCGGCTCCAGTTCGGTGTCCCGGGCGGCCCGCGCCACCGCCGCCCACGCCTGGAGCGCGTGCGGCCGCAGGGTCCGCGACTGCCGCCGCGCCTCGGCCAGCAGCGCGGGCAGCCCGGGCCCCCCGGGGGCCTGCGGCGCGGGGGGCGCGGCCGGCGGCGCCACGACGAGCCGAGCCGCCCGTACGCCCAGCGGCAGCCGCTCCACCAGCGGCCGCTGGCCCATCCGCGCCCGGACCCGGTCGCCGACGGCGGACGTGCCGTTGCGGTGGTCGAACCGAGCGGCCAGTTCCGTCGCCGCCCCGCGCGCGTGCGCGGCGAGTTCCCGCGCCGTCCAGGTCCGCCCGGCCGGCCCCGGCACCCGCTGCCCGCCCAGCCCCCGTTCGGTCAGCCGGTCCATCAGCAGCGCCACCACGGCCAGGAAGTCGAGCCCGCTGCGCGGATGCCCGGTGTCGGTGAAGTACGCCGGCCGCCCGGCCAGCAGCTCCAGGCCGCGCGCCTCGTTCCCGGTCAGCGCGCAGAACTCCACGTGGTCGGCGAACGCGCCGCGCATGCTCTCCATCGGGCGCACCAGCCGGAAGCCCCGCAGATGGTGCGCGCGGGCCTCCTCCACCCGGCCGAGGCGCAGCAGCGGGGCCAGCGAGGACGCCAGCACGGAGTGCGGCTCGTGCGCGCAGGCGAACTCGCCCTCCAGCACCGGCCGCCACAGCCCGAGCGCCTCCGCGTCCCGGCCGCACCGCACCTGCCAGCCGCCCTGCCGGCGCAGCTCGCAGGCGGGGCAGTCGGCCATCGCGTCCCGGCCGGCGGCCAGCCACGCGGCGTACGCCCGACGCGCACGCGGGAGGTCCCCGATGTGCGCGGCCACCTCGAACTCGGCGGCGCGCACGGCCCGTTCCGAGTACCCGGCGAGCCGGTAGCGGCGCTCCATCTCGCCGAGCCACTTCTCGATCGAGTCCAGCGCGATGTGCGGCTGGTCCAGCATGCCCGCCGACATCCACTTGAAGACCCAGTGCAGCGAGTGCGTCTCGTCCTCGTCGAAGTCCTCGGGCCGTTCGTCCCACATGCGCAGCAGCCGCGCGAACGGGACGAACATCCTGTCCTTCTCGGAGCTGTGGTGGCAGACCCTCAGCTGGTGCCCGAGCGCCTCGATCACGGCGAGCGGGACGTCCAGCCGCTCCGCCTCGGCGAGCAGTTCCTCCGCGCGCGCGTTGCGGGCCGCTCCCTCCGGCCGCTCGGCGTTCTCCGCCAGCGCCTGGCGCAGCGCGTCGATGTCCGTGATCTCACTCATCGTCCGTCCCCCTCCCCGCGGGGCGCCCGTGCGAGCAGCCCGATGAACGCCCGGCCGGGCAGCGCCGGGCCGGCCGGCCGCCCCGGGCGCCGCGCGGGCCCGTACAGCGCTCCGGACCCGGTGCCGCTCGGCTCCGGGGCGCCGGGCGAACCGATTCGCCGCGCCGGCGGACCGGGCCGGTCCGGCAGCGGACGCGTGCGCGGGGCGCCACCGCGCGGTGACTTCAGGATGCCCGCCCCCGGGCCGTCGGCGCGCTCCGCGGTCGAGCGGGCCCGGCGCGGAACGACCTGGGACCCGTGGGGTGGTGGGGGTCGGTGGGGGGCCTGGGATGCCTGTGGGGTCTGGGAGTCCATCGTCACTGCGCCGCAGAAGGGCGTGCGTGCGGCGCGGGGTCGGGCGGTCCCGGCGGGGCGGTGACCGCGAAGGATGGCCGGAACGCGCCATCCTAGGGCCGGATCAGCGCGTCTGACCAGGAGTTTCCCTGATGTTTACGGCACCCCGTCCGGGCGGCGCGGGGCGTGGTCTACGGCATTGTCAGTGCCGTGGTGTGCAATTGATGGCGTGCCCGCACTGCAAGAACCGCTCAAGAAGGTGCTCGGCCCCGCCACCGCGAAGGTGATGGCCGAGCACCTCGGCCTGCACACCGTCGGCGACCTGCTGCACCACTACCCGCGCAGATACGAGGAGCGCGGCCAGCTCACCCACCTCGCCGACCTCCCCATGGACGAGCACGTCACGGTGGTCGCCCAGGTCGCCGACGCCCGTCTGCACACCTTCGCCTCGGCCAAGGCCCCCCGGGGCAAGGGCCAGCGCCTGGAGGTCACGATCACGGACGGCAGCGGCCGCCTCCAGCTCGTCTTCTTCGGCGCCGGCGTGCACAAACCCCACAAGGACCTGCTGCCGGGCACCCGCGCGATGTTCGCCGGCAAGGTCTCCGTCTTCAACCGCCGCCTCCAGCTCGCCCACCCGGCCTACGAGTTGCTGCGGGGCGACGGCGAGGAGGCCGTGGAGTCCTGGGCCGGCGCCCTGATCCCCCTGTATCCCGCGACCGCCAAGCTGGAGTCCTGGAAGATCGGCAAGGCGGTCCAGACGGTGCTGCCCAGCGCCCAGGAGGCCCTGGACCCGCTCCCGGAGTCGCTGCGCGCCGGCCGCGGCCTGCTCCCGCTCCCCGAGGCCCTGCTCAAGATCCACCGCCCGCACACCAAGGCCGACGTCGCCGACGCCCGCGCCCGCCTGAAGTGGGACGAGGCGTTCGTCCTCCAGGTCGCCCTGGCCCGCCGCCGGCACGCCGAGACCCACCTGCCCGCCGTGCCCCGCGTCCCCGGCCCGGACGGCCTGCTCGCGGCCTTCGACGACCGCCTGCCCTTCACCCTCACCGAGGGCCAGCGGAAGGTCTCCCGCGAGATCTTCGACGACCTCGCCACCCCCCACCCGATGCACCGCCTCCTTCAGGGCGAGGTCGGCTCGGGAAAGACCATGGTGGCCCTGCGCGCCATGCTCGCCGTGGTCGACGCGGGCGGTCAGGCGGCCATGCTGGCGCCCACCGAGGTGCTCGCCCAGCAGCACCACCGCTCCATCACCGAGATGATGGGGGAGCTGGCCGAGGGCGGCTTCCTGGGCGGCGCCGAGCACGCCACCAAGGTGGTGCTGCTCACCGGCTCGATGGGCACGGCGGCCCGCCGTCAGGCCCTGCTCGACCTGGCCACCGGCGAGGCCGGCATCGTCATCGGCACCCACGCCCTGATCGAGGACAAGGTCCGGTTCCACGACCTCGGCCTGGTGGTGGTCGACGAACAGCACCGCTTCGGCGTGGAGCAGCGCGACGCCCTGCGCAGCAAGGGCGAACAGCCCCCGCACCTGCTCGTCATGACGGCCACCCCCATCCCGCGCACGGTCGCCATGACGGTCTTCGGCGACCTGGAGACCTCGGTGCTGGACCAGCTCCCGGCGGGCCGCTCCCCGATCGCCAGCCATGTCGTCCCGGCCGCCGACAAGCCCCACTTCCTGGCCCGCGCCTGGGAACGGGTCCGCGAGGAGGCCGGGGCCGGCCATCAGGCGTACGTGGTCTGTCCGCGCATCGGCGACGAGGAGGACGACCCGAAGAAGGCCGGCCGGAAGCCCGCCGAGGGCGACGCGGACAAGCGGCCCCCGCTGGCCGTGCTCGACGTGGCCGACCAGCTGGGCCGCGGCCCCCTCAAGGGCCTGAAGGTGGAGGTCCTGCACGGCCGGATGCACCCCGACGACAAGGACGCCGTGATGCGCCGCTTCGCGGCCGGTGAGACCGACGTGCTGGTCGCCACCACCGTCATCGAGGTCGGCGTCAACGTCCCGAACGCCACGGTCATGGTCATCATGGACGCCGACCGCTTCGGCGTCTCCCAGCTCCACCAGCTGCGCGGCCGGGTCGGCCGCGGCTCCGCCCCCGGCCTGTGCCTCCTGGTCACCGAGATGCCCGAGGCGAGCCCGGCCCGTCAGCGGCTGAACGCGGTCGCCTCCACGCTCGACGGCTTCGAGCTGTCCCGCATCGACCTCGAACAGCGCCGCGAGGGCGACGTCCTGGGCCAGGCCCAGTCCGGCGCCCGCTCCAGCCTGCGGGTCCTCGCCGTCATCGAGGACGAGGAGGTCATCGCGGAGGCGAGGGCGGAGGCGGCGGCGGTCGTGGCGGCCGACCCGGAGCTGGAGCGCCTGCCGGGCCTGCGCACGGCCCTGGACGCCCTGCTGGACGACGAGCGGGAGCAGTACCTGGAAAAGGGGTGAAGTGTCCCCCCAGGGGCGCGAGGAACCGCGCGACCAGCCACAATGAACCGTGAACCCGCCCACGAAGAAGGACCCCTCATGACCCGCGTGATCGCCGGTGCCGCCGGCGGACGGCGCCTTGCGGTACCCCCCGGCACCGGCACCCGCCCCACCTCGGACCGCGCACGCGAGGGCCTCTTCTCCACCTGGCGGTCCCTCCTCGGCGGCCCCCTGGAGGGCGAACGCGTCCTCGACCTCTACGCCGGCTCGGGCGCCGTGGGCCTGGAGGCCCTCTCCCGGGGCGCCGGTCACGCCCTCCTGGTCGAGGCCGACGCCCGCGCGGCCCGCGTCGTCCGCGAGAACGTCCGGAACCTGGGCCTGCCCGGCGCCGAGGTACGCGCGGGCAAAGCGGAACACATCATCCGCGCCGAACCCCCCGCCGAGCCCTACGACCTGGTCTTCCTCGACCCCCCGTACGCCGTCACGGATCGCGATCTTCGCGAGATCCTGCTCACACTCCACTCGGAGGGCTGGCTCGCCGAGCAAGCGCTCGTCACCGTGGAGCGCAGCACCAGAGGCGGCGAATTCCACTGGCCGGACGGCTTCGAGGCGATCCGGTCCCGTCGCTACGGCGAGGGAACGTTTTGGTACGGTCGCGCCGCCTCTACGTGCGAAGACGCACGATGACCGGACCGGAGAGCGAGGGATCACAAGTGCGCCGCGCCGTCTGTCCCGGGTCGTTCGACCCGATCACCAACGGACATCTCGACATCATCGCCCGAGCCTCCCGTCTGTACGACGAGGTCTACGTCGCGGTGATGATCAACAAGTCCAAGAAGGGCCTGTTCGAGATCGACGAGCGGATCGAGCTGATCCGCGAGGTCACCTCCGAGTACGCCAACGTCCGCGTCGAGGCCTTCCACGGCCTCCTCGTGGACTTCTGCAAGCAGCGCGACATCCCCGCCATCGTCAAGGGCCTGCGCGCCGTCAGCGACTTCGACTACGAACTCCAGATGGCCCAGATGAACAACGGCCTCACCGGTGTCGAGACGCTGTTCGTGCCCACCAACCCCACCTACAGCTTCCTGTCCTCCTCCCTCGTGAAGGAGGTCGCGGCCTGGGGCGGGGACGTCTCGCACCTGGTGCCGCCGCGGGTGCTCCAGGCGCTGAACACACGCCTCGCCGGGGACTGATGGGACTACAGTCGTCCCGTCCGTCTCCAACCCGGCTGTAGAGAGTGGCGAGCACAGGTGGACGTGCAGAAGAAGCTCGACGAGATCGTCTCCACGGTCTCCGGCGCCCGGTCCATGCCCATGTCGGCGTCGTGCGTGGTCAACCGCGCCGAACTGCTCGCGCTGCTCGAAGAGGTGCGCCAGGCGCTGCCCGGCTCCCTCGCCCAGGCGCAGGAACTGATCGGCGACCGTGAGCAGATGGTCGAGCAGGCCCGGCGGGAGGCCGAGCGGATCATCGAGAGCGCGCACGCCGAGCGCGGCTCGCTGGTCTCCGGCACCGAGATCGCCCGCCGCTCCCAGGCCGAGGCCGACCGGATCCTGGCCGAGGCCCGCAAGGAGGCCGAGGAGATCCGCGCCGAGGCCGACGACTACGTCGACTCCAAGCTCGCCAACTTCGAGGTCGTCCTCACCAAGACCCTCGGCTCGGTCGGCCGGGGCCGCGAGAAGCTCCTCGGCACCGGCCCCGGCGTGGACGAGGAGGGCTACGCGGACGAGGACGCCCCCGAGCGCAGCCACGACCCGGAGACCCTGCGCCGGGACGCCGACGCCTACGTGGACGCCAAGCTCGGCGCCTTCGAGGCGGTCCTCGCCAAGACGCTGGAGGCCGTCGGCCGCGGCCGGCAGAAGCTGCACGGCCGGATCGCCACCGACGACCTCGGCGCGCTCGCCGACGACACCACGACCTTCCAGCACTCCAGCGACGCCGACTACCTCGCCGACCTCGCGGCCCTCGCGGACAGCGACCGGGCGGACCGGCGGCGGCCCGAGACGGCGCGGCCCGCGTACGAGCCGCAGCCCGCCTATTCACCCGCCTCCGGCTACGCTCCGGCGGAACCCGCCCTCCGGCAGCCGGACCCCTATACGGGCTTCCCGCAGCAGCCGGCGTACCCGCCGGGCCAGGACCCGTACGGCTACGGGCAGGCGGACCCCTACGGCCACCAGGGCTACGACACCGGGCAGCCCGCCTACGATCCCCATCAGTCCCACCAGCCCCAGCCGCCCCAGGACCCCTCGCACCAGCCGCAGGACCGGCCCCAGCCCCCGCAGGGCTACGCCCTGGACGAGACCAGCCTCTTCGACACGAGCATGATCAGCGCGGAGCAGCTGCGGGCGTACGAACAAGGCCGGGGGCTGTAGCCGGGCACCGGATTGGGCGCTGAGCGAAAGGTCCAGTATCCTGGCTGTTCGGTCGCGCATGCCCGCGATCACCGCTGCCCGGGTACACCGTCGGGCGGCGTCCCTTCGAGTTCGCAGATCGAAAGCAGGAATGGCTTCCAACGCCCGCCTCGACCACCGCAACCCCCTCGTGATCGACACGCACGAGCTGGGCCGGCGTCCTGGCGCGCTGCAGCGCCTGACCCGCGAGATCGACGCTCCCCGGGATCTCGGCATCCCGGGAGTCATCGGAGTGCCGGAAGGCAGCCCGTTGGAACTCGACCTCCGCCTCGAGTCGGTCATGGAAGGGGTGCTTGTCACAGGCACCGCCCGTGCAACGGCCGAGGGGGAGTGCGTAAGGTGTCTGGAGCCGGTCGGGCTGGAGCTCGAAGCGGACTTCCAGGAGATGTTCTCGTACCCTGACGCCGACGACCGGGGCCGTGTGATCGCGGAACCGGGCGCCGACGCCGAGGACGACGAGGACAGGCTCTACATCGAGGACGGTCTGATCGACCTCGAACCTCTGCTGCGCGATGCGGTGGTGCTCGCACTGCCGATGCAGCCGGTGTGCCAGGACGACTGCCCGGGCCTGTGTTCCGAATGCGGAGCGCGGCTCGCGGACGACCCGGACCACCACCATGACGCCGTCGACATCCGTTGGGCGGCATTGCAGGGACTCGCCGACACCATGACGGACGGCGAGAAGGACGAGATGAGCGGCGCCGAAGCGGGCGTCGACGAGAAGCAGGAGAAGTAGCCGTGGCTGTTCCGAAGCGGAAGATGTCGCGCAGCAACACGCGCCACCGCCGGTCGCAGTGGAAGGCTGCGGTCCCCACCCTGGTTGCGTGCGAGCGCTGCCACGAGCCCAAGCTGCAGCACATCGCGTGCCCGTCTTGCGGCACCTACAACAAGCGCCAGGTCCTCGAAGTCTGAGTGGCTGGTGAGAGGCCCGATGACTGACGCGAAAGCAGCTAGTCCCCGCCAGCGCGGGGGTAGTCCGCAGGCCTCGTCCCACACGCTTCTGGAAGGGCGGCTCGGCTACCAGCTCGAGTCCGCCCTTCTGGTGCGAGCGCTGACCCACCGTTCCTACGCGTACGAGAACGGCGGTCTGCCGACGAACGAGCGACTGGAGTTCCTCGGGGACTCCGTGCTCGGCCTCGTCGTCACGGACACGCTGTACCGCACCCACCCCGACCTGCCCGAAGGCCAGCTGGCCAAGTTGCGGGCCGCGGTGGTCAACTCGCGTGCGCTGGCGGAGGTCGGCCGCGGCCTCGACCTCGGCGCCTTCATCCGGCTCGGCCGGGGTGAAGAGGGCACGGGCGGCCGGGACAAGGCGTCCATCCTCGCCGACACCCTCGAAGCGGTGATCGGCGCGGTCTATCTCGACCAGGGCCTCGACGCGGCCTCCGAACTGGTGCACCGCCTGTTCGACCCGCTGATCGAGAAGTCCTCCAACCTCGGAGCCGGCCTGGACTGGAAGACCTCCCTCCAGGAGCTGACCGCGATCGAGGGGCTCGGCGTGCCCGAGTACCTGGTCACGGAGACCGGCCCCGATCACGAGAAGACCTTCACTGCTGCCGCCCGCGTCGGAGGCGTCTCGTACGGCACCGGCACCGGCCGCAGCAAGAAGGAGGCGGAGCAGCAGGCCGCCGAGTCCGCCTGGCGGTCCATCCGGGCCGCGGCGGACGAGCGCGCCAAGCCGGCCGAGGAGCCCGTCCGTGAGACGGCTGACGAGGCCCTCGACCGCGGCGACGCCTCCTCCGCCACCGCCTGACCGAGCGGCACGCGCCGAGTTCGCCGGCACGTGCCGGTCACGCGGCACCCGAGCGCCCGTCCGGCCGTCCGCGCCGGCACGGGCGCTCGTCCCATCCACCGGTCCGTACGGTTCTCACGGGGGGTCCGATGCCCGAGTTGCCCGAGGTCGAGGTCGTCCGGCGGGGCCTGGAGCGCTGGGTCGCCCACCGGACCGTCGCCGAGACCGAGGTGCTGCACCCGCGTGCCGTGCGCCGGCACCTCGCCGGGCCCGACGACTTCGCGCACCGGCTCAAGGGCCGCCACATCGGCACGCCGCGCCGGCGCGGCAAGTACCTGTGGCTGCCGCTGGAGGAGACCGACCAGTCCGTCCTGGCCCACCTCGGCATGAGCGGCCAGCTGCTGGTCCAGCCCCATGACGCGCCGGACGAGAAGCACCTGCGCATCCGCGTCCGGTTCGCCGACTCGCTCGGCACGCAGCTCCGCTTCGTCGACCAGCGCACCTTCGGCGGGCTGTCCCTGCACGACAACACCCCCGCCGGCCTGCCCGACGTCATCGCGCACATCGCCCGCGACCCGCTGGACCCGCTCTTCGACGACGACGCCTTCCACCAGGCGCTGCGCCGCAAGCGGACCACCATCAAGCGGGCCCTGCTGGACCAGCCGCTGATCAGCGGCGTCGGCAACATCTACGCGGACGAGGCCCTGTGGCGCGCCCGCGTCCACTACGAACGCCCGACGGCGAACTTCACCCGTCCCGTCACGGCGGAACTCCTCGGCCACATCCGCGACGTGATGAACGCGGCCCTCGCCGTCGGCGGCACCAGCTTCGACAGCCTGTACGTCAACGTCAACGGCGAGTCCGGCTACTTCGACCGGTCCCTGGACGCGTACGGCCGTGAGGGGCTGCCGTGCAAGCGGTGCGGGACCCTCATGCGGCGCCGCCCCTGGATGAACCGGTCAAGTTACTTCTGCCCGAGGTGTCAGAGGGCGCCGCGCGTCTCGTCGTAGCGCTCGCGGGCCGCGAGGACGTCGTCCATCGCGCCCTCCACGCAGTGGATGAGCGCCAGCAGCCGTTCGGCGACCCGGCGGCCCAGCGGTGTCAGCTCGTAGTCCACGCGCGGCGGATTCGTCGGCTGTGCCTCGCGGTGGACCAGACCGTCGCGCTCCAGTGCGTGCAGGGTCTGGGAGAGCATCTTCTCGCTCACCCCGTCGACACGGCGGCGCAGCTCGTTGAAGCGCAGCGAACCCTCGTACAGCGCGCCGAGCGTCAGCCCGCCCCAGCGGCCCGTGACGTGCTCCAGCGTGCCGCGCGACGGGCAGGCCTTGGCGAAGACGTTGTACGCGAGGTCGTCGTGGTCCTGGGTGGTGGCCGTCATACCCCAAGGGTACGCCCACGCAGCGCTTACCAACAGGTTGCACTAACTGACGGTTAGTGCTTTCCTGTGGTTACCGCACGAGAGCCGCTCTTTCCCGAGCCGCGCCGTGTTCCGCCGCGCCCTTTCCGAGGAGTCCCCATGACCACGCCCGTGGTGTCCATCGCCTACCACTCCGGCTTCGGCCACACCGCCGTGCTCGCCGAGGCCGTCCGCGCCGGTGCCGCCGACGCGGGGGCCGAGGTGCACCTGATCAAGGTGGACGAGATCACCGACGACCAGTGGGAGACGCTGGACCGCTCCGACGCGATCGTCTTCGGCTCGCCCACCTACATGGGCACCGCGTCCGGCGCCTTCCACGTCTTCGCCGAGGCCACCTCCCGGCGCTGGGCCGGCCGGGACTGGCAGGACAAGCTGGCCGCCGGCTTCACCAACTCCGCGTCCAAGAGCGGCGACAAGCTGCACACCCTGCAGTTCTTCCAGACGCTCGCCGCCCAGCACGGCATGCACTGGGTCAGCCTCGGCCTGCTCCCCGGCTGGAACAGCAGCACCGCCTCCGAGAACGACCTCAACCGCCTCGGCTTCTTCTCGGGCGCCGCGGCCCAGTCCGACAACGACCAGGGCCCCGAGGGCGTCCACAAGGCCGACACCGCCACCGCCGAGCACCTGGGCCGCCGGGTGGCGCGGACGGCGAGGGTCTTCGCCCTGGGACGCGCGGCGGCGTAGGCCCGACGGGGACACCGGCCGACGGCATCGAGGGCTCGTGCCCCGGCGGCCCTCCGGAACACCGCCCGACGGGCCCGGCCGCCGCCCCGGCGGTGCTCCGGGACCGTCACCGTCCCCCGTCGCCGGACGCGTGCCCGCGCCTGTCCGGCGGGCGTCTCAGTACCCGAACTCCAGCGTCCACCAAGGGCCGCCCGGGCCGAGGTGGACGCCCGCGCCGAAGGTCGTGAAGGCGGGGTCCAGGATGTTCGCGCGGTGCCCGGGGCTGTCCATCCAGGCCGCCAGCACGGCCGCCGCGTCCGCCTGGCCACGGCCGATGTTCTCGCCGCCGAGACCGTCGACCCCGGCCCGCGCCGCCCGGTCCCACGGCGTCCGGCCGTCCGGGTCGGTGTGGGCGAAGAAGCCCCGCTCGGCCATGTCGTCGCTGAACGCCTCGGCCAGCCCGGTCAGCGCGGAGTTCGCCGCGAGCGCGCCGAGACCGGCCTTCGCCCGCTCGTCGTTGACCAGCTTCAGCACCTCCGCCTCCACGGCGGCCTCCCGCACCACGGTGGCCGTGGGGGAGGGGGCCGGGGCCTTGGTGGCGGGGGCGGCCGTACGGGACGCGGTGGCCTTCGGCTTGGTGGGCTTCGGCTCGGGCGCGGGCTTGGCCGGGGTGGCGGACGCGGACGGCTCGGCCGGCCTGGGCGATGCGGACGGCTTGGACGGCTTGGCGGGCTCGGCCTGCCTGGCCGACGGTGTCCTGGCCGGACCGCGTTCCGGCGCCCGCTTCCCGGCGGCCGTCCGCGAGGGGGACGGTGTGGCGGACGGCGGCTTCGAGGCGGAGGCGGAACCGGAGGGGGACGTGGTGGCCGACGCGCTCGGTGTCCGGGCGGTCCGTTCGCCGCCGCCCCCGCCGGAACCCGCCGGGGGAGCGGCGTCGGCGCTGCCCGAGGTGCCGCCCTGCTCGCTCGCCGTGTTGCCGGGGGAGGCCACGGAGCCCGTCCGCTCCCCGCCGGTGGTGTGCGTACCGCCGCCGAGCCGGTAGTGCTGCAGCCCCGGCACCGCACCCGTGGTCACCGCGACCGTGCCGAGGACGACGGCGACGGACACCCCGAGCAGGGCGGCACGCACCGGCCGCACGGCCTTGAGCCACCGCGGCCCGCCGCGGACCGCCCCCGGGCCGCCCTCGTGACCGGGGCCGTTCCCCGCGTCCGGCGCCGGGTACTCGTCCGTCGCGAACAGATAGGCCTGCGCCTTCGCGGTGGCCTCGGCGTAGGCGTCCGGGTCCGGATACGGCCCGATGTCCCCGGGTATCGGTCGTTCGCCGGCGGGGGAGTGCGCGGGCGAGTGCCGGGGGCCGTCGCTTCCGGCGGCGGAGCGTCGGTGGCGTCCCATGATCCTTGCCCTCTTCCTCGTCCGCGTTCCTCGTACGCACGGCCGACCCAGTCCACTCGTCCGAGTGGTTTCGGCCACGATTCACCGGGTCCGGACGGTACCGGATGCCGCCGGGGTGCGACGTGTCCCGGTCGGCGCCGGCCGGTTAGGTTGCACCCATGAGCGAGGATGTACGACTGGTCGCCTGGGTGCGTGGACACGTGCAGGGCGTGGGATTCCGCTGGTTCACGCGGGCCAGGGCACTGGAGATCGGCGGGCTGAGTGGTTTTGCTCTCAATTTGGCCGACGGCCGGGTCCAAGTGGTCGCCGAGGGGCCACGCGAGGGCTGCGAAGGGCTGCTGGACTGGCTCCAGGGAAGCGACACGCCCGGCCGCGTGGACGGTGTGACAGAGATCTGGGACACACCGCGTGGCGGCTACGACGGCTTCGCGATCCGCTGAACCGGCTCCGCCACGCCCCCCGGGCCGACCCGTGACGGGCCGCCCCGGGCACCCGCCGGAAGCGGAAACGCCCTGGTGGTTGCCAAGACGGGCGTGGCATGGCAGGCTCCGCAGGTACTGCTGGTCGCCACGCCCTGAGGGCCCCGGAGAAGTCGCAGCACCGCCGTGTTCCCGGCCGTGCACCCGGTTCGCCCCCCAATACAGGGCGTGATCGTGTTGACCGTCAAACTTTTTGGTGAGACGCTGAAAGCCCCGCGCACCTTAGCTGTTTGGCATGGAACAACAGCAGAGCAACACCCGGATGTGCCAAGCACCGCGGGTGCGAATCCCTCACGACCCAACCGCATCGGTCGGTCACTCATTGTGGAGGACCATCCATCATGGCAAAGGCGCTTCTCGGTTACGTCGGCGGCTCCGACCCTCGACTCCTCGCCGAGATGCGACGGCTGCAGCAGCGTGTGCAGGACCTGGAGTCCGAGCTCGTACGGATCCAGGCCGAGAACGACGCGCTGGCGGCTGCCGCCTCTCAGAAGAGGATCATGGAGAGCATCGACGCACACCAGGCGGAGCCTGCGCTCACCTGATCGCTGCATCAGCTCCACAACGGCAGGCGCAACGATCGGGTTGCCCGTATCAACCGCTCAGTTGATCCGGCGACTGCGATCCAGTCGTCAGAGTTGCAAGGGACGCTTCGGCGTCCCTTCGTTCTTTCCCCCCGCATCCTTTCACCTTCTTCAACATCTGGTGTGCCCTGCGTGGTCATCGGCGAAACCGCGCGTGGCGCGGGTTCGTGGACCGGGCCGGGAGCCGTGGCGGGTAGAGTCCAGGGGCGTGCACCTCAAGGCCCTGACCCTGCGCGGGTTCAAGTCGTTCGCCTCCGCCACCACCCTCCGCTTCGAACCGGGGATCACGTGTGTCGTCGGCCCGAACGGCTCGGGCAAGTCCAATGTCGTGGACGCGCTCAGCTGGGTCATGGGTGAACAGGGCGCCAAGTCGCTGCGCGGCGGCAAGATGGAGGACGTCATCTTCGCCGGCACCACCGGCCGCCCGCCGCTCGGCCGCGCCGAGGTGTCCCTGACCATCGACAACTCCGACGGGGCCCTGCCCATCGAGTACGCCGAGGTCACCCTCACGCGGACGATGTTCCGCAACGGCGGCAGCGAGTACCAGATCAACGGCGACACCTGCCGCCTGCTGGACATCCAGGAACTCCTCTCCGACTCCGGCATCGGCCGCGAGATGCACGTCATCGTCGGCCAGGGCCAGCTGGACTCCGTCCTGCACGCCGACCCCATGGGCCGCCGCGCCTTCATCGAGGAGGCGGCCGGGGTCCTCAAGCACCGCAAGCGCAAGGAGAAGGCGCTCCGCAAGCTGGACGCGATGCGGGCGAACCTCGCGCGCGTGCAGGACCTCACCGACGAACTGCGCCGCCAGCTGAAGCCCCTGGGCCGGCAGGCGGCCGTGGCACGCCGGGCCGCCGTCATCCAGGCCGACCTGCGCGACGCCCGGCTGCGGCTGCTCGCCGACGACCTGGTACGGCTGCGCGAGGCCCTCCAGGCGGAGATCGCCGACGAGGCGGCGCTGAAGGAACGCAAGGAGGGCGCCGAGCGCGAGCTGGGGCAGGCCCTGCACCGCGAGGCCCTGCTGGAAGAGGAGGTGCGCCGGCTCACCCCGCGTCTCCAGCGCGCCCAGCAGACCTGGTACGAGCTGTCGCAGCTCGCCGAACGCGTCCGCGGCACGATCTCCCTCGCCGACGCCCGCGTCAAGAGCGCCACCTCCGCGCCCGCCGAGGAGCGGCGCGGCCGGGACCCCGAGGACCTGGAGCGCGAGGCTGCCCGCGTCCGTGAGCAGGAGGCCGAGCTGGAGGCGGCCCTGGAGGCGGCCCGGCGGGCACTGGACGACACGGTCGACCACCGCGCCGAGCTGGAGCACCGGCTCGCCCTGGAGGAACGCCGGCTGAAGGACGCCGCCCGTGCCATCGCCGACCGCCGCGAGGGGCTGGCCCGGCTGTCCGGGCAGGTGGGCGCGGCCCGCTCGCGCGTCGCCTCCGCCCAGGCCGAGGTCGACCGGCTGACCACGGCCCGCGACGAGGCACTGGAGCGGGCGGCAGGCGCGCAGGAGGAGTACGAGGCCCTGCGCGCGGAGGTCGACGGCCTGGACGCGGGCGACGCCGACCTGGCCGAGCGGCACGAGGCCGCGAAGCGGGAGCTGGCCGATGCGGAGGCCGCCCTGAACGCGGCCCGCGACGCCCTCACCGCCGCCGAGCGAGGCCGGGCGGCGACCCGGGCCCGCCACGAGGCGCTGGCGCTGGGCCTGCGCCGCAAGGACGGCACCGGCACCCTGCTCGGCGCCCGGGACCGCCTCACCGGCATCCTCGGCCCGGCCGCGGAACTCCTCAGGATCACCCCGGGCTACGAGATCCCCCTGGCGGCCGCCTTCGGCACGGCGGCCGACGCCCTCGCCGTCACCACCCCCGCGGCAGCGGCCGAGGCCCTCACCCTCCTGCGCAAACAAGACGCCGGCCGGGCCACCCTCCTCCTGACGGGAGCCCCCGAGGAAGCGCCCCGAAGGGGCGCGGGGAACGGCACGAGCAACCACGCCGCACCCGCACCCGACGACACGGGCGCAGCCCCCCGAAGGGGCGCGGGGAACGACGCGCCCAGCCACGACGCACCCGCACCCGGCAACGCGGGCCCGGCCGCCCGGGACGACGCTCCCGGCAACGCGGGCCCGGCCCTCCGGGGCGACGCTCCCGGCCATGACGCCTCCGCATCCGGCAACGCGGGCCCGGCCGCCCGGGACGACGCTCCCGGCCGCACCGCACTCGCGGACACCCGGTCCCCCGCCGGCCCCCTCTTCGCCGCCGGCCTCGTCCACGGCCCCGCCGACCTGATGCCCGCCGTCCACCGCCTCCTGCGCGGCGTCGTGGTCGTGGACACCCTCGCCGACGCCGAAACGCTGATCCACGCCCGCCCCGACCTGACCGCCGTCACCGCCGAAGGCGACCTCCTCGGCGCGCACATCGCGCACGGCGGCTCCGCGGGCGCCCCCAGTCTGCTGGAGGTACAGGCCTCCGTGGACGAGGCCGCGGCCGAACTGGCCGAGCTGGAGGTCCGCTGCCGGCGGCTGGCCGAGGCACAGCGCACCGCGGCCGAGCACCGTACGCGGGCCGCCGCCGTCGTGGAGGAACTCGGCGAGCGGCGCCGCGCCGCCGACCGGGAGAAGTCGGACGTCGCCCAGCGGCTCGGCCGCCTGGCCGGCCAGGCCCGCGGCGCGGCCGGCGAGGCCGAGCGGTCGGCCGCGGCGGCGGCCCGCGCGCAGGAATCGCTGGACAGGGCCGTACAGGAGGCCGAGGAACTGGCCGAGCGGCTCGCCGTGGCCGCGGAGGCACCGGTGGAGGAGGAACCGGACACCTCCGTCCGGGACCGGCTCGCCGCCGACGGCGCCAACGCCCGGCAGACCGAGATGGAGGCCCGTCTCCAGGTCCGTACGCACGAGGAGCGGGTCAAGGGGCTCGCCGGACGCGCCGACGCGCTCGACCGGGCGGCCCGCGCCGAACGCGAGGCACGCGCGCGTGCCGAGCGGCGCCGGGCCCGGCTGCGCCACGAGGCGGCCGTGGCCGGCGCCGTCGCCTCCGGCGCCCGGCAGCTGCTCGCGCACGTGGAGGTGTCCCTCGCCCGCGCCGAGCAGGAGCGCGCCGCCGCCGAGGCCGCCAAGACCCGGGGCGAGGGTGCACTGGCCGCCGCCCGCACGGCCGGCCGTGAACTCAAGGCGGAACTTGACAAGTTGAAGGATTCAGTACACCGGGGCGAGGTACTAGGAGCGGAGAAGCGGCTGCGCATCGAGCAGCTGGAGACCAGGGCGCTGGAGGAACTGGGTGTCGAACCGGAGGGGCTGGTGGCCGAGTACGGGCCGCACCAACCGGTGCCGCCCTCGCCCCCCGCCGACGGCGAGCGGCTCCCCGAGGACCCCGGGCACCCGCGCAACCGGCCCCGCCCCTTCGACCGCGCCGAGCAGGAGAAGCGGCTCAGGGCGGCCGAGCGGGCGTACCAGCAGCTGGGCAAGGTCAACCCCCTCGCACTGGAGGAGTTCGCCGCGCTGGAGGAGCGGCACCAGTTCCTCGGCGAGCAGCTGGAGGACCTGAAGAAGACCCGCGCCGACCTGCTCCAGGTGGTGAAGGAGGTCGACGAGCGCGTCGAGCAGGTCTTCACCGAGGCCTACCGGGACACCGCCCGCGAGTTCGAGGGCGTCTTCGGCCGGCTGTTCCCCGGCGGCGAGGGCCGTCTGGTGCTGACCGACCCCAACAACATGCTCACCACGGGCGTGGACGTGGAGGCGCGGCCGCCGGGCAAGAAGGTCAAGCGGCTCTCCCTGCTCTCGGGCGGCGAGCGCTCGCTGACCGCGGTGGCGCTGCTGGTGTCGATCTTCAAGGCCCGGCCGAGCCCGTTCTACGTCATGGACGAGGTCGAGGCGGCGCTGGACGACACCAACCTCCAGCGGCTGATCGGGATCATGCGGGAGCTCCAGGAGAGTTCGCAGCTGATCGTGATCACGCACCAGAAGCGCACGATGGAGGTGGCCGACGCGCTCTACGGCGTCTCCATGCAGGGCGACGGCGTCTCGAAGGTCATCTCCCAGCGGCTGCGCTAGCCCTTTTCAAGATCCACTAGCGGCATCCCCGGAAGATCAAGCGCCCCAGTGTTCAGTTCTTGAACGCAAGATCGTCGGGCATATCTGAAAACTCACAGTCGTTGAAGTATTGACTTCGAAACTTGAAGGCATAGTCTCTGCAACGTTGCTTTTACCTTCAGGTGTAAGTGGCCCCCGCGTGTGCGCCACTGGAGACCTGGAAGGGCTCGCCCCCACCCGGCAGCGTTGCCGTGGCCCGAGGAGTTACACCGTGACCAGCACAGCGCAGGCACCTCAGTCAGGAGCCAGAACGGCTCACCCCGAACATCTCGGGCACGTCATCTTCATCGCGGCGGCTGCCGCCATGGGCGGCTTCCTCTTCGGCTACGACAGCTCCGTGATCAACGGCGCCGTCGAGGCCATCCGGGACCGCTACGACATCGGCTCCGCCGCCCTCGCCCAGGTCATCGCGATCGCGCTGATCGGCTGCGCCATCGGCGCCGCCACCGCCGGCCGCATAGCCGACCGCATCGGCCGCATCCGCTGCATGCAGATCGCCGCCGCCCTCTTCACCGTCAGCGCCGTCGGCTCCGCGCTGCCCTTCGCGCTGTGGGACCTCGCCTTCTGGCGGATCATCGGCGGCTTCGCGATCGGCATGGCCTCCGTGATCGGCCCGGCCTACATCGCCGAGGTCGCCCCGCCCGCCTACCGCGGCCGGCTCGGCTCCTTCCAGCAGGCCGCGATCGTCGTCGGCATCGCCGTCTCCCAGCTGGTGAACTGGGGCCTGCTCAACGCCGCCGGCGGCGACCAGCGCGGCAAGCTGATGGGCCTGGAGGCCTGGCAGGTCATGCTCGGCGTGATGGTCGTCCCGGCCGTCCTCTACGGCATGCTGTCCTTCGCGATCCCCGAGTCCCCCCGCTTCCTGATCTCCGTCGGCAAGCGCGAGCGCGCCCGTGAGATCCTCGCCGAGGTCGAGGGCAAGGACGTCAACCTGGACGCCCGCGTCGCCGAGATCGAGCACGCGATGAAGAGCGAGCACAAGTCGTCCTTCAAGGACCTGCTCGGCGGCTCCTTCTTCTTCAAGCCGATCGTCTGGGTCGGTATCGGCCTGTCGGTCTTCCAGCAGTTCGTCGGCATCAACGTCGCGTTCTACTACTCCTCGACGCTGTGGCAGTCGGTCGGCGTCGACCCGTCGGACTCGTTCTTCTACTCCTTCACCACCTCGATCATCAACATCGTCGGCACCGTGATCGCGATGATCTTCGTGGACCGCGTCGGCCGCAAGCCGCTCGCCCTCATCGGCTCGGTCGGCATGGTGGTCGGCCTGGCGCTGGAGGCCTGGGCGTTCAGCTACCACCTGGTCGACGGCAAGCTGCCGAGCACCCAGGGCTGGGTCGCCCTGATCGCCGCCCACCTGTTCGTCCTCTTCTTCGCCCTGTCCTGGGGTGTGGTGGTCTGGGTCTTCCTCGGCGAGATGTTCCCGAACAAGATCCGCGCCGCCGCCCTCGGTGTCGCCGCCTCCGCGCAGTGGATCGCCAACTGGGCCATCACCGCGAGCTTCCCGTCGCTGGCCGACTGGAACCTCTCCGGCACCTACGTGATCTACACCATCTTCGCCGCGCTCTCCATTCCGTTCGTCCTGAAGTTCGTCAAGGAGACGAAGGGCAAGTCCCTGGAGGAGATGGGCTGAGCCTCGTCCCGAGGCCCCCGAACTCGGGGAGAAGGGCCAAGTCCCCGCTGCCCCTCTCCTCGAACCGTCCGCCGCCCCCCGTCCCGGCCCACCGCCCGGACCGGGGGCGGCGGTGTCGTACGGTCGGCCCGGATCGGCCCGCCAGAGCCGGAACCCCCCGCTCCGTGAGCGGCCCCAGGCTGCGCCATCCCTCCTCCACCGGCATCCCGCCCGCGGCCGGACGCGGCCACCAGGCCGTCCGGTCCCGGCGCCACGCGCGCGGCGGATCCCCGCCGTACCCGGCCCACGTCCGGCCCGGGCCCTCGGCGAGGTGGAGCAGCGGGGTCCGCACGGCCGGCGTCGTCGTCCGGCCCCCGGGCCGGTGCCGTACTCGGCGGGCCGTTTCCTGTCATACGCCTCCGGCTCCGGAGGGCGTGCGCTGGGGAAGAACGGCGGGCCGAACCGGGCGACCCGGGGCACGGCGGCGTTCGCCGAGCCGCCGGCCGGCGGCAGGGGCGCGGCCGGGTGCACGGGCGGGGGCGAGCCGTGCCCCGCGGCCCCGGCGCTCGAACCCGTGGCCGCTCCACGCCGTGAGCAGCGTCCGCGGCAGCTCGCCCTGGAGCCGGTCGCGCCGCCGCAGGCCGACGCGGGACACCGCGTACTCCCCGGGCCGACAGCCGACAGCCGACAGCCGACAGCCGACAGCCGCTCCCGGCCACGGTCACCAGCCGACCCCGCTCAGCGGTCCAGCGCGGTGATGCCCCTCCCGCCGCAGCGGGTCCTGCGGCGGGCCGATCGCCGCCGACACCGTCACCGCGATCCGGCGGGCGGCCCCGGGCACGGCGCCCGCGAGGACGAACGGCGACGGCAGCCGGTCGCTCTCCGCGCCGTGGTGCTCCTCGGTCCGCATGCGACGAAGTCGAGACGCGCGGCCGTGACGGGCATGCGAAGTCCCCCTCCGGTACCGCTCGGTGGAGGGGGACGTCAGCTGTCGGTGCGGGCAGGTGGCCGAGGGGCCGGCCGGGGTCAGACGCCGCTGGCCGCGGGCTGCCCGGCGACCTCGTCGGCCGCCGCCTGCGGCGCGACCGTGGCCGGCTTCGGCAGCGCCAGGTACAGCGCACCGGAGATCACGATCGTGGCGACCCAGCCGAGGCCGTACTCGCCGACCACGTTGTTCGTCGCCAGCGGGCCGGTGAACCAGTCGGAGGTGGTGAACATCAGCCCCGACACCAGGCCGATCGCCCAGGCGGCCACGGCCGCGGGGGAGAAGCCGCCCTTGTACCAGTAGGCGCTGGCGCGGGTGGTGTCGGCCATGGCCCGGCCGTCGTACTCGGTGCGGCGGAACATGTCCGCGCCGAACACGCCGACCCACGCGGAGAACGCGACCGCCAGCAGCGACAGGAAGGCGATGAAGGAGCCCATGAAGCTGGTGGCCACCAGCATCAGCACCCCGCCGAACACCAGCGAGATCACCGCGTTCACCGACACCGCCCAGTGCCGGGGCACCTTGAAGCCGAGGGTCTGCGCGGTGAAGCCCGCCGAGTACATCGACATCGAGTTGATCAGCAGCATGCCGATCAGCGCGATGAACAGGTACGGCACCGCGATCCACGTCGGCAGGATCTCGCCCAGGAAGGACACCGGGTCGCTCGCCGAGGCCAGGTCCGGGGTGGAGACCGCCATCACCGCGCCCATCAGCACCATCGGCAGCACGACGACACCGGCACCGCCCACCGCCGTGCCCACGATCGCCTTCGAGGACGCCGTACGCGGCAGATAGCGGGTGAAGTCCGGTGCGGACGGGATCCAGCTGACCCCGCCCGCCGCGATCATGCCGACGCCGGTGATCACCGAGGCCGTGGAGCCGGCGCCCTGGTGCGCCACCTTCGACCAGTCCGTGTCCGCCACCAGGTAGCCGAGGACCAGCACCGAGAAGACACCGAAGAGGTACGTCGCGTACTTGTTGCACTTCTGCACGGCGTTGATGCCGAGCCCGGAGATGGCGAAGGTCGCCACGACGAACGCCAGCAGCGTCACCATGTCCAGCACGCTGTTCGCCTTGATGCCGAACAGGATGTCCAGGATGGTGAGCACCGCGTACGCGCCGGTCACCGCGTTGATCGTCTCCCAGCCCCAGCGCGCGACCCAGATCAGCGAACCGGGCAGCAGATTGCCGCGCTGCCCGAAGACCGCGCGCGACAGCGCCATGCCGGGCGCGCCGCCCCGCTTGCCGGCGATGCCGATCAGACCGACCAGGCCGTACGACACGACCGGCGCGGCCACCGCCACGACCAGGGCCTGCCAGATGTTCAGGTGGTAGGCCACGACCAGGCTCGCGCCCATGGTCAGCAGCAGCACGCTGATGTTGGCGCCGACCCATGTCGGGAACAGCTCCCGGGTCCGCGCGGTGCGTTCGTGATCGGGGACCTGCTCGATGCCGCGGGTTTCGAGAGCGCCCTCGGTCTCGACGGATGTGCTCATGAAAGAGGTGCCTGACATGGGGGGAAGGGGGACGTGGGGGACTCTACGCGCGTGGATAGAGGTGTCACCATCGTACTTTGCTCCGAGTCCTCGTGTTAAGTGGCCTTTGTCTCTCGGAGGAAGCCACAAACGGGGTTCTCGCGGATCCCATGGCCGATACTGGTCGGGTTATGGAAACCGTCATCCTTGCTGTAGTCATCGCCGTGGTCGTGCTCGGCGCGCTCGGCGGGCTGATCGTGGGCAGCCGGCGCCGGAAGCCGCTGCCCCCGCCGCCCCCGAAGGCGCCCGACATCACCGCGCCCCCGGCCGAGCCGCATGTCGGCGAAGAGGCCGAGACGCCGCGCGACGAACCGCGCCGGACGATCGAGGAGGTGGATCTCCCGGGCGGCCCCGCACCGGTCGTCGTCGAGGAGCCCCCCGCCGGCCCCGCCGTCGAGGTTCCCGAGCTCGAGATCCCGGAGCCCACCGCGGGCCGCCTGGTCCGGCTGCGCGCCCGCCTGTCCCGCTCGCAGAACGCCCTGGGCAAGGGCCTGCTCACGCTGCTCTCCCGCGAGCACCTGGACGAGGACACCTGGGAGGAGATCGAGGACACGCTGCTCACCGCCGACGTCGGCGTGCAGCCCACCCAGGAACTGGTCGAGCGCCTGCGCGAACGCGTCAGGGTGCTCGGCACCCGCACCCCCGAGGAACTGCGCGGCCTGCTCCGCGAGGAACTCCTCACGCTGGTCGGCACCGATGTCGACCGCACCGTGAAGACCGAGCCCGAGGGCCGCAAGCCCGGCATCGTGATGGTCGTCGGCGTCAACGGCACCGGCAAGACCACCACCACCGGCAAGCTCGCCCGGGTGCTGGTCGCCGACGGCCGCACCGTCGTGCTCGGCGCCGCCGACACCTTCCGTGCCGCCGCCGCGGACCAGCTCCAGACCTGGGGCGAACGCGTCGGCGCCCACACCGTGCGCGGCCCCGAGGCCGGCGACCCGGCCTCCGTCGCCTTCGACGCGGTGAAGGAGGGCAAGGAGATGGGCGTCGACGTGGTGCTGATCGACACCGCGGGACGCCTGCACACCAAGACCGGCCTGATGGACGAGCTGGGCAAGGTCAAGCGCGTGGTGGAGAAGCACGCGCCGCTGGACGAGGTGCTGCTCGTCCTGGATGCCACCACCGGGCAGAACGGCCTGGTGCAGGCCCGGGTGTTCGCCGAGGTCGTGGACATCACCGGCATCGTGCTGACCAAGCTGGACGGCACGGCGAAGGGCGGCATCGTGGTCGCGGTCCAGCGCGAGCTGGGCGTGCCGGTCAAGCTGATCGGGCTCGGCGAGGGCGCCGACGACCTCGCGCCGTTCGAGCCGGAGGCGTTCGTGGACGCGCTGATCGGCGACTGAGTGTCTTCGGCCTGGGAACGTTCCTAGGCCGAGCAGGGCGAGAGCGAGCGCCCGTCCCCGAGCCGTGACCAGGGGCGGGCGCTCGCTCCTTTCCCGGTCGCCCTACGGCCGCGACCGGTGCGCCACATAGGCCAGCGTCCCCAGCAGCAGCCGGGCCGCCGGCGGTCGCGTCGCCGAGTCCAGGACGGGCGGGCGCAGCCAGCGCGCCGGGCCCAGGCCGCCCCGGTCGGAGGGCGGGGCGGTGATGTGGGTGCCGGGGCCGAGGCCGCGCAGGTCCAGCTCGGCCGGATCGTCCCAGCCCATCCGGTACAGCAGCCGGGGCAGATCGGCGGCGGCGCCGGGGGCGACGAAGAAGTGGGCGCGGCCGTCCGGGGTGGCGGCGACCGGCCCCAGGGGCAGACCCATCCGCTCCAGCCGGACCAGCGCACGGCGGCCGACCGGTTCCGACACCTCGATGACGTCGAACGCGCGGCCGACCGGCAGCATCACCGCGGCCCCCGGGTACTCGGACCAGGCCTTGCCGACCTCGTCCAGCGTGGCCCCGGCGGGAATCGGGGACGCGAACTCCAGCGGATGCGCGCCCGGCGCCGGGCAGTCCGACCGCCCGCACGAGCAGGCGCCCCCGGCGGCCCGCGCCCCCGGCACCACGTCCCAGCCCCACAGTCCGGTGAACTCGGCGACGGCGGTGCACTCCGCCAGGCGCCCGCGCCGACGCGTGCCGGAGCGGATCTCGCGGATGCCGCCGATCGTGAAGCCCATGCCCCCTCCAACGGGTCCTGCGCGCCGGTGGTTACGACACGGAACGAAGCGGAAGCGGAACGTAACGCTACGGCTCCGCCTTCCCGTGCGGTCACGCGGTCAATGCGGCGCCTTGGAGCACGCCAGGTGGCGCGACGGGATGTGTGCGCCCCTGAGTGCACCGCTCCGCCGGGTTTCCGCCCACCTCCGCCAGTCAATCGCGCGGCGGCAATCGTGTGTCCATTCGAAGGGGTGGCGAATGGTGGCGTTTCCGGGACGCCCGTGACTGGAGGGTGATCACGAGATTACTCTGAGTGTGCGAGTTCAAGGGGGCGCATGCATCCGGTGGGTATGCCGGAGGCAAGCCGTCAGCTCGTTCGAAGGGTGAGAATGGCCGGACGGGAGGCGTTATTTACCGGCATTCTGATAAGGCTTGGCGCACTAGGTGACAAGTGGTCTCAGGAATGGGGGCATCCCAGTGGGCGGCAACGGCGGTAGCGGTACGAGCGCTGAAAAGCGCCCCAACGAACTGCTCGGCTCGTGGTTCGTGCGCAGCGGCTGGTCCAAGGGCGAGCTGGCCCGGCAGGTGAACCGCAGGGCACGCCAGTTGGGCGCCAACCACATCTCGACCGACACCTCGCGGGTGCGCCGCTGGCTCGACGGGGAGAACCCGCGCGAACCGATCCCGCGCATCCTGTCCGAGCTGTTCTCCGAACGCTTCGGCTGCGTGGTCTCCATCGAGGACCTCGGCCTGCGCGCCGCCCGTCAGTCGCCCGCCGCCTCCGGGGTCGACCTGCCCTGGACCGGCCCGCAGACGGTCGCCCTGCTCGGCGAGTTCTCCCGCAGCGACCTGATGCTCGCCCGGCGTGGCTTCCTCGGCACCTCCCTCGCCCTGTCCGCCGGCCCCTCCCTCATCGAGCCCATGCAGCGCTGGCTCGTGCCCGCCCCCGGCTCCCCGGCCCCCGCCCGGCCCGCCCCCGCCCCCGTGCCCGACCCCTCCCGGCCCGGCCGGCTCTCCCGGCCCGAGCTGGAACTGCTGGAGTCCACCACCCGCATGTTCCGCAAGTGGGACGCCCAGTGCGGCGGCGGACTGCGCCGCAAGGCGGTCGTCGGCCAGCTGCACGAGGTCACCGACCTGCTCCAGGAGCCGCAGCCCGAGGCCACCACCCGCAAGCTCTTCCAGATCGCCGCCGAGCTGGCCGAACTGGCCGGCTGGATGTCGTACGACGTCGGCCTCCAGCCCACCGCGCAGAAGTACTTCGTGCTCGCCCTGCACGCCGCCAAGGAGGCCGGCGACAAGCCGCTCGGCTCCTACATCCTCTCCAGCATGAGCCGCCAGATGATCCACCTCGGCCGGCCCGACGACGCGCTGGAACTGATCCACCTCGCCCAGTACGGCAGCCGCGACTGCGCGAGCCCGCGCACCCAGGCCATGCTGTATGCGATGGAGGCCCGCGCCTACGCCAATATGGGCCAGCCCGCGAAGACCAAACGCGCCGTCCGCATGGCCGAGGACACCTTCGCCGAGGCCGGCGACTGGGACGAGCCGGACCCCGACTGGATCCGCTTCTTCTCCGAGGCCGAGCTGTACGCGGAGAACTCCCACTCCTTCCGCGACCTCGCCTACAACGCCGGCCGCAGCCCCAGCTACGCCTCCCTCGCCGAACCGCTCATGCGGCGGGCCGTGGAACTGTTCGCCGACGACTCCGAGCACCAGCGGTCGTACGCGCTCAACCTCATCGGCATGGCCTCCGTGCACCTGCTCCAGCGCGAGCCCGAGCGCGGCACGCGGTACGCGGCGCGGGCCCTGGACGTCGCCAAGAAGGTCCGCTCCGAACGGGTGAACACCCGGATCCGCAAGACGGTCGGCACGGCCGTACGCGATTACGGCGACCTGGCCGCCGTCGTCGACCTTTCCGAGAAGCTCGCCGTCGACCTGCCGGAGGCCGCCGAGGCCGGGTGATCCCGGCACCCCCGCCCCGGCCGCGGCCGGTCCTCCCGAACTGCCCGACTCGGCTCCCCCATGCCAGGTCATCGAGAGGACCGCCGCGGCCGGTCCGTTCCCCCACGGGGACACCCCGCGCGAGGTCGCGCCACGATAACGAGCGGCGCGGCCCGGCAACTCCCGCTTCACCGACGCGTAACACACAGGGCGCCTTCGTCACCCCGGCGAAACAACGAGGGGCGCGAACCGAAACCGCGCTGCGCGAGTCTCGTGGCGCACTACCGGCCCACCCCTCACCCGACCGGACCGCCAGGCACCGCCCGCACGGGGCCGTACCAATCGACGAGGAGACGCCGATGGCACCAGCCATCATGCTTGCGGCGGACGCACCCAGACTGTCGTCCGCCAACACAGGCTTCATGCTCATCTGTTCCGCCCTGGTGATGCTCATGACCCCGGCCCTGGCCTTCTTCTACGGAGGCATGGTCCGCGTCAAGAGCACCCTGAACATGCTGATGATGAGCTTCATCAGCCTCGGGATCGTCACCATCCTGTGGGTGCTCTACGGCTTCTCCCTCGCCTTCGGCAACGGCAACGGCCTCCTCGGCTACAACGCCGACTGGATCGGCCTCGGCGACATAGGCCTCACCGAACTCTGGGACGGCTACACCATCCCGGTCTTCGTCTTCATGGTCTTCCAGCTGATGTTCGCGATCCTCACCCCCGCCCTGATCAGCGGCGCCCTCGCCGACCGGGTGAAGTTCTCCGCCTGGGCCCTCTTCGTCACCCTGTGGGCCACCCTCGTCTACATCCCCGTCGCCCACTGGGTGTGGGCCTCCGACGGCTGGGCCTTCAAGCTCGGCGTGATCGACTTCGCGGGCGGCACGGCGGTCCACATCAACGCCGGCGCGGCGGCGCTCGGCGTCATCCTCGTCATCGGCAAGCGCGTCGGCTTCAAGCGGGACCCGATGCGCCCGCACAGCCTCCCGCTGGTCATGCTCGGCGCCGGACTGCTCTGGTTCGGCTGGTTCGGCTTCAACGCCGGCTCCTGGCTCGGCAACGACGACGGCGTCGGCGCGCTGATGTTCGTCAACACCCAGGTCGCCACCGCCGCCGCGATGCTGGCCTGGCTCGCCTACGAGAAGATCCGGCACGGCGCCTGCACCACCCTCGGCGCCGCCTCCGGAGCGGTCGCCGGACTGGTCGCCATCACCCCCTCCGGGGGCGCGGTCTCCCCGCTCGGCGCGATCGCCGTCGGCGCGATCGCCGGCGTCGCCTGCGCCGCGGCCGTCGGCCTGAAGTTCAGGTTCGGCTACGACGACTCCCTCGACGTCGTCGGCGTCCACATGGTCGGCGGCATCCTCGGCTCCCTGCTCGTCGGCTTCTTCGCCACCGGCAAGGGCCAGTCCACCGCCACCGGCGTCTTCTACGGCGACCACGGCTTCGACCAGCTGTGGAAGCAATGCGCGGGCGTCTTCGCGGTCCTCGCCTACTCCCTGATCGCCTCCGCCGTGCTCGCCTTCCTCCTCGACAAGACCCTCGGCATGCGGGTCACCGAGGACGAGGAGATCTCCGGCATCGACCGGGCCGAACACGCCGAGACCGCATACGACTTCAGCGGCGCGGGCGGCGGGGTCACCGCGGCCGCCGCCGGCGCCCCGGCCGCCGTACAGACCCGGAAGGTGGACGCATGAAGCTCATCACCGCAGTCGTCAAGCCCCATCGGCTCGACGAGATCAAGGAAGCCCTCCAGGCCTTCGGCGTGCACGGACTCACCGTCACCGAGGCCAGCGGCTACGGCCGGCAGCGCGGCCACACCGAGGTCTACCGCGGCGCCGAGTACACCGTCGACCTCGTCCCCAAGGTCCGCGTCGAGGTGCTGGCCGAGGACGACGACGCCGAGCAGCTGATCGAGGTCATCGTCAAGGCCGCCCGCACCGGCAAGATCGGAGACGGCAAGGTGTGGTCCCTGCCGGTGGAGACCGCCGTCCGCGTCCGCACCGGCGAGCGCGGTCCGGACGCCCTCTGAGCAGGACCGACAAGAAGAGGAGTCGCCGGGTGACGGGCACGGACACGTACACGGAAACGGAAGACCCGGGGCCCGGCGGCTACGCGGCGGCCCGGCTGCGCCTCCTCACCGAGGACGCGCGGTCCGGGCCGCCGCGCCGTTCCGCCCTCGCCGGACTGACCGACGACTGGCTCGCCGGACTGTTCACCGCGGCGGCCGGCCCCGCCAGGGGCGTCTCCCTCGTCGCCGTCGGCGGCTACGGCCGCGGCGAGCTGTCCCCGCGCAGCGACCTCGACCTCGTCCTGCTGCACGACGGCTCCGACCCCGCCGCCGTCGCCGCCCTCGCCGACCGGATCTGGTACCCGGTCTGGGACCTCGGCCTCTCCCTCGACCACTCCGTCCGCACCCCCGCCGAGGCCCGCACCACCGCCGCCGAGGACCTGAAGGTCCACCTCGGCCTGCTGGACGCCCGCCACCTCGCCGGCGACAGCACCCTCACCGCCGGCCTGCGCACCGCCGTCCTCACCGACTGGCGCAACCAGGCCGCGAGGCGCCTGCCCGAACTCCGGGACCTGTGCGCCGAACGCGCCGCCCGCCAGGGCGAACTGTGCTACCTGCTCGAACCCGACCTCAAGGAGGCCCGCGGCGGCCTGCGCGACGTCACCGCGCTGCGCGCCGTCGCCGCCTCCTGGCTCGCCGACGCCCCCCGCGAGGGACTGGCCGACGCCCGCCGCCGCCTGCTCGACGTCCGCGACGCCCTCCACCTGGCCACCGGCCGCGCCACCGACCGGCTCGCCCTCCAGGAACAGGACCAGGTGGCCGCCGGACTGGGCCTGCTCGACGCCGACACCCTGCTGCGCCAGGTCTACGAATCCGCCCGCGTCATCGCGTACGCCGGCGACGTCACCTGGCGCGAGGTGGGACGCGTCCTGCGCTCCCGCGCCGTACGGCCCCGCCTGCGCGCCCTCATCGGCGGCGGACGGCCGGCCACCGAACGCTCGCCCCTGGCCGAGGGCGTCGTGGAACAGGACGGCGAGGTGGTGCTCGCCCGCGCCGCCCGCCCCGACCGCGACCCCGTCCTCCCGCTGCGCGCCGCGGCCGCCGCCGCGCAGGCCGGCCTGCCGCTCTCCCTGCACGCCGTACGGCGCATGGCCGCCACCGCGCGCCCCCTGCCCACCCCCTGGCCCGCCGAGGCCCGCGAACAACTCGTCACCCTCCTCGGCTCCGGCCGCCCGACCGTCGAGGTCTGGGAGGCGCTGGAGGCCGAGGGCCTGATCAGCCGCCTGCTCCCCGACTGGGAACGGGTCCGCTGCCGCCCCCAGCGCAACGCCGTCCACATCTGGACGGTCGACCGGCACCTCATCGAGACCGCCGTCCGCGCCTCCGCGCTCACCCGCCGGGTCGGCCGCCCCGACCTCCTGCTGGTCGCCGCCCTGCTGCACGACATCGGCAAGGGCTGGCCCGGCGACCACTCGGTGGCCGGCGAGATCATCGCCAAGGACGTCGCCGCGCGGATCGGCTTCGACCGCGCCGACGCCACCGTGCTGGCCACGCTGGTCCGCCACCACCTGCTGCTCGTCGAGACCGCCACCCGCCGCGACCTGGACGACCCCGCCACCGTCCGCTCCGTCGCCGCCGCGGTCGGCACCGAGGGCACCCTGGAACTGCTGCACGCCCTCACCGAGGCGGACGCCCTCGCCACCGGCCCGGCCGCCTGGTCCTCCTGGCGCGGCTCCCTCGTCGCCGACCTGGTCCGGCGCGTCCGCGGCGTCCTCGCCGGGGCCGCCCCCGACGAACCCGAGCCCGCCGCGCCCACCGCCGAGCAGGAACGGCTCGCCGTCGAGGCCTTCCGCACCGGCGGCCCGGTCCTCGCCCTGCGCGCCCAGACCGAGCCCCTGCCCGGCGCGGAGCCGCCGCCCGGCGAACCGGAACCCCTCGGCGTCGAACTCCTCATCGCCGTCCCCGACCAGCCGGGCGTCCTGCCCGCCGTCGCCGGGGTCCTCGCCGTGCACCGCCTCACCGTCCGCACGGCCGAACTGCGCGCCCTGCGCCTGCCGGCGGACGTGGACGACGACGGCACGATCCTGCTCCTCGACTGGCGGGTCGCCGCCGAGTACGGCTCCCTGCCCCAGGCGGCCCGGCTGCGCACCGACCTCGTGCGCGCCCTGGACGGCTCCCTGGACATCGCCGGCCGCCTCGCCGAACGCGACGCCGCCTACCCCCGCCGGCGCGGCTGGACCGCCCCGCCGCCCCGGGTCACGGTGGCCCCGGCCGCCTCCCGCCACGCCACGGTCATCGAGGTCCGCGCCCAGGACGCCCCCGGCCTGCTGCACCGCATCGGCACAGCCCTGGAGAAGGCGGGCGTCCGGGTCCGGAGCATGCACGTGTCGACGCTGGGGGCCAACGCGGTGGACGCGTTCTACGTCACGACGGGCACGGGCGCGCCGCTGCCGGCCGGGGACGCGTCCTCGCTGGCGGGTGTGCTGGAGGAGACGCTGCGGGGGTGACCTCGTGCCGCGCCGGCGCGGCCCCGCCGGCGCGGGTTCACCCACCCGGACGGGCGGGGGCGAATCGCTTGCGCGGCCAGATACCCTGGAGGACGACTCAGACAGCCGCCGACGCGAGGACCTACGCCGCCGTGTTCGATACTCTCTCCGACCGCCTCACAGCCACCTTCAAGTCCCTGCGGGGCAAGGGCAGGCTCAGCGAGGCGGACATCGACGCCACGGCCCGGGAAATCCGCATCGCGCTTCTCGAAGCCGACGTGGCCCTCCCCGTCGTCCGGGCGTTCGTCAAGAACGTGAAGGAAAGGGCGCTCGGGGTCGAGATCTCCAAGGCCCTCAACCCGGCGCAGCAGTTCATCAAGATCGTCAACGACGAGCTGGTGGACATCCTGGGCGGCGAGACCCGGCGGCTCCGCTTCGCCAAGCAGCCGCCCACCGTGATCATGCTGGCCGGTCTCCAGGGCGCCGGCAAGACCACGCTCGCCGGCAAGCTCGGCAGGTGGCTCAAGGAGCAGGGCCACTCCCCGCTGCTGGTCGCCTGCGACCTCCAGCGCCCCAACGCCGTCAACCAGCTGAGCGTCGTCGCCGAGCGCGCCGGCGTCGCGGTGTACGCGCCGGAGCCGGGCAACGGCGTCGGCGACCCGGTGAAGGTCGCCAAGGACTCCATCGAGTTCGCGAAGTCCAAGGTCCACGACATCGTGATCGTGGACACCGCCGGCCGCCTCGGTATCGACGCCGAGATGATGCAGCAGGCCGCCGACATCCGCGACGCCGTCTCCCCGGACGAGATCCTGTTCGTGGTCGACGCGATGATCGGTCAGGACGCCGTCAACACCGCCGAGGCCTTCCGCGACGGCGTCGGCTTCGACGGCGTGGTGCTCTCCAAGCTCGACGGCGACGCCCGCGGCGGTGCCGCCCTGTCCATCCGGCAGATCACCGGCAAGCCGATCATGTTCGCGTCGAACGGCGAGAAGCTGGACGACTTCGACGCGTTCCACCCGGACCGGATGGCCTCCCGCATCCTCGACATGGGTGACCTGCTCACCCTGATCGAGCAGGCGGAGAAGACCTTCAGCCAGGAAGAGGCCGCCAAGATGGCCTCGAAGCTGGCGTCCAAGAAGGGCCAGGACTTCACCCTGGACGACTTCCTGTCCCAGATGGAGCAGGTCAGGAAGATGGGCAGCATCAGCAAGCTGCTCGGCATGCTCCCGGGCATGGGCCAGATCAAGGACCAGATCGCCAACCTGGACGAGCGGGACGTCGACCGCACCGCCGCGATCATCAAGTCGATGACCCCGGCCGAGCGCCAGGACCCGACGATCATCAACGGCTCCCGCCGCGCCCGTATCGCCAAGGGCTCCGGCGTCGACGTCAGTGCGGTCAAGGGCCTGGTCGAGCGGTTCTTCGAGGCCCGCAAGATGATGTCCCGCATGGCCCAGGGCGGCGGCATGCCGGGCATGCCGGGGATCCCGGGCATGGGCGGCGGCCCCGGCCGGCAGAAGAAGCAGCAGAAGAAGGCCAAGGGCAAGCAGCGCTCCGGCAACCCGATGAAGCGCAAGCAGCAGGAGCTGGAGGCGGCCCAGCGCCGCGAGGCCGCCGCGCAGGGTGGCGGCGCCTTCGGCCTGCCGGGCCAGCAGGACCAGGACTTCGAGCTGCCGGACGAGTTCAAGAAGTTCATGGGCTGACCCGGCCCACCGGGCCCGGCCCGTACGCCGCTGGGGGCGTCCTTCCACCGGAAGGGCGCCCTCAGCGCATGCCGGTGCGGGGAGGGTGTCGTACCGTCCCGGTATGAGCAACCCCGCTCCGCCGCGCAAGTCGCCGGACCAGCCCTGGCGCACCGAGGGCGCCCCGGAGGAGCCGCAGCGGCAGCCCCCCGGCGGGCGCGGGATGCGGGGCGGCTGGTGGCGGCTGATCCTCACCGCGCTGGTCGTGTACCTGATCGCGAACCTGGTGCTGTCCTACGTCGACCAGGCGAACGAGCCGACGATCTCGTACACGGAGTTCAGCAGGCAGGTGGACGGGGGCAACGTCGCCAAGATCTACGCCAAGGGCGACTCCCTCCAGGGCCAGCTCAAGAAGGAGCGCGAGAACCCGGAGGGCGGCGGCGGGTACACCAAGTTCAACACCGAACGGCCCTCGTTCGCGGACGACGACCTGTGGGCGAACCTGACCCGGCACAAGGTCACCGTGACCGCCGAGCCGGTCGTCCAGCACCGCAGCTTTCTCGCCAACCTGCTGATCTCGCTGGCGCCGATGCTGCTGCTGATCGCCGTCTGGGTGTTCGTCGCCCGGCGGATGAGCGCGGGGCTCGGCGGTCCCGGCGGGATGCTCGGCCGCAAGGCGCCGCCCAAGCCGGTGGAACTGGTGCCGGGGGAGAAGCGCACCACGTTCGCCGACGTGGCCGGCATCGACGAGGTCGAGGCCGAGCTGAACGACGTCGTCGACTTCCTGAAGAATCCCGACGCCTACCGCCGGATGGGCGCCAAGATGCCCCGGGGCGTGCTGCTCGCCGGGCCGCCCGGCACCGGCAAGACGCTGCTGGCGCGGGCGGTGGCCGGGGAGGCGGGCGTGCCGTTCTTCTCGGCTTCGGCCTCCGAGTTCATCGAGATGATCGTGGGGGTGGGCGCCTCCCGGGTGCGGGAGCTGTTCGCGGAGGCCCGCAAGGTGGCGCCGTCGATCATCTTCATCGACGAGATCGACACCATCGGGCGGGCGCGTGGCGGCGGCGCGTCGATGGGCGGGCACGACGAGCGCGAGCAGACGCTGAACCAGATCCTCACCGAGATGGACGGTTTCTCCGGTTCGGAGGGCGTGATCGTGGTCGCGGCCACCAACCGCGCCGACATCCTCGATCCGGCCCTGACCCGCCCCGGCCGCTTCGACCGGGTGGTGCAGGTCTCGCCGCCGGACCGCGGCGGACGCGAGGCCATCCTGAGGATCCACACCCGCGAGATCCCCCTCGCCGACGACGTCGACCTCGGGCAGGTGGCCCGCACGACACCGGGCATGACCGGCGCGGA
This sequence comes from Streptomyces sp. NPDC029296, assembly GCF_055569255.1. Lineage (NCBI taxonomy): Bacteria > Bacillati > Actinomycetota > Actinomycetes > Kitasatosporales > Streptomycetaceae > Streptomyces > Streptomyces sp. NPDC029296. Next base: position 105,147 of record NZ_JBVHXT010000028.1, read on the forward strand.
ACTGGCGAACCTGGCCAACGAGGCCGCGCTGCTCGCGGTCAAACGGGGGCAGGGGCGGGTGACCCGCGCCGACCTGTCCGAAGCGCTGGAGAAGGTGCAGCTCGGGGCGGAGCGCCCGCTGGTGATGCCCGAGGAGGAGCGCCGGCGCACCGCGTACCACGAGAGCGGGCACGCGCTGCTGGGCATGCTCCAGCCGGGCGCCGATCCGGTCCGGAAGATCACGATCGTGCCGCGCGGCCGGGCGCTGGGCGTCACCCTGTCGACGCCGGAATCGGACAAGTACGCGTTCACCGAGGAGTACCTGCGCGGCCGGATCATCGGCGCGCTGGGCGGGATGGCGGCCGAGCAGGTGGTCTACGGCGTGGTCACCACGGGGTCCGAGAGCGACCTGGAACAGGTCACCGGCATCGCCCGGGGCATGGTGTCGCGCTGGGGCATGAGCGAGCGGGTCGGCCGGCTGTCCGCGCTGCCGAACGACGCCCAGCAGGCCTACGGACTCGCCGCCGCCCCGCAGACCCTCGACGTGATCGACGCCGAGATGCGGCGGATCGTGGACGAGTGCTACGCGGAGGCGTGCCACAAGCTCCGCGACCACCGGGGGCAGCTCGACGCGCTCGCGCACGCCCTGCTGGAGAACGAGACGCTGGAGGAGGCGGACGCCTACCGCATCGCCGGCATCACCCGCCTCGGCAAGGACGGCGAAGCCTAGACCCGGGACCTAGGGAACCCGGGCAATGAGGTAGCGGAAGACATTCGGCATCCACACCGTGCCGTCCGGGCGGCGGTAGGGGTGCAGGGCCTCCGTCAGCTCCTTGTCGACCTGCCGGGCGTCGGTCGCCGCGATCGCCGCGTCGAACAGCCCGGTCGACAGCAGCCCCCGCACGGCGCTGCCGAGGCCGGCGTACCCGAACGGGCAGGCGACCCGGCCCGAGCCGTCCGGGCGCAGCCCGGCTCGGGCGGCGGCCTCCTCCAGGTCGTCGCGCCGGGCGGGCCGCCAGCCGCGCGCCCCGGGCAGCGGGTCGGCCAGCGCGGCGGCCGTGCGCAGCACCGAGGTGGTGGCGCAGCGCTCGGGCGGCCCCCAGCCGGTCAGCACCACGGCCGCCCCGCGCGCGGCCAGCGGCAGCGCGCCGGCGAGCGACTCGGCGAGCCCGTCGGCGTCGCCCGGCTCGAAGACGGCCACCAGCGTGTACGGCTCCCCGCCGGCCGGGTCGGCGGGCAGGGTGTCGAGGAGCTCCGGGGCCGTTCGCGGGCGCGTGCCGCCGGACGGGACGTCCGGCAGCAGGCGGGCGTGCGCGAGGGCGAGCCGTTCCGGGAAGGCGGTCTCGACGCCGGTGACCGCGGCGCCCCGGGAGGCCGCCAGCAGCAGGGCGAGCCCGGACCCGCAGCGCAGCCCCAGCAGCCGGCCGGGGGAACCCACGCCGAGCCGGTCGTACACGGCCTCGAAGAGCGGTACGAGCATCCGCTCCTGGATCTCGGACCAGTCACGCGCGCGTGCGCTCGGGTCCACGCGGAGTGCCGGGTCCGCGTGGACCACGTGCTGCCGCACGAGCGTAGGTGTCATGGAAGCGCCCCAATCCGCCGACAGTTCGCCGCTGTACCCGGGTGTGGCCCCCGTGGAGTGCCGCGCACATCCCACGTATGCCAGGTAACTCCCGGCCCGCTGTGCCGTCCAGGGGTCTTGGGGTCCGGCTTGGCCGTGGGACGCGGGTGTGGCGAGAATTCACATCCCGGCAACCTGGGGGGCCGTACGGTGGCCGCGAGCGGGGCGGCGGCGCGCGGCCGGCGGGGCGGGCCGGTGGCGGGCGGTGCGGCGGTACCCGGTAACGTCACGCGGGCGGTGACGCCGGCCGGGACGGGACGGCGGACCGCGAGCGGCCGGATCCGCCCCTCGCGGGGCCGGCGGCCCGTGTCGCCCCCGGGCCCACCGTCGGTGCGTAGGGCCGACTACGCACCAGCTTGTGCGGAGCTGTGACGCTTCTCCGCAGATCAGCGCACCCGCCCTCGTCAGGACGCATCAGCGGCAACTGACGGGTACGTGCAAATTATTTGGGATGCCCCGGAATAGGAACACAGAGGTACCCCCGCTCGTTGTCATTACGTGAGCACGACACAGACACCACCTGTTCTCGCCGCAGAGCTGGCGCAGGCGTGGGCCGACATTCAGCGGCACCACCCCGAGCTGCCGGACCTAGCCGCACCAGAGTCCCTGATCGGAGAGTCGTCGTCCGCGTGCGGTCACGAACTCTCCTTCGAACGACTGCTCCATGAGGCAGTCCACGGCATCGCCGCCGCCCGGGGTGTCCGCGACACCTCCCGGGCCGGCCGCTACCACAACCGCCGTTTCCTCGCGATCGCCGAGGAGCTGGGCCTGGACCACCCCGAGGAGCCGCATCCGAGCAGCGGTTTCTCCCTGGTCACGCTCAACGCCGAGGCGAAGCGGCGCTACCGCCCGACGATGGAGCGGCTCCAGCGTGCGCTGAAGGCGCACATGGCCGCCACCTCGGCCGACACCGCCCGCACCTTCCGCGGCCCGGCCGCCCGGCACGGCTCCTCCGGCGGCGGCGTCCGGGTCAAGGCGGTGTGCGACTGCGGGCGCAACGTCCGGGTCGTCCCGTCGGTCCTGGCCCAGGCCCCCATCGTCTGCGGCGGCTGCGGCAAGCCGTTCCGGATCCCGGAGGTCATGGGGGCGGCGTAGGCGCGGCACGCGCGTACCGGCATCTCGTGGCTGCCGGGCAGCGGGCGGCGACCTCACACCACCACCGGGCAGCGCACCCGACGTGCCTCACCTCCACGCCGGGTGCCGCCGGCCCGTGCCCAGTGCCGCGGCTCACCCACCCTCGGCCGGAAGCGGTCCGCGGGGTGTGGCAGAATGGCTGGCTGTACTCGACAGTCGCATAGGACCCCTCTCTCCTCCGGCTGACGCGTCCATCGGGCACTCGGGTACCGCAACCCCACGCGGCGTCCTGCCGTGCCCAACCACGTCAATTCCAGGAGAACCCACTCCCGTGGCAGTCAAGATCAAGCTGAAGCGTCTGGGCAAGATCCGTTCGCCTCACTACCGCATCGTCGTCGCCGACTCCCGTACCCGCCGTGATGGCCGGGCCATCGAGGAGATCGGCAAGTACCACCCGACCTACAACCCGTCGGTCATCGAGGTGGACGCCGATCGTGTGGCGTACTGGCTCGGTGTCGGCGCGCAGCCGACCGAGCCCGTGCTCGCCATCCTGAAGAAGACCGGCGACTGGCAGAAGTTCAAGGGCGAGCCGGCCCCCGCGCCGCTGCTCGTCGCCGAGCCGAAGCCGGCCCGTCCGTCGTTCGAGGCTCTCGGCGGTGACGACGAGGGCAAGGGTGAGGCGATCACCCAGAAGAAGAAGGCTGAGAAGAAGGACGAGGCCGCGGCTGAGTCCGAGTCGACCGAGGCCTGAGCAGCATGCTCGAAGAGGCGCTTGAGCACCTCGTGAAGGGCATCGTCGACAACCCTGACGATGTGCAGGTCGCCTCGCGCAACCTGCGTCGCGGGCGCGTCCTCGAGGTCCGGGTCCACCCGGACGACCTCGGCAAGGTGATCGGCCGCAACGGCCGCACCGCGCGCGCCCTGCGCACCGTCGTGGGCGCCATCGGCGGTCGCGGCGTCCGCGTCGACCTGGTCGACGTGGACGACGTCCGCTGACGCTTCATCGCAACCGGCTCGGGCCGGGGAGGGCCACTGGGCCGTCCCCGGCCCGCAGTCGTATGACAGGAGATTTGGACAGGTGCAGCTGGTAGTCGCACGGATCGGCCGTGCCCATGGCATCAAGGGCGAGGTCACCGTCGAGGTACGAACCGACGAGCCGGAGCTCAGGCTCGCCCCCGGCGCCGTACTCGCCACGGACCCCGCTTCCGCGGGACCGCTGACCATCGCCACGGGGCGGGTGCACAGCGGCCGCCTCCTGCTGCGCTTCGAGGGCGTCACGGACCGCAACGCGGCCGAGGCCCTGCGCAACACCCTGCTGATCGCCGAGGTGGACCCGGAGGAACTCCCGGAGGACGAGGACGAGTACTACGACCACCAGCTGATCGACCTCGACGTGGTCACCGAGGACGGCACGGAGGTCGGCCGGATCACCGAGATCTCCCACCTGCCCTCGCAGGACCTGTTCATCGTGGAGCGCCCGGACGGCAGCGAGGTGCTGATCCCCTTCGTGGAGGAGATCGTCACCGAGATCGACCTGGCGGAGCAGCGGGCGGTCATCACGCCGCCGCCGGGTCTCATCGACGACCGCGCCGAGATCGCCTCCTCCCGGGACGAGGACGCATGAGGCTCGACGTCGTCACGATCTTCCCCGAGTACCTGGAACCGCTGAACGTCTCCCTCGTCGGCAAGGCACGCGCGCGGGGGCAGCTGAACGTGCACGTGCACGACCTGCGGGACTGGACGTACGACCGGCACAACACCGTGGACGACACGCCGTACGGCGGCGGCCCCGGCATGGTCATGAAGACCGACCCCTGGGGCGAGGCCCTCGACACGGTCCTCGCCGACGGCTACGAGTCCGGCGCCGGGGCCCCCGCGCTGATCGTGCCCACGCCCAGCGGCCGTTCCTTCACCCAGGAACTGGCCGTCGAGCTGTCCGAACGCCCCTGGCTGATCTTCACACCGGCCCGCTACGAGGGCATCGACCGGCGCGTGATGGACGAGTACGCCACCCGCGTGCCGGTCTACGAGGTCTCCATCGGCGACTACGTCCTGGCCGGCGGCGAGGCGGCCGTCCTGGTCGTCACGGAGGCCGTCGCCCGGCTGCTGCCCGGCGTCCTCGGCAACGCCGAGTCCCACCGCGACGACTCCTTCGCCCCGGGCGCGATGGCCGGCCTCCTCGAAGGCCCCGTCTACACCAAGCCGCCCGTCTGGCGCGGCCGGGACATCCCCGAGGTGCTGCTCAGCGGCCACCACGGGAAGATCGCCCGCTGGCGCCGCGACGAGGCCCTGCGGCGTACGACCGCCAACCGGCCCGACCTGATCGAGCGCTGCGACCCCGGGGCCTTCGACAAGAAGGACCGCGAGATGCTCTCCATCCTGGGCTGGGCACCGGACCCGGACGGGGAGCCGTACGGCCGATTTTGGCGCCGCGCCGAGGGCGTGGAAGAATAGGCCGCTGTTGTGCGTCCGTCGGGCGAGCGCCCCTGCCACAGGGGGACACGACGCCCGCCCCGATACGCACGGCAGTCCTCCTGGAACCCCCTAGTTTCCGTTGATGACCTGTGGCATCAGCGAGGAAAGCAGACACAATGTCTCACCTGCTCGACACCGTCGACTCCGCGTCGCTGCGCAGCGACATCCCGGCCTTCCGCCCGGGTGACACCGTCAACGTCCACGTCCGCGTCATCGAGGGCAACCGCTCCCGTGTGCAGCAGTTCAAGGGCGTCGTGATCCGCCGCCAGGGCTCCGGTGTCCGCGAGACCTTCACGGTCCGCAAGGTCTCGTTCTCCGTCGGCGTCGAGCGCACCTTCCCGGTGCACACCCCGATCGTCGAGAAGATCGAGCTGGTCACCCGTGGTGACGTGCGCCGCGCCAAGCTGTACTACCTCCGTGAGCTGCGCGGCAAGGCCGCGAAGATCAAGGAGAAGCGCGAGCGCTGAGTGCTCCGACGGGGTCACAGCGGGGCCGGATAGCATCTGGCTCCGATGGACACCGAAGCACAGCCGACGACGCGACGCGACCGCTCCTCCCACCCCGGTCCTCCGGGGGCGGAGGGCCGGTCGCGTTTCGCGTTGGCGGCCCGGCTCGCCGACCGGCTCCCGGGCGGCCGCCTCACCCTCACCGTCCTCGTCGGCCTGGCGTTCCTGCTGCTCCTCAACGCCTTCGTGGTGCAGCCCTTCGAGATCCCGAGCGGATCCATGGAGCGGGGGCTGAGGATCGGGGACCGCGTCCTCGTGAACAAGCTGGCCTACCGTTTCGGTGCCCGGCCGAGCCGCGGTGACGTCATCGTGTTCGACGGCACCGGGTACTTCGGGGACGCCGACTACGTCAAGCGGGTCGTCGGGGTGGGGGGAGACCACGTGGTCTGCTGCGACAAGCGGGGGAGGATCGAGGTGAACGGCCGCTCGGTCGACGAGACCGCGTTCCTCTATCCGGGGGACAGCGCCTCCGGCGTGCCCTTCGACGTCGTCGTCCCCCCGGGCCGGCTGTTCGTCCTCGGCGACCACCGCGGCGACTCCAGCGACTCCCGGGACCACCTCGGCTCGCCCGGCGGCGGCATGATCCCCGTGGGCGACGTCATCGGCCGGGCCGACTGGATCCTGTGGCCGTACCGCCACTGGACGCACCTGACCCGGCCGTCCGCCTACGCGGACGTGCCCGCCGCCCCGGCGGAGGGCGGCCATGGGTAACCGCGGCAAACCCCGCGGGGTGCCCGCCGGCCCCGCCGGCAACCCGCTGCCCACTGGGGCCCGCCGCGCCTCCGCGCCCGGCGGCGGCCGCACGCGCGCGGAGCGCCGCAGGCTCCAGCGCAAGGTCAAGCGCAAGCGCCGGCGCTCGGCCGTCCGGGAGGTCCCCCTCCTGGTCGGCGTCGCCGTCCTCATCGCGCTCGTCCTGAAGACCTTCCTCGTCCAGGCGTTCGTGATCCCGTCCGGGTCCATGGAGCAGACGATCCGGATCGGCGACCGGGTGCTGGTCGACAAGCTCACCCCCTGGTTCGGCGCCGAGCCCGGGCGCGGGGACGTCGTCGTCTTCCACGACCCGGGCGGCTGGCTCCAGGGCGAGCAGACCGCCAAGAAGGACGACCCGGTGGTCCTCAAGCAGCTCAAGGAAGGGCTCAGCTTCATCGGGCTGCTGCCCTCCGACAACGAGAAAGACCTGATCAAACGGGTCATCGGGGTCGGCGGCGACCACGTCGTGTGCTGCGACGCGCAAGGCCGCGTCACCGTCAACGGCGTCCCCCTCACCGAGGGCGACTACCTCTATCCGGGGGACCAGCCGTCCGCCATGCCCTTCGACGTCACCGTCCCCGAGGGCCGGCTGTGGGTCATGGGCGACCACCGGGGCAACTCCGCGGACTCCCGCTCCCACCAGGACACGCCCTACGGCGGCACGGTCTCCGTGGACTCGGTCGTCGGCCGGGCCATGGTCATCGGCTGGCCGGTCGGCCATTGGACGCGCCTGACGGAACCTAAAACCTTCGCAAGCGTCACCGACTCGGCGTCCGGGAAGGCCGCTGTCTCCCGGCCGTCGCATAGGGTTGCCCCCGAGAACCGGAACGGAATGAGACAGCTCCCGACCCCTGCGGAACTCCCGCTCGTTATGGGAGTGGTGGGCCTGCGCAGTGTGTGGGGCAGGCAGCGGCACAGAGTGAGGAGTTGGCGTGGGGGATGTGGCGGTTGGCGCACGGTCGGGGCACGACGGCGAGGAGAACCGCGGGCACCCCGGGGCCTCGGACGTTCCCGTACCGGACGGCGCCGTGAACTCCGGGAATGACCGGGCGGACGGCGACGCGGGTTCGCCGGAGGGCGAGCGGGAGCCGCACGCCGGGACCACGGCCGCGGCCGTGGGAGCGCGGCAGCCGAAGAAGCCGCGGTCCTTCTGGAAGGAACTGCCGATCCTGATCGGCATCGCGCTGGTCCTGGCGCTGCTGATCAAGACGTTCCTGGTGCAGGCGTTCTCGATCCCGTCCGACTCGATGCAGAACACCCTCCAGCAGGGTGACCGTGTCCTGGTGGACAAGCTCACCCCGTGGTTCGGCTCCGAGCCCGAGCGCGGCGAGGTCGTCGTCTTCCACGACCCGGACACCTGGCTGGCGGGCGAGCCGACGCCGACCCCGAATCCGGTGCAGAAGGTCCTCAGCTGGATCGGCCTGATGCCCTCGGCGGAGGAGAAGGACCTGATCAAGCGGGTGATCGGGGTCGGCGGCGACACGGTCGAGTGCAAGAACAGCGGCCCGCTGAAGGTCAACGGCAAGCCGCTGGACGAGCCGTATGTCTACCCGGGCAACACGCCGTGCAGCGTGGACGACCAGGGCGGCCAGTTCACGGTGAAGGTGCCCAAGGGCTACCTCTGGGTGATGGGCGACCACCGCCAGAACTCCCGTGACTCCCGCTACAACCAGTCCGACAAGAACCACGGCATGGTCCCCGTCGACGAGGTCGTCGGCCGCGCCATCGTCAAGGCATGGCCCATCAACCGCTGGGGCACCCTGCCGGTCCCGGACACCTTCGACCAGCCCGGCCTGGACGAGAAGTCCTCGGCCGCCGCGTCCCTGACGGTCGCCCCGCAGGGCATGGCCGTCGCCGCGGTGCTGCCGGTGGCGCTGTGGCGCCGCCGGCGCCACCTGCGCGGGACGGCCGGCCCGGAGCGCCCGGCGGCGACCGGACCCGGCGCCCCCGCCGACCTGTGACCTCCGGGACCCGTGACCTCCGGCTCCCGGTTCGCCCGGTGACCTCCGGCCGGCCCCGGTGGTCCCGGTCCTGAGGGAGGGGCTGCCCCCGGTCGGTACCGCCGGGTAGGGTGCGGGCTCATGGGTGGCGAGAGCACGACGCGTACGGCCCCGGCGGGCGGCGGCACCGGCACGGTTCGGGCCGGCGGCGGCCGGCTCGGGCAGCGGCTGTCCGGACTGGCGGTGGCGCTGGGGCTGGTGCTGTTCCTCGGCGGGTTCGCGTGGGCGGCGGCGGTCTACCGGCCGTACACCGTGCCCACCGGCTCCATGTCGCCCACCATCGCCCCCGGCGACCGGGTGCTGGCCCAGCGGGTCGACGGCGCCGAGGTGCGGCGCGGGGACGTGGTCGTCTTCGAGGACAAGAGCTGGGTCGCCGACTCCAAGGTGGTCAAGCGCGTGGTCGCCGTGGGCGGGGACACGGTCTCCTGCTGCACCGACGGCAAGCTGACCGTCAACGGCAAGCCCATCGAGGAGTCGTACCTGCCCGCGGGCAGCCTGGCCGAACTCAAGGGCTTCGGCACGGTCACCGTCCCCGAGGGCCGGCTCTTCCTCCTCGGCGACGAACGCCGCAGCTCCCTGGACTCCACCGCGCACCTCACCGACGCGGCGCGGGGCACCGTCGCCCGCGACGCCGTCTCGGCCCGCGTGGATGCCGTCGTCTGGCCCTGGAAGGGCATGCTCGAGCGCCCCACCGGCTTCGAGACGCTGGGCGCCCTCTCCACGCCGGGCCCGCTGCGCACGGTGGAGGTGCTGATCGTGGCCGGCGCGGTCCTCGTCCTCGGCGGCGGCGCCTACGGCCCGGTCGCGACCCGCCTGAGCCGCTCCCGCCCGGCCACGGCCCACCCGGGGACGACCGGTGCCCGCTGAGACGACACGGCCGACGGGGGAGCCGGACGAGGGCGCGGGGCCCTACGAAGGTGCGGTGCCGCACGTGGACGAGGTGCCGTACGAGGGCGAGGGCGGCTTGCGGAAGGTGGCCCGGGTGGTGCTCCTCGACCCCCAAGGCCGCATCCTCCTCCTGCACGGCCACGAGCCCGACGACCCGGACGACGACTGGTGGTTCACGCCCGGCGGCGGTCTGGAGGGCGCCGAGACCCGCGAGGAGGCCGCGCTGCGGGAACTCGCGGAGGAGACCGGCATCACCGACGTCGAACTGGGCCCCGTGCTGTGGCGACGGCGGTGTTCGTTCCCGTTCGCGGGCCGCCGCTGGGACCAGGACGAGTGGTACTACCTGGCCCGGACCAGCCAGACGGCCACCGCGGCGACGGCGCTGACGGAGCTGGAGCGGCGCAGCGTCGTCGGAGCGCGCTGGTGGACGTGCCGGGAACTGACCCGGGCACATGAGACGGTGTATCCGACCAGACTCGCCGAGCTGCTGCGCACGCTGCTCGACGAAGGTCCCCCGGCCCGGCCCCTGACCCTCGACACGGAAATCGTCTGAGGGCCCTTCGGACTGGCGCACAATGGGGGGATCGCACGGCTGAAGGGGAACATGCCATGAGCGCCGAGGACCTCGAAAAGTACGAGACCGAGATGGAGCTGAAGCTCTACCGGGAGTACCGAGATGTCGTCGGTCTGTTCAAATACGTGATCGAGACCGAGCGGCGTTTCTATCTCACCAACGACTACGAGATGCAGGTGCACTCGGTCCAGGGTGAGGTTTTCTTCGAGGTGACCATGGCCGACGCGTGGGTGTGGGACATGTACCGGCCGGCTCGCTTCGTCAAGCAGGTCCGCGTCCTCACGTTCAAGGACGTGAACATCGAGGAGCTGAACAAGAGCGACCTGGAGCTGCCGGGCGGCTGATGACCTGCGGCTTCGATGAGACGTCACTCGTTCGGGTGGCGAGGTTTTCCACAACCGATGAGTAGTCCCCCAAGATCAACAGCGGGGGCCGGGATGCGTGACGGTTGGCGCCGAAGGAGGTGCCGACATGAACGCACGAGAAGCGATCGGCAAATACGGCGAGGACCTGGCGGCCCGGCGACTCGCCGAGGCCGGCATGACGATCCTGGAGCGCAACTGGCGCAGCGGACGGTCCGGCGAGATCGACATCGTGGCCCGGGACGGGGACGCGCTCGTCGTCTGCGAGGTGAAGACCCGCAGGGGCGGTGCGTACGAGCACCCGATGGCCGCGGTGACCCCCGAGAAGGCGGCCCGGCTGCGGGCCCTCGCCGAATGCTGGATCCAGGCCCACGGCGGGGCCCCGCCGGGCGGCGTCCGCATCGACCTCGTCGGCGTCCTCCTGCCCCGCCGGGGCGGGCCGTCGGTCGAGCACGCGCGGGGGGTGGCCTGAATGGCGTTCGCCCGCACCTGCTCCGTCGCCCTGGTCGGCGTCGAGGGCGTGGTCGTCGAGGTCCAGGCCGACCTGGAACCCGGAGTGGCGGCCTTCACGCTGGTCGGCCTCCCGGACAAAAGCCTCACGGAAAGCCGCGACCGGGTCCGGGCGGCGGTGGTGAACTCCGGTGCCGAGTGGCCCCAGAAGAAGCTCACCGTCGGGCTCAGCCCGGCCTCGGTCCCCAAGGCCGGCTCGGGCTTCGATCTGGCCGTCGCCTGCGCGGTGCTCGGTGCCGCAGAGCGGATCGATCCCCGTGTCCTCGCGGACATCGTCATGATCGGAGAGCTGGGACTGGACGGCCGCGTGCGGCCGGTGCGGGGCATCCTGCCGGCCGTCCTCGCGGCGGCCGACGCCGGATACGAACAGGTGGTCGTGCCCGAGTGCGCCGCCGCCGAGGCCTCATTGGTCCCCGGGGTGTCCGTGCTCGGGGTCCGCAGCCTGCGGCAGCTCATCGCGGTGCTGGCCGAGGAGCCCGTACCCGAAGAGGCCCCGGACGAAGCGGGCCGGCCCGATCCCCTGCTGGCCGGGCTGCGGGTGCCCGGCATGGGCGCGGCGACCGGCATGCACAGCGTCGGCGCCGCCCAGCACGACCAGGACCACGACCTGGCGGACGTGGTGGGGCAGACCGCCGCCCGTACGGCCGTGGAGGTGGCCGCCGCGGGCGGGCACCACCTGTTCCTGGAGGGGCCGCCCGGCGCGGGCAAGACCATGCTCGCCGAACGCCTGCCCGCCGTCCTGCCCCGGCTCACCCGGAAGGAGTCGCTGGAGGTCACGGCGGTGCACTCGGTCGCCGGGTTGCTGCCCCCGGGCAAGCCGCTCATCGACGTCGCTCCCTACTGCGCGCCCCACCACTCGGCCACGATGCAGTCACTCGTGGGTGGCGGCCCCGGCTTCGCCAGGCCCGGAGCGGTGTCCCTGGCCCACCGCGGTGTGCTCTTTCTGGACGAGGCCCCCGAGTTCCACAGCCAGACCCTGGACTCCCTGCGCCAGCCGCTGGAGGCGGGGCACGTCGTGATCGCGCGCAGCGCCGGCGTGGTGCGCTTCCCGGCCAGGTTCCTGATGGTCCTCGCGGCCAACCCCTGCCCCTGCGGCCGCTTCTCGCTCCGTGACTCGCTGTGCGAGTGCCCGCCGTCGGCGATCCGCCGCTACCAGTCCCGGCTGTCCGGCCCGCTGCTGGACCGGGTCGACCTGCGGGTGGAGGTCGATCCGGTCACCCGGGCCCAGCTGACCGCGCCCGGCGCCCGCGGCGAGTCCACGGCGACCGTGGCCGCGCGGGTGCGGCAGGCCCGGGAGCGGGCGGCGGCCCGCCTCACCGGCACCCCGTGGCGCACCAACAGCGAAGTGCCCGGCCGTGAACTGCGCGGCCGGTACCACGCCGCCGCCGGGGCGATGGACGAGGCCGAACGGAGCCTGGAACGCGGCGTGCTCACCGCCCGCGGCATCGACCGGGTGCTGCGCGTCGCCTGGACGGTCGCCGACCTCGTCGGGCACGGCCGGCCGGACGCGACCGACGTCGCCCTGGCCCTGCACCTGCGCACCGGCGTCCCCCGAGGGGTGCCGATGGCCATCGGGGCGCTCACATGACCGGCGCGCGGGATACCGGCGACGAACTGCTCGGGCGGGTCTTTCTCGGGCGGGTGATCGAGCCGGGGGACGAGGTCGGGGGGCGATGGGTGCGGGAGTTCGGGGTGGGGGAGGTGGTGCGGCGGCTGCGGTGCGGGGACAAGGCGCTGCCGGGGGTGACCGCCAACCGGTGGGCGGGGCTCGTCGCGCGGGCCGGGCGGGCCGAGCCGGAGCGGGATCTCGCGCTCGCCCGGGCCGCCGGGGCGCGCTTCGTGTGCCCGGGAGACGGCGAGTGGCCCCGCCAGCTCGACGACCTCGGGGACGGCCGGCCCCTCGGTCTGTGGGTGCGCGGCCGGCCCAGCCTGCGCATGTGGGCCCTGCGGTCCGTGGCCGTGGTGGGCGCCCGCGCCTGCACCGAGTACGGCACCCACGCGGCGGCCACCCTCGCCGCCGGACTCGCCGAACACGGCTGGGTGGTGGTGTCCGGCGGCGCCTACGGCATCGACGGCGCCGCCCACCGAGGCGCCCTCGCCGCCCGCGGTGCCACCGTCGCGGTCCTGGCGTGTGGCGTCGACCAGCCCTACCCCCGGGGCCACGCCGCCCTGCTCACCCGGATCGCCCACCAGGGACTGGTCGTCGGCGAACTGCCGCCCGGCGACCATCCGACGCCCAGCCGGTTCATCCTCCGCAACCGCGTCATCGCGGCCCTCACCCGAGGCACCGTCGTCGTGGAGGCCGCCCGCCGCAGCGGCTCGCTGGCCACCGCGCGGGCCGCGCAGCGCCTTCGCCGGTTCACCATGGGCGTGCCCGGCCCCGTCACCAGCGCCCTCTCCGCGGGCGTGCACGACCTGCTGCGCGACGAGGCCACCCTGGTCACCGACGCCACCGAGATCATCGAACTCGTCGGGGCCATGGGCGATCTCGCCCCCGCCCGGCGCGGCCCGGTGCTCCCGCGCGACCTGCTGGAACCGCACAGCCGCGGCGTGCTCGCCGCCCTGCCCGGCAACCGCGCGGCCCCCGTCGAGGAGATCGCGCTCGGGGCGCGCACCACCCCGGAGGACGCGATCGCGAGGCTGTACGAACTCCGAGCACTTGGCTATGTCGAACGACACGGCGATGGCTGGAAGTTGACACGCCAGGCGGTCACCTCGGTCCAGGACGGTGACCGACTGTGCTGACCGACGTGTTCGGCCGTCCGGGGGAACCCCCGAAACCCTTGGGGTTTCCCGGAGTTGGCGCTCCCGGCCGGTCACGGAGAGCAAACCGTGGCGCGCGGTCACCCTTCCGGTACGCGCCCCGCGCAGGGGTGGAGCCGTCTCGTTCCCACACCGCGACTCCACAGTCACGCTACGCTCACGAAGGAGCGACGCAGAACCCTTCAACTCGGCATGAGATCGACATATCACCTAGTCAGTCTCTTCTTTGTACTCAGCCCACTTTCCCCTGATTGCTTTCATTTCGAACTTTTACAGTAATTCACGGCAGAACGGCACAAGGCGACGAATGCCCCAGCACACCTCCGGGTCCGACCGGGCGGCGATCCCCCCAGCCGCCCGCGACGGTGGCAGCGCCCGGCCGCCCGCACCCTCGACGCTCGACGAGCTGTGGCGGTCGTACAAGGCGACGGGGGACGAGCGGCTGCGGGAGCAGCTGATCCTGCACTACTCGCCGCTGGTCAAGTACGTGGCGGGCCGGGTCAGTGTCGGGCTGCCGCCCAATGTGGAGCAGGCCGACTTCGTGTCCTCGGGGGTGTTCGGGCTGATCGACGCGATCGAGAAGTTCGACATCGAACGGGAGATCAAGTTCGAGACGTACGCGATCACCCGGATCCGCGGCGCCATGATCGACGAGCTGCGGGCGCTGGACTGGATCCCCCGCTCGGTCCGGCAGAAGGCGCGCAACGTCGAGCGCGCCTACGCCACCCTGGAGGCGCGGCTGCGGCGGACACCCTCGGAAGGGGAGGTCGCCACCGAACTGGGCATCGAGGTCGACGAGCTGCACGCGGTGTTCAGCCAGCTGTCACTGGCCAACGTGGTCGCCCTGGAGGAGCTGCTGCACGTCGGCGGCGAGGGCGGGGACCGGCTCAGTCTGATGGACACCCTGGAGGACACCGCCGCCGACAATCCGGTGGAGGTGGCCGAGGACCGGGAACTGCGGCGGTTCCTGGCCCGGGCGATCAACACCCTGCCCGAGCGGGAGAAGACCGTCGTCACGCTCTACTACTACGAGGGCCTCACCCTCGCCGAGATCGGCCATGTGCTCGGCGTCACCGAGAGCCGGGTCAGCCAGATCCACACCAAGTCCGTGCTCCAGCTCCGGGCCAAGCTGGCGGGCTTCGGCCGCTGAGCCTCCCTTGCGGCAGGGCCTGTCCGTACAGTGGTCGGCGTGCCAAGGATTCGAGCGGCCTCCGTGGCCGAACACCGGTCGATGCAGCGAGCCGCCCTGCTGGACGCGGCTCGGTCCCTGCTGTCCGAGGGCGGGACGGAGGCACTGACCTTCCCCGCGATGGCGGAGCGCACGGGGCTGGCGCGGTCGTCCGTGTACGAGTACTTCCGGTCGCGGGCCGCGGTGGTCGAGGAGCTGTGCGAGACCGACTTCCCGGTGTGGGCGGCCGAGGTCGCGGCGGCGATGGAGCGGGCCGGCTCGGCCGAGGGCAAGGTCGAGGCGTATGTGCGCCGGCAACTCGCGCTGGTCGGCGACCGGCGGCACCGGGCGGTGGTGGCCATCTCCGCGAGCGAACTGGACGCCGGGGCGCGGGAGAAGATCCGGGCGGCCCACGGGGGGCTGGTCGCGATGATCGTCGAGGCGTTGGGGGAGCTGGGGCACGAGCAGCCCCGGCTGGCGGCGATGCTGGTGCAGGGCGTGGTGGACGCGGCGGTGCGGCGGATCGAGCTGGGCGCCGCCGAGGATCCCGCGGTGGTCACGGACGCGGCCGTGACGATGGCCCTGCGGGGAGTGACGGGCTGACCCCGGGCCCGCCGGGCCGGACGGGCAGCAGTCTCGACGGCCCGGCGCGCAGCAGCCACGGCGGGAGCAGGGACAGCGGGTCCAGATAGGTCCCGCCCCGGAGCAGGCCCCAGTGGACACAGGAGGCCGCCCCGCAGTGGGCGCCCGCCTCCAGCGTCCCCACCGCCTCGCCCGCCGCCACCTCCTCGCCCTGGCGCACCGAAGCCCGTACCGGCTCGTACGTCGTGCGCAGATCCGTTCCCCGCAGTTCCAGCGAGACCACGCCCCTGCCCGCCACCCGGCCCGCGAAGAGCACCCGGCCGGGGGCCACCGCACGGACGGGTGAGCCGGGCGGGGCCGCCAGGTCCACCCCCCGGTGCCCGGGGCCGTAAACCGTCCGCGGTGGCCGCCAGCCGCGCAGGACCGGCGGGCGGGTGCCGACCGGCCAGCCGCGGGCGAGGGCCGGAACCCCGGGGCCGGGAGCCTTGGGCGGGGCCGGGGGCGGGGCGTCCGCCCGGGCCGGGGGGATGAGCAGGGCCGCCGCCAGCACCAGCGGCAGAGTCGTCCAGAACGTCACAGAGCGCATGCCGTCCACCGTCGCGCACCCCGCCGCCGGCGGCCCGGACCTGTGGACTACTCGCCGGTTGTGGACAGCACCGTCACCCGCCGCTCCGTCGGTCCCGTACACTTCTTCTGGCGATCCGGGTCACCGGGTCGACTTCGCACGCCCCGGTACGGCGGCCGGCAACGGTCCCTGCCAAGCGCCCCTCGGTCCTTCGTGGCACGGCGCAGCGCGGGCGTCAGGCGCGACCGCCGTCCGGCGGACGCGGCACAACCGAGAACACCAAGGAGATACGGCCATGGCCGTCGTCACGATGCGGGAGCTGCTGGAGAGCGGCGTCCACTTCGGTCACCAGACCCGTCGCTGGAACCCGAAGATGAAGCGCTTCATCTTCACCGAGCGCAACGGCATCTACATCATCGACCTGCTCCAGTCGCTGTCGTACATCGACCGCGCCTACGAGTTCGTCAAGGAGACCGTGGCCCACGGCGGCACGGTCATGTTCGTCGGCACGAAGAAGCAGGCGCAGGAGGCCATCGCCGAGCAGGCCACCCGCGTCGGCATGCCCTACGTCAACCAGCGCTGGCTGGGCGGCATGCTCACCAACTTCTCGACCGTCTACAAGCGTCTGCAGCGCCTCAAGGAGCTCGAGCAGATCGACTTCGAGGACGTCGCCGCCTCCGGTCTGACCAAGAAGGAGCTGCTGGTCCTCTCCCGCGAGAAGGCCAAGCTGGAGAAGACCCTCGGTGGTATCCGCGAGATGCAGAAGGTGCCCAGCGCCGTCTGGATCGTGGACACCAAGAAGGAGCACATCGCCGTTGGTGAGGCCCGGAAGCTGAACATCCCGGTCGTCGCGATCCTCGACACCAACTGCGACCCCGACGAGGTCGACTACAAGATCCCGGGCAACGACGACGCGATCCGCTCCGTCACCCTGCTCACCCGTGTGATCGCCGACGCCGTCGCCGAGGGCCTCATCGCCCGTTCCGGCGTCGCCACCGGTGACAAGGGCGAGAAGGCCGCGGGCGAGCCGCTCGCCGAGTGGGAGCGCGACCTGCTGGAGGGTGAGAAGAAGGGCGAGGAGGCCCCGGCCGCCGACGCCGCTGCCGCCGAGGCCCCCGCCGCCGAGGCTCCCGCCGACGAGGCGCCGGCCGCCGAGGCTCCCGCCGCCGAGGCCCCGGCCGCCGAGGGCGAGCAGGCCTGACGCCGGTCCGTCAGCGTTCGACAGTGGGGGCGGTAGCGCTTCCGGCGCGTTGAAATCCGCCCCCGCTGTTCACCCGTAGGTCGGCACGGCGTACGCGGCCCGCGACTACATGTGGGCCGCGACCGTGCGGACCTAAAACAGACTTCGAGAAAGACTCACAGACTCATGGCGAACTACACCGCCGCCGACGTCAAGAAGCTCCGTGAGCTCACCGGCGCCGGCATGATGGACTGCAAGAAGGCGCTGGACGAGGCCGAGGGCAACGTCGAGAAGGCTGTCGAAGCGCTGCGCATCAAGGGCCAGAAGGGCGTCGCCAAGCGCGAGGGCCGCTCCGCCGAGAACGGCGCCGTGGTCTCCATCATCGCCGACGACAACTCCTCCGGTGTCCTGGTCGAGCTGAAGTGCGAGACGGACTTCGTCGCCAAGGGCGAGAAGTTCCAGGCCGTGGCCAAGGCCATCGCCGAGCACGCCGCCAAGACGAACCCGGCCGACATCGAGGCCCTGCTGGCCTCCGAGATCGAGGCCGGCAAGACCGTCCAGGCGTACGTGGACGAGGCCAACGCCAACCTCGGCGAGAAGATCGTCCTGGACCGCTTCGCGCAGTTCTCCGGCGGCTACGTCACCGCCTACATGCACCGCACCATGCCCGACCTGCCCCCGCAGATCGGTGTCCTGGTCGAGCTGGACAAGCCCAACGCCGAGGTCGCCAAGGGCGTCGCGCAGCACATCGCCGCCTTCGCGCCGAAGTACCTGGCCAAGGAGGACGTGCCGGCGGACGTCGTCGAGTCCGAGCGCCGTATCGCCGAGGAGACCACCCGCGCCGAGGGCAAGCCCGAGGCCGCGATCGCCAAGATCGTCGAGGGTCGCCTGAACGGCTTCTTCAAGGACGCCACGCTGCTCGGCCAGCCGTACGCGCTGGACAACAAGAAGTCGGTCCAGAAGGTTCTGGACGAGGCCGGTGTCACCCTGAAGCGCTTCTCGCGCATCAAGGTCGGCATCTGAGTCCGTACCGCGATCGACGCGCGACCCCCGGGCGGATCCGCGAGGAAATGCCGATAGGGTCGACCGCAGTCGTCCGTCCCCATCGCCCCACCCCGGCGTGCGGCGGACGGCAGCAGATCTGACGAGGAGGCCATTGCCGCGCATGGGAGCGAAAAGCGACCCCACCGGCAATGGCCTTCTTCGTATGTGCAACACGTGAAAGAGGCGGGATCCCCCATGACCACCAAGGCCCAGAAGAGCGACGACGGCAAAGTACGCGGCCGGTTTCTGCTGAAGCTGTCCGGAGAGGCCTTCTCCGGCGGCGGGGGCCTGGGCGTCGACCCGGACGTGGTGCACAAGATCGCCCGTGAGATCGCGTCCGTCGTGCGCGACGGGGCCCAGATCGCGGTCGTCATCGGCGGCGGCAACTTCTTCCGCGGCGCCGAACTCCAGCAGCGCGGCATGGACCGCGCCCGCTCCGACTACATGGGCATGCTCGGCACCGTGATGAACTGCCTCGCCCTCCAGGACTTCCTGGAGAAGGAGGGCATCCAGTCCCGCGTGCAGACCGCCATCACCATGGGCCAGGTCGCCGAGCCGTACATCCCGCTGCGCGCCGTGCGCCACCTGGAGAAGGGCCGCGTGGTCATCTTCGGCGCCGGTATGGGCATGCCCTACTTCTCCACCGACACCACCGCCGCGCAGCGCGCCCTGGAGATCGACGCCGAGGCGCTGCTCATGGGCAAGAACGGCGTGGACGGGGTCTACGACTCCGACCCCAAGACCAACCCCGACGCCGTCAAGTTCGACGCGCTCGGCTACGGCGAGGTCATCACCCGGGACCTCAAGGTCGCCGACGCCACCGCCATCACGCTGTGCCGTGACAACAAGCTCCCGATCCTCGTCTTCGAGCTTCTCGCGGAGGGCAATATCGCCCGCGCCGTCAAGGGTGAGAAGATCGGCACGCTGGTGGGTGACCAGGGCAGCCGGGACTGACCCCGGATCAACCCGGCCGGTGATGTGCGGCCCCGTGAAGGGGCCGTCCCCGGCCGGGGGATGGACAATGTCCTGCCGGTCGGGAACCGTGCAGGAAGAAGACGCGACGCAGCCGGCCGCCGACCGACGCAGGAACCGGAGCCGGGCCTTACTCAAGACACGCAGGAGCAAGTGGTGATCGAAGAGACCCTCCTCGAGGCCGAGGAGAAGATGGAGAAGGCCGTCGTGGTCGCCAAGGAGGACTTCGCCGCGATCCGCACCGGCCGTGCGCACCCGGCGATGTTCAACAAGATCGTGGCCGACTACTACGGTGCGCTGACGCCGATCAACCAGATGGCCTCGTTCTCCGTGCCGGAGCCGCGCATGGCGGTCGTGACCCCGTTCGACAAGAGCGCGCTGCGCAACATCGAGCAGGCGATCCGCGACTCCGACCTGGGCGTCAACCCCAGCAACGACGGCAACATCATCCGTGTGGTGTTCCCCGAGCTGACCGAGGAGCGCCGCCGCGAGTACATCAAGGTCGCCAAGGGCAAGGCCGAGGACTCGAAGGTCTCGATCCGCTCCGTGCGCCGCAAGGCCAAGGACGCCATCGACAAGGCCATCAAGGACGGCGACATCGGTGAGGACGAGGGCCGCCGTGCGGAGAAGGACCTCGACGACCTGACGGCGAAGTACGTCGCCCAGGTGGACGAGCTCCTGAAGCACAAGGAAACGGAACTGCTCGAAGTCTGATGAGCGACTCTTCCTGGGGGGCACCGCCACCGGCGGGGCAGACCGGTTACTGGGGGTCCACCGCGGGTGGACCTGTCCAGGGGGCTGCCCCGGCGGGTCCCGCGTACGATGCGCCTGAGGCGCAGCACACTCGCCCCATGCCCATCGTGCCCGACGGCCCCGCGTACGGCGGAGACCAGGACGACGACCGGGGGGCCGCTCGGCTGAGCGGGCCCCTGTTCCGTGACGAGACGTCCCAGGCCCGGGAGCTCCCGGCCGAGACCCAGAACCCGGAGCCCATGCCCGACGCCCCGCAGCCGCCGCCGGCGCCGCAGAAGAAGAGCGCGGGCCGCGACCTGAGCGCCGCCATAGGGGTCGGCGTCGGGCTCGGTGTGGTGATCGTCGCCTCCCTGTTCGTCGTCAAGGCCGTGTTCGTCGGCGTGATAGCGGTCGCCGTCGTCGTCGGACTGTGGGAGCTGACCAGCAGGCTCCAGGAGCGCAAGGAGATCAGGGCGCCGCTCGTGCCGCTCGCGGTGGGCGGTGCGGCCATGGTCGTCGCCGGCTATGTGCGCGGCGCCGAGGGCGCGTGGGTGGCCATGGCCCTCACCGCGCTGGCCACCCTGGTCTGGCGCATGACGGAACGGCCGGAGGGCTACCTCAAGGACGTCACGGCCGGAGTCTTCGCCGCGTTCTACGTGCCCTTCCTCGCCACCTTCGTCGCGCTGATGCTCGCCGCCGACGACGGCCCCTGGCGGGTGCTGACCTTCCTGCTGCTGACGGTCGTCAGCGACACCGGGGCGTACGCGGTCGGCTGGCGCTTCGGCAAGCACAAGCTCGCCCCGCGCATCAGCCCCGGCAAGACCCGCGAGGGCCTGCTGGGCGCGGTGCTGTTCGCGATGGTGGCGGGCGCGCTGTGCACGCACTTCCTGATCGAGGGCGGAGCCTGGTGGCAGGGTCTGCTGCTGGGCCTGGCGGTCGCGGCCAGCGCCACCCTGGGCGACCTCGGCGAATCCATGATCAAGCGCGACCTGGGCATCAAGGACATGGGCACCTTGCTCCCCGGCCACGGCGGCATCATGGACCGCCTGGACTCGCTGCTGCCCACGGCTCCGGTCGTGTGGCTGCTGCTGGTGGTGTTCGTCGGCTCCACGTGACCCCCGCGGTCTTCACCGGCTTCGCCGAGCGGTACGGCTTCCCGGCCCTCCTCCTGCGCCACAGCAGGGCGGGGGCCGTCGTCGTGGCGGCGGGCCCGTGTCGTAGCGGGGCGCCGTCGTCGTAGCCGTGCGTCCGTGCCGTGGCACGACCGCGCCGCCGGGTCCGCGCGGTCGTACCCGGATGCCGCAGCAGGAATCGGCGGCCCGGTGCCGCGCGCGGCAGACTCCTCGCAGGGCGGCGGTCGCGTCGCCGCCCGGCGCCGCAGCAGGGAGTGTGCCCGATGCCCCTCGACCCCGCCCCCGCCTCCGCGTCCACCTGCCCGGCCCACGCCTCCGCGTGCCCGGCCTCCGTCTCCGCGTGCCCGGCCTCCGGCTCGGCGTCTCCCGCCCGCGTCTCCGCGTGCCCGGCCTCCCCTTCCGCGTCCGGGCCCGCGCGCCCCCTACCCCCGTCCGGACGCCCCGCCCCCGCCCGCACGCCCGCGCGTCCCGCCTCCCTGTGCCCGGCCGGCGCCCCCGCCTCCCCGGCCTCTCCCCCTCCGGTGCGGTTCTGGCCCGTGGACGACCTGCCCGCGCTCGACCCCGATCCGTTCCTGGACGCGGTGCTGCGCGAGGAGCCGGTCAGCCGGATCCGGTTGCCCTACGGCGCGGGCTGGGCCTGGCTGGTCACCCGGTACGAGGATGTCCGCCTCGTCACCTCCGACCCGCGCTTCTCCCGGGAACGGGTCGCCGGCCGCGACGTGCCCGCCCTGCGCCCGGTGCCGGTCGCCTCGCAGACGGCGGGGCTCCAGTACATCGACCCGCCCCGGCACACCCGGCTGCGCCGGGTCGTCGCCCGGGCGTTCTCCGCGCGGAGCATGCGGCGGCTGCGTCCGCTCGCCGAGCGCCGGGCCGCCGAACTGCTGGACGGGATGGCGTGCGCCGGCGCCCCGGCCGACCTCATGGAGCATCTGCACGCCCCCTTCCCGCTCGCCGTGCTCCGCGACTTCCTCGGCGTGGCCGAGGAGGACCGGCAGGACTGGACCGCGGCCGGGGAGGCCCTGCTGTCGGCCGGCGCCGGGTCCGGGGAGCGCGCCCGGGAGGCCGCGAGGGCGACCCGGGAGCGGATCGCCGGACTGCTCGGGCGCCGCCGCGCGGAACCCCGCGAGGACCTGGCCGGGGTGCTGGCGCGGGCCGCCGCCGAGGGCGAGATCACCGACGACGAGGCGGTCTCCCTCGCGATCGCCGTCCAGGTCAGCGGTGGTCACGCGGTCCGCAACAACAGCGGCTCGATGATGTACGCGCTGCTCACCCACCCCGGCCACCTGGACCGGCTGCGCCGCGAGCCGGACCTGCTGCCCCGGGCCGTGGAGGAACTGTTCCGCTACGTCCCGCACCGCAACGGCGTCGGCATCCCCCGGATCGCCACCGAGGACGTCGAGGTCGGCGGCCGGCTGATCCGCGCCGGTGACGTGGTCTACAACGCCTACCTGGCCGCCAACCGCGATCCCGGGGCGTTCCCCGACCCCGACGCCCTGGATTTCGACCGGGACCCCCTCGCCCACCTGGCCTTCGGCCACGGTCCGCACCACTGCCCGGCCGCCGTCATGGCCCGCATGGAGGCCGAGGTCGTGATCGGCTCCGTCCTGGCCCGCTTCCCCGCCCTGCGGCTGGCCGTCCCTCCCGGGCGGGTCGAGTTCCAGCGCCGGGGCCTGATCCGCGGCCCGAGGACCCTGCCGGTGACCTGGTGAGGCGGCTTTCGGGGTCACCCGGTTGGATCTGCGACACTGGTAACGCCATGCCTAAGCCCGGAGAACTGGCAATAGCCGGACACGATCAAGCCCCCCACCAGGGCTTTTGGCTCCGGTAGGGGGCTCCGCTCAGATCACTGGGCCGTCTGGCTCATCAGGAGCGGGCAACACCTGATCCACGGCCTTCCGGGTGCGCTCCTGACTCGACGGCATCAGATGCGCGTACACCCGCAACGTCAGCCCCGGATCGGAGTGCCCGAGATACTGGCTCACTGCCTTGATGCTCTCACCGGCGTCCAGGAGTACCGAGGCGTAGAAGTGCCGTAGGGCGTGCATGCCGTGTTCCCGAGCCGACTGGTACTTGCCGTTCTCATCGGCTTCCGGGATCAGCCCGGCCGATGCAAGGGCCGGCTTCCACTCCTGGATGTTGAAGTTGCTGCGCCAGACCAGACCGCCGGCGGTGTTCGTGAACAGCAGACGGGCCGTCACCTTCGGTCCGTTCGGCTTCCGCCACGGCAACGTGATCTCCACCGGCTTGAAGCGGTCCATGTGGGCGCGCAGGGCCTCGGTTACGGACGAGGGCAGCGGCACGTCACGCTCCTTGTTGCCCTTCGGCGGAGCGAACACGGCCTTTCCCTTGATGAGCTTGACCTGCCGGATCACGCGGAGGGTGCCGTTCTCGAAGTCCAAGGCGTCTTCCGCCAGCCCCACGATCTCCCCTTGACGGAGGCCGCAGCCAGCGCCCACATCGACCATCGACCGGTACCGCTCGGGGAGCCCGGCACGAACCGCACGGACCTGGACGGGTAGCCACGGCACGACGCGACGAGGCTCGACGGTTGGGGGGCGCACGGAGTTGGCCGAGCAGAGATTGCGCGGCAGAAGCCCGTCATCCACGGCAGCGCTCAGCACGGCGCGTACGTCGCCGTAGATGTTCCGGGCGTACCCGCCACTGACCGCAGGGTCGCTCTCCAGCGCACTTACCAGTGCCCGGATGTGTTCCGGTCGGAACGAGTCCAACGGACCGCGTGGCCTCCGGACGAGCGTATCGCCGCAACGAGCAGACACAGACGGTCAACCTTGTCGAGGCCCCACCCGAGGTGGCGGCGGCCCACGGGATCCCAGAGGGCGCCCCGGTCTACGCCCGTGCGCGGCTGGTCAAGGAAGGCGAGCAGCCAACACACGCTGACCAGCTATTACCGGCCCGAGCACGTGGAGGGCACCCGCCTGGTCGATCCGACACCGGGTCCGGCTGGCCGAGGCGGCGGCTTCCGCGTGCTGTACGACGCGGGATACGAGATCGACCACATGAAGGAACGGCTCTTCGCCCGCACCCCCACACCCGACGAGGTGAAGCTCCTACAACTCCCACCCGGTGAACCCGTGGTCGAACTGCATCGCACGACCTACACGGCAGCAGGAACGGTGGTTGAATTCGCCATCGGGGTGCACGCGGCCTCGCGCTTTGCCTGGGAATACGACTTCAAGGTGCCCGACTCGGCGAACGACAAGGAAGACCAGGAGTGATCACGACACAGGACTGGTCAGCCACTCCCGCACTGCGGGGGAACCTCAGAGTACTAGGGTCCGTCTTCAAAGATCATCGGGTGGTGGATCATGGTGGGGTGATACGTCGCCATGAACTCACTGATCAGGAGTGGGAGTTGCTCGCTCC
>NZ_JBVHXT010000029.1:0-83601 GCF_055569255.1 Streptomyces sp. NPDC029296
CCGTATCTGGTCGCCACCCAGGCCCACCCCGAACTGCGGTCCCGGCCGACCCGCCCGCACCCGCTCTTCGCCGGCCTGGTCAAGGCCGCGGTCGAGCGGAAGACCGCCAAGTAACACGCCGGTTGTACGGTGGCCGGGGTGCGTGCCTTCGCGGGCGGGCACCCCGGTTTCACTGTGTGCGCGTGGAAGGACAGGGCATGACGATCAAGGACACCCCCGCGGAGTGGGAGATCCGGGCCACGGAGACCCCCTTCACGGGCAACAAGACCGCCGTCCGCACGGACGACGTGGTCATGCCCGACGGCTCGGTGGTCCGCCGGGACTACCAGGTCCACCCCGGCTCGGTCGCCGTCCTCGCCCTGGACGAGGAGGACCGGGTGCTGCTGATCAACCAGTACCGCCACCCGGTCCGGCACAAGCTGTGGGAGATCCCGGCCGGCCTGCTGGACGTGCCCGGCGAGAACCCGCTGCACGCCGCCCAGCGGGAGCTGTACGAGGAGGCGCACGTCAAGGCCGAGGACTGGCGGGTGCTGACCGATGTCTACACCACCCCCGGCGGCTGCGACGAGGCCGTGCGGATCTTCCTCGCCCGCGGTCTGGCCGAGGCCGACGGGGAGCGCTTCGCGGCGGAGCACGAGGAGACCGACATGGAGCACGCGCGCGTGCCGGTCGACGAACTCGTGCGCCGGATCCTGGCCGGCGACGTGCACAACAACTGCCTCGTGGTCGGCGTGCTCTCCCTGGTCGCGGCCCGCGGCGGGGACGGGCTGGACGCGCTGCGCCCGGCCGACGCGCCCTGGCCCGCGCGCCCCTTCGAGAGCTGACCGGACCCGTCCGGACCATCCGTGTGACCATCGCCTGATCCGATCGGGCGATGCGTTCGCCGCGCTCCTCCGGGTACGTCGCAGAGCGTGAACTAGGCTCTGGAAACGCCCGTCCCGGAAGACCCGGCGGGCTTGCGCGTGCGGTGGGACGGGAGTGTGGCCCGTGACGGATCAGGCGGTGGACACAGACGGTGCGGAGCTGTCCGCGCACCCGGCCCCGAAGGATCGTTTCCTGGGCCGTGGCCGGGAGTTGAAGGAGCTGTGCGCCGACATCGAGCGCGCCGGCCTGGACACCCTCTCCGGCCGCAAGGCCCCCCGCGCACGCGTCCTGCTCATCGCCGGCCGCCCCGGCTCCGGCCGCACCAGCCTCGCCGAGGAACTCGTCCGCCGGCTCGCCGACCGCTACCCCGGCGGGGTGCTGCGGGCCCGGCTCGGCGAGCCCGACGGCACCCCGGTGCCCGTCGAGCGGGTGGCCCGCCGGCTGCTGGAGGCACTGGAACTGCCCGCCCCCGCCGGTGCCGCCGAGGACGACCTCGCCGCGGCCCTGCGGGCGGCCCTCGCGGGCCGGCGGGCGGTGCTGCTGCTGGACGACGCGGCCGGCGCCGACCAGGTCGACGCGCTGCTGCCGGAGGACCCCGGCTGCCTGGTGGTCGCCGTCTCCCGGGGCCCGCTCACCGGAATCGCCGACGTCCGCCCCTGCACGCTCGGCGGCCTCGACACCAAGTCCGCGGTGGACCTGCTCACCGGCTACGCGGGCGCGGTCCGCGTCACCGTCGACCCGCGCTCCGCGGAGGGCCTGGTGGAGGCGTGCCAGGGCCACCCGGGCGCGCTGGTGCTGGCCGGCGGCTGGCTCGCCGCCCGCCCCAAGGCCGCCGTCTCCGACCTCGCCAAGCGGCTGCACGCGACCGCCGAGGACGGCGCGGAGGGCGCCGAGGCGACCCCGCTGGCCCGCGTCTTCCGGCTCGTCTACGACCAGCTGCCCGGCCCGGCCGCCCGGATGCTGCGGCTGCTGTGCCTCGCCCCGGCCGGCCTCGCCGACCCGCACACCGCCTCCGCGCTGGCCGGCTGCTCGGTCGACGCCGCCCGCGCCACCCTGGACGACCTCGCCGTCCTCGGCCTGCTGCGCGCGGTGGACTCCCCGCTGCCCCAGTACGAGGTCCCGGGCCGGCTGTACCCGCTGCTGCGCGCCCTGGCCGAGAGCCAGGAACGGGCCGCCGAGCTCCAGCTGGCCCGGGCCCGGATGCTGGAGCGGACGGTCCGGCTGCTCCAGTCCTGCCGGGCGATCACCGAGACGGACAGCCCCCAGGCCCGGGAGAAGCTGAACGGCATGCCGCCCGCGCTGCGCTTCCCGACCCCGCGGGCCGCCGCCGACTGGCTGCGCATCCGGCGGCCCGCGCTGCTGGCGTCGGCACGCCTGGCGGTGGCCGACGGGGAGCTGGACACCCTCGCCCGCCGGCTGATGTCCCAGCTGGTGCGGGCCCTGGCGGCGCATGTCGGCACCCAGGCCGCCGCCCCCGACCTGTACGGGGTGCACGGTCTCGTCCTGGACGTCGCCGAGCGGCGCGGGCTGCCCCGGGAGAAGGCCGCGGCGCTGCTGAACCTGGGTGATCTGGACGCGCAGACCGGCCGCACCCGGGAGGCGCTGGCCCGCTATCGGGCCGCGCTGGACGCCGGACGGGAGGCGAGCGACCCGTACGCGACCGGCCGCGCGATGGAATCCGTAGGCGGTGCCTACCAGGAGCTGGGCGATCACGACCGGGCCGCCGACTGGTTCGGCCGGGCGCTGGCCGAGCGGCTGGCCCGCGGCGAGGCACCGGAGGCCGCCCGGCTGTACGGCAGGATCGCCACCGCCCACACCTACGCGGGCCGCTACGGCGAGGCGCTCAGGAACTGGCGGGCCGCCCTGGCCGGCTACCGCCGCGGCGGCGATGTCGCCGCCAGCGCGCGGGCGTTGAGCGAGATCGCCCGGGTGCAGGAGTACGCGGGGCGGCCCGAGGAGTCGCTGCGCACCTGCCAGGAGGCGGTGGAGTGGGCCCGGCGCGCGGAGGACGCCCGGCTCCAGGCCGCGGTGCAGCTGCGGCTGGCCGACACCCTGGACCGGCTGGGCGACCCGGCGGCGGCCCGGCTGCACCGGGCGGCGGCCGAACGCATGCTGGGTGAGGAGCGTCCGGAGGACGTCGCAGGGCCGGAACACGACGCTAACGCCTGCGAAATCCGCACCGCATCCAGCGAAGATTGATGCAATGAAAGGCTAGACAGCCGGAACACCTTCATTAGACTGGCTCTGCCGCACACTCCTGCGGCGTCTCCCGGTATGCCCCCGCATGTCTGGGTACGTCTGTATTGCACCCCCCTACCCTCTGAGCCAAGGACCGTGATCGACGTGAAGGTCGGCATCCCCCGCGAGGTCAAGAACAACGAGTTCCGGGTGGCCATCACCCCCGCCGGTGTGCACGAGCTGGTGCGCAACGGCCACCAGGTCGTCGTCGAGCGGGGCGCCGGCCTCGGCTCCTCGATCACGGACGAGGAGTACGTCTCCGCCGGTGCCGCCATCCTGGACACCGCGGACGAGGTCTGGGCCGCCGCCGACCTGCTGCTGAAGGTCAAGGAGCCGATCGCTGAGGAGTACCACCGCCTCCGCAAGGACCAGACCCTCTTCACCTACCTGCACCTGGCCGCGTCCAAGGAGTGCACCGACGCGCTGCTGGCGTCCGGCACCACGGCCATCGCCTACGAGACGGTCGAGCTGCCGAACCGCGCCCTGCCGCTGCTCGCCCCGATGTCCGAGGTCGCGGGCCGGCTGGCCCCGCAGGTCGGCGCCTACCACCTGATGCGCGCGGCCGGCGGCCGCGGCGTGCTGCCGGGCGGCGTCCCGGGCGTGACCCCGGCCAAGGCCGTCGTCATCGGCGGCGGCGTCTCCGGCTGGAACGCCGCCCAGATCGCCATCGGCATGGGCTTCGACGTCACGCTGCTCGACCGCGACATCAACAAGCTGCGCGAGGCCGACAAGATCTTCGGCACGAAGATCAAGGCCGTCATGTCCAACTCCTTCGAGCTGGAGAAGGCCGTCCTCGACGCCGACCTCGTCATCGGCGCGGTCCTCATCCCGGGCGCCAAGGCCCCGAAGCTGGTCACCAACGAGATGGTGTCCCGGATGAAGCCGGGAAGTGTCCTTGTCGACATCGCGATCGACCAGGGCGGCTGCTTCGAGGACTCCCGCCCCACCACGCACGCCGAGCCGACCTTCAAGGTGCACAACTCGGTCTTCTACTGCGTCGCCAACATGCCGGGCGGCGTGCCCAACACCTCCACCAACGCGCTCACCAACGCGACGCTGCCGTACATCGTCTCGCTGGCCAACAACGGCTGGGCGGAGGCGCTGCGCCGCGACGCCGCGCTCGCCAAGGGTCTCAACACCCATGACGGCAAGGTCGTTTACAAGGAGGTCGCGGAGGCCCACGGCCTGCCGCACGTCGAGCTGGACTCGCTGCTCGGCTGACCTGCCGCGCGCAGGTGACGACCGGGTGGGTCGCCAAGTCGCCACCCGCCAAAAGACGATTCGTCAACACGGCTCGTCAATCACGCACACCCGGCCGGACCTTGCCCGACAAGGTCCGGCCGGATGTGTGTATGGTCACTTTGCGGCTCTCGGTCAACTCGCCTCGAACGTAACGCTTCGACCGATTCGCACACCCGGGAAACCTGCCGTGCGACGGCCGTACGCCCTTGACAGCGACATGTTTCATTGCCGACACATCCTGCCGGGTCCGGCGGATTGTGTTGCTGCGGACCGCCGACACGCCATAGAGTCGCCAACCGTCGGCATGGTGCCACGCTGACCTTGTCTAGAAGTTTCCTGGTCACCAAGGAGGTAAGACGACTTGTGAATGAGTCGACATTTTCTCCCGGGGGTGGTCAACCAGGAATGCCGGTCCGGGGCCAGGGCCCCGCGGGATTCGAGGCTGTCGGCTCCGTAGCTGTGCGCACCTTCGCAGCCCACCAGAGTTCCGGTCCTCGGACGGCCGGGACAGCACACCAGAGCATGGATGGCCATCACGTGAACGCCATGGCCGGCGACGGAAGTGGCGCGCCCCACAACCACTTCGCCGACTACGACGAACTGCCCGAGGGGCACTTCTACGACCCCGACGCCGAGTACGAGCCGGATCCGGAGTACGCGGCCACGCTCGCGCCCGACGCGGCCCGTCAGCGCCGTGAGCGCGTCGGCCCGACCGGACGCCCGCTGCCCTACTTCCCGATCCCGGGCCCGCTGACCGACCACGGCCCCGCGAAGATCATCGCGATGTGCAACCAGAAGGGCGGCGTCGGCAAGACGACGTCGACCATCAACCTGGGTGCCGCGCTCGCGGAGTACGGGCGGCGCGTGCTGCTCGTGGACTTCGACCCGCAGGGCGCGCTGTCGGTGGGCCTCGGGGTCAACCCCATGGAGCTGGACCTCACCGTCTACAACCTGCTCATGGAGCGGGGCATGTCCGCGGACGAGGTGCTGCTGAAGACGGCGGTCCCCAACATGGACCTGCTGCCCTCCAACATCGACCTGTCGGCCGCCGAGGTCCAGCTGGTCTCCGAGGTCGCGCGCGAGTCCACGCTCCAGCGGGCCCTGAAGCCGCTGCTGCCCGACTACGACTACATCGTGATCGACTGTCAGCCCTCGCTCGGCCTGCTCACCGTCAACGCCCTGACGGCCGCCCACAAGGTGATCGTGCCGCTGGAGTGCGAGTTCTTCGCGCTGCGCGGTGTGGCCCTGCTGACCGAGACCATCGAGAAGGTCCAGGAGCGGCTCAACCCCGACCTGGAGCTCGACGGCATCCTCGCCACCATGTACGACTCGCGCACCGTGCACAGCCGCGAGGTGCTCGCCCGGGTCGTCGAGGCGTTCGACGACCACGTCTACCACACGGTCATCGGGCGCACGGTCCGCTTCCCGGAGACCACGGTCGCCGGTGAGCCGATCACCACGTACGCCTCCAACTCCGTCGGTGCCGCCGCCTACCGCCAGCTCGCCAGGGAGGTGCTCGCCCGGTGTCACGCCGAGTGAGTCTGCCGGGGGCCGACGAACTCTTCCGCACGACAGGAGGGACGGCGCTCCAGCCGTCGACTCCCCGGCGCGCGACGGGCGGTGAGGCCCGGGTGCCGGCTCCCGCCGGGGAGAGCGACGAGACGGCCGCCGCCGAGGACGTACCGTCGTCGGTGCCCGTCCGCGGCGGGGACGCGGAGGGCGCGGAGCACGGGGCGGCGGACGCCGAGCCGGCCGAGACCGGCGAGTCCCGCACCCGCCCGGTGCGCCGCCAGGCGGCGCAGGAGGGTGCCGCCGCACAGCCGCGCAAGCGCGGGCGGGCGGCGAGCCGGCGGCCCAGCGGGCGCGAACGGCACGACGAGAAGATCACCGTCTACGTCTCGGCCGAGGAACTGATGGACCTGGAGCACGCCCGCCTGGTGCTCCGCGGCGAGCACGGGCTCGCGGTGGACCGCGGACGGATCGTCCGCGAGGCGGTGGCCGTGGTCCTGGCCGACCTGGAGTCCCGCGGGGACGCGAGCATCCTCGTGCGCCGGCTGCGCGGACGGTAGCGATAGCCTGCGGGGGCTATGACCTCGAACGGAGCCCCTGCCCCCGGCGCACCGGCCGGCCGCCGGCGTGCGCTGGGGCGGGGGCCGGGCACGGCGGCGGCCCGGCCGGGCACCCCGGGAACCGGTCCGCAGGCCGCCGCGAGCGCCCCGCGGGCCGTGGCGCCCCCGGAGCCTGCGCAAGCCCCCGAGAAGCCCGCAGAGCCCCGCCAGGAGCCCGGGGGTCCCCGGGGTCCGCGCCGGGAGTCCCCGGAACCCCCGCGGGAGCCCAGGGAGCCGGAGGGGCCCCAAGAGGCCGCCGACGGTGTCTTCAAGGTCCGGCTGTCGAACTTCGAGGGCCCCTTCGACCTGCTGCTCCAGCTCATCTCCAAGCACAAGCTGGACGTCACCGAAGTCGCCCTGTCGAAGGTCACCGACGAGTTCATGGCGCACATCCGGGCCATGGGACCCGACTGGGACCTGGACCAGACCACGGAGTTCCTCGTCGTCGCGGCCACGCTGCTCGACCTCAAGGCCGCCCGGCTGCTGCCCGCCGCCGAGGTGGAGGACGAGGCCGACCTCGCCCTGCTGGAGGCCCGCGACCTGCTGTTCGCCCGGCTGCTCCAGTACCGCGCGTACAAGCGGATCGCCGACCTC
Source organism: Streptomyces sp. NPDC029296 (assembly GCF_055569255.1). Taxonomy (NCBI): domain Bacteria; kingdom Bacillati; phylum Actinomycetota; class Actinomycetes; order Kitasatosporales; family Streptomycetaceae; genus Streptomyces; species Streptomyces sp. NPDC029296. The sequence continues at coordinate 7,047 of NZ_JBVHXT010000029.1, forward strand.
TTCAACGAGCGGCTCGACGAGGAGGCCCGGCGGTATCCCCGTACCGTCGGCCTGGAACCGCACCACGCCGAGCTGCTGCCCGAGGTCGTCATCAGCATCGGCCCCGAGGGCTTCGCCGGGCTCGCGGTCAAGGCGATGCAGCCGAGGCCCAGGCCGCAGGTGTACGTCGACCACATCCACGCCCCGCTGGTCAGCGTGCGGGAACAGGCCGGGATCGTGGTGGCGCGGCTGCGGGAGCTGGGCGAGGCCGGTTTCCGGGTGCTGGTGGCCGACGCCGGGGACACGCTCACCGTCGTGGCCCGGTTCCTGGCGCTCCTGGAGCTGTACCGGGAGAAGGCCGTCGCGCTGGAGCAGGAGACCGCGCTCGGCGAGCTGACCGTGCGCTGGACCGGCGGGGAGACGGATCCGGCGCCGCTGGTCACCGACGAGTTCGACCGCCCGCCCGCGCCGGCCGAGGAGGAGAAGCAGCCGTGAACGAGCAGACCGCCGAGGCCACGGCCGGACCGCGGACCGTGGCCGGCCTCGCTCTCAAGCCCGCCCTGGAGGCGATGCTCATGGTCGTGGACGAGCCCGCGACCGAGGAGCACCTGGCGCGGCTCCTGGAGCGGCCCCGGCGGCAGATCGCGGACGCCCTGCGGGAGCTGGCCGACGAGTACACCGCACAGGGCCGCGGCTTCGAGCTGCGGTTCGTCGCGGGCGGCTGGCGCTTCTACACCCGCGCCGCCTACGCGCCCGCCGTCGAGCGGCTCGTCCTGGACGGCCAGACCGCCCGTCTCACGCAGGCGGCGCTGGAGACGCTGGCGGTCGTCGCCTACCGCCAGCCGGTCAGCCGCAGCAGGGTCTCCGCCGTGCGCGGCGTGAACTGCGACGGTGTCATGCGCACCCTGCTCCAGCGCGGTCTGGTCGAGGAGGCGGGCACGGAACCCGAAACAGGTGCGATCCTGTACAGGACGACGAACTACTTCCTGGAGCGGATGGGCCTGCGCGGCCTGGACGAGCTACCGGAGCTCGCGCCCTTCCTCCCCGAGGCGGAGGCGATCGAGGCCGAGACCCAGGAGGGAGTCCCGTCGTTCGACCCGGACGCGCCCGACGCGTCCGGCGGTCAGGACGCAGACGACTAAGACGGAAACCTTGATGCGAAGCAGCGGCAGCGGCAAGAGCGGCGGGCGCGGTAACTACCGCGGTGCCGGCAACGACAGGGACCAGAAGCAGGGGCAGGGCCGTCCCCGCAAGCCCCGCCCCGAGGAGCGCCGCTACGACGTGGGCCCCGGGGCCACCCAGGACGGCCCCAAGTCCGGGCGCGGCGGCTCCGCGCGCGGTGGTGCCAAGGGCGGCCCGAAGCGGCCCCAGCCCGGCGGCCGTACGGCCCCGGCGCGCTCGCGCGAGTACGAGACGCGGGTCGAGGAGCGCAACCGGGAGCGGTACGCGGGCAAGAAGGACGTCAAGCTGCCCAAGACCTTCCCCGGCGCCGAGCAGGAGGGCGAGCGGCTGCAGAAGGTCCTCGCGCGCGCCGGCTACGGCTCCCGGCGGGCCTGCGAGGAGCTGATCGAGCAGGCCAGGGTCGAGGTGAACGGCGAGATCGTCACCGAGCAGGGCAAGCGGGTGGACCCGGAGAAGGACGAGGTCAAGGTCGACGGCCTGACCGTGGCGACCCAGTCCTACCAGTTCTTCTCGCTGAACAAGCCCGCCGGCGTGGTCTCCACCATGGAGGACCCGGAGGGCCGCCAGTGCCTCGGCGACTACGTCACCAACCGCGAGACCCGGCTCTTCCACGTCGGCCGGCTGGACACCGAGACCGAGGGCGTCATCCTGCTCACCAACCACGGTGAGCTGGCGCACCGCCTCACGCACCCGCGCTACGGCGTGAAGAAGACCTACCTCGCGGCCATCGTCGGCCCGATCCCGCGCGACCTGGGCAAGCGCCTGAAGGACGGCATCCAGCTGGAGGACGGCTACGCCCGCGCGGACCATTTCCGCGTGGTCGAGCAGACCGGCAAGAACTACCTGGTCGAGGTGACCCTGCACGAGGGCCGCAAGCACATCGTGCGCCGCATGCTGGCGGAGGCCGGCTTCCCGGTCGAGCGGCTGGTGCGCACCGCCTTCGGCCCGATCACCCTCGGCGACCAGAAGTCGGGCTGGCTGCGCCGGCTGTCGAACACCGAGGTCGGCATGCTGATGAAGGAAGTCGACCTGTAAAGCGGCCGGTTCCCGCGGCGCCTTGCGCTGATCACCGTCCCCCTTTATTGTCACGGTGACGATAAAGGGGGACGGCGCACATGCCGAAGCAGCCGGCGACCGGAGCACTTCTCGGACTCGCCCTCGGGGACGCCCTCGGCTTCCCGACCGAGTTCAACGACGTACCGTCGATCCTCGCCAAGTGCGGGCCCTGGCGGGAGATGGAGCTGCCGAAGCGGGCCTTCGTCTCCGACGACACGCAGATGACCCTCGCCGTCGGGCGCGCCCTGCGGACCGCCGTGGACCGCGGTGACGTGACGCCCGAGGGGCTGGAGGGGCCGCTGCGGGCGGAGTTCGTGGACTGGTACCGGTCGCCGGAGAACAACCGCGCCCCCGGCGGCACCTGCCTGCGGGCCTGCGAGCTGCTCACCGACGAGCGCCGGGCCTGGCAGGACGCCAGTCGGATCGGCTCCAAGGGCTGCGGCGCCAACATGCGGGTCGCCCCGATCGGCCTCGCCCCCGGCCTGAGCGACGAACAGCGCGCCGGCGCCGCCCAGTTGCAGGCCGCGCTCACCCACGGCCACCCCACCGCGCTGGCCGCCTCCGACCTCACCGCCCACGCCGTCCACCTGCTCGCCCGGGGCGCCGACCCGGCCGGGCTCGTCGGACGGCTGCGTTCCTACGCCCTGCGGCGCCGCACGCACTACGACCACACCTGGCTCGGCGACCTGTGGACCCGCTCCCAGGACCCCGGCCCCGAGCACTTCATCGCACGCGGCTGGGACGAGTGCCTGGAGATCCTCGACCGCCTCCGGGAAGCCGCGCGGACCGTCTCCCCGGAGACCGACCCGTGCCTGGCCACCGGCGAGGGCTGGATCGCCGAGGAGGCCCTGGCCACCGGGCTGCTGTGCTTCCTGCTCTTCCCCGACGAGCCCGTCACCGCCCTGCGCCGGGCCGCCTGCACCGCCGGCGACTCCGACTCCCTCGCCTGTCTCGCCGGCGCCTTCGCGGGCGCCTGGCTGGGCGCGGACGCCTGGCCCGCCGACTGGGCGGAGCGGATCGAGTACCGAGGCGACCTGTTGGCCCTGGGCACGCTCTGGGACGCTTAGGCCCATGCTCGACGATCTCGACATAGACCTGGCTCCGGTGGCCGCGGAACAACCCGACCCGCTGCTGTTCGCCACCGTCACCGGAGCCCATCTGTACGGCTTCCCCTCGCAGGACTCCGACGTGGACCTCAGGGGCGTCCACCTGCTGCCCGCCGCCGACCTCGTCGGCCTGCGCGAGCCGGAGGAGACCCGCTCGCGGACCTGGGTCCGCTACGGCGTCGAGCTGGACCTCGTCACCCACGACCTGCGCAAGTTCGTCCGGCTGATGCTGCGCCGCAACGGCTACGTGCTGGAGCAGCTGCTCTCCCCGCTGGTCGTGCACACCTCCGAGGCCCACCGGGAGCTGACCGCGCTCGCCCCCGGCGTCCTCACCGGCCACCATGCCCACCATTACCGCGGGTTCGCCGCGACCCAGTGGCGGCTGTTCGAGAAGACCGGCGAACTCAAGCCGCTGCTCTACACCTTCCGGGTGCTGCTCACCGGCATCCACCTCATGCGCAGCGGCGAGGTCCAGGCGCATCTGCCCACGCTCCTGGAGCAGGTGGGCGGGCCCGGCTACCTGCCCGAGCTGATCGCCGCCAAGCGGGAGCGGGAGAACGCCCTCGCCGACGTCGGCCGCGACCTGGTCGCGGCCGACGTCGAGCGCCTGCACACCGCGCTCGACGAGGCACAGGCCGGTTCGGCCCTGCCCGACACGGCCGGCGCCCACGACGCCCTGCACGTCCTGGTGGTCCGCCTCCGCCTGACGGGCTGAGATCCGGCGCGCCCGGGGCGGGAAGGCCGCGCCGGACAGGGGGCCGCGGGGTCCGCCGGGAGCGGGGAACGCGCCGGTGCCGGCCGTGGTCCCGTCGCGGCGGGCGGGCCTGGTTCAGCCCCGCCCGACGAGGCCGCCGCCCACGGCGCCGGGCAGGTCCTGGTGGTCCGCCTCCGCCTGACGGGCTGAGATCCGGCGCGCCCGGGGCGGGAAGGCGCGCTGGACAGGGGGCCGCGGGGTCCGCCGGGAGCGGGGAACGCGCCGGTGCCGGCCGTGGTCCCGTCGCGGCCGGCGGGCCTGGTTCAGCCCCGCCCGACGAGGCCGCCGCCCACGGCGCCGGGCACGTCCTGGTGGTCCGCCTCCGCCCGGAGCGCCGAGGCCCGGCGCACCCGGTGCAGGAAGGCCGCCACGCGCGCGTGGTCCGGCTCGGCCGGCAGGGGGCTGCCCCGCAGGGCCTCCTCCGCCTCGCCCGCCAGCCGGACCATCCACGCCTCCACCCGCGCCCACGGCACCTCGCCGCGCCGGACCGCCAGCAGGGGCTCGCGCGACGCGCCGACGTCGATCCGCAGCTCGCCGGTGCGCAGCAGGTCCCGGGCGGTGGTCAGCAGGCGCAGCAGGTGCATCGCGTGCTTCCAGCGCGGGGCGCCCGTGGCGCGCACGTCGGCGTCGATCTTCTTCCGCTGGCCGAGGGCGTACCGGGTGAACGTGTCGTGGGCGCGGCGGGACAGGAAGGCGCCGCGCAGGGACAGCAGCTCGCGGCCGGTGTCGTCCACGTGCTCCACGAGCGGCGAGTGCAGGCACTCCAGGATGTTCGGGTTGCCGCGCAGCGCCAGCTCGCAGAACCGCTCCAGCTCCCAGGAGAAGCGCTCCTCGCCCGGCCCCTCCACATGCGCCGGCGGCTTCTCGAACCGCCAGAACAGCGGGGTCGGGGCGAGGAACACCCCGCGCCGGTCGGTGTCGCTGGCGTCCGTCGCCAGCCCGAAGGCGCGGGAGCCCACGACACAGGCGTAGACGGTGTGGTCGCGTACGAGGTCCTGCGGCTGCATCCCCGGAGCGTACGCGGGCGGCTCAGGCCAGGTAGACGGAATTTCCCCGCACCGTGACCGGCTCCTCGGGCAGCGGCCGGGTCGCCGGGCCCACGGCCACCGAACCGTCGGAGATGCGGAACCGGCTGCCGTGGCAGGGGCACAGGATGGTGCCGTCCGCGACCTGGCTCACCGTGCAGCCCTGGTGGGTGCAGACCGCCGAGAACGCCTTGAAGCGGCCCTTCTCCGGCTGGGTGACCACGATCTTGCGGTCCTCGAAGATCTTGCCGCCGCCCTCGGGGACGTCTCCGGCCGGGGCCAGCAGTTCCCCGGCGGGGGCAGCCTCCCGCGCGGCGGGGGACGTCTCCCCGGCGGAGCCCTCGGCGGCGGGCGCCGACGACGCCGGTGCCGTGGGCGGCTGCGGCGCGGTGGAGCCGCCGCTTTCGCCGCCGCACCCCACGCAGCCCAGGGCGAGCGCCCCGGCGCCCGTGGTGAGAACCGTGCGCCGTGTCGCTGGCTGGGTCATGTCAGACCTCCGTACAGACGTACAAACTACTGGATAACGGACGTTCCGCATCGTCTCAGCGCGCGGGCGGCGCACGCCCGTACCGCGCGGGCTGACTACGCTGGACGGACCAAGAACGAAACACGCATGTCAGCGAGGAGCAGCGCCGTGGCGGTACGAGCGGTCCGGGGAGCCGTCCAACTGGAACGGGACGACGCCGGTCACATGGCGGAGCAGGTCGGCGCGCTGCTCACCGCCGTCCTCGAGCGGAACGGGCTGACCGCCGACGACCTGATCAGCATCTGGTTCACGGCCACCCCCGACCTGCACAGCGACTTCCCGGCCGTCGCCGCCCGCCGGCTCGGCATCACCGACGTGCCCCTCATCTGCGCCCGGGAACTCGACATCGCGGGCGCCATGCCCCGGGTCGTACGGATCCTCGCCCACATCGAGTCGGACAAGCCCCGCGCCGACATCGCCCACGTCTACCTCGGCGCCGCCGCGGCCCTGCGCAAGGACATCGCCCAGTGAGAACCGCACTCGTCATCGGAACCGGACTGATCGGCACCTCCGCCGCCCTGGCCCTGGCCCGGCGCGGCGTCGTCGTCCACCTCGCCGACCACGACCCCGGGCAGGCCCGCACGGCCGCCGCGCTGGGCGCCGGCACCGACGAGGCGCCCGACGGCCCGGTCGACCTGGCGATCGTCGCCGCCCCGCCCGCCCACGTGGCCAAGGTGCTCGCCGACGCCATGCGCCGCGGCCTGGCCCGCGGCTATCTGGACGTCGCCAGCGTCAAGGGCGGCCCGCGCCGCGAGCTGGAGGAACTCGGCCTGGACCTCACCTCCTACATCGGCACCCACCCGATGTCCGGCCGGGAGAAGTCCGGTCCGCTGGCCGCCACCGCCGACCTCTTCGAGGGCCGCCCCTGGGTGCTCACCCCCACCCGGGACACCGACACCGAGGTGCTGAACCTCGCCCTGGAGCTGGTCTCGCACTGCCGGGCCCTGCCGGTCGTCATGGACGCCGACGCCCACGACCGCGCCGTGGCCCTCGTCTCCCACATGCCCCACCTGGTGTCCAGCATGGTCGCCGCGCGCCTGGAGCACGCCGACGAGTCCGCCGTACGGCTGTGCGGGCAGGGCATCCGGGACGTGACCCGGATCGCCGCCTCCGACCCGCGCATGTGGATCGACATCCTGTCCGCCAACCCGGGCCCGGTCGCCGACCTGCTCTCCGACGTCGCCGCCGACCTGACGGAGACGGTCCGGGCGCTGCGCGACCTCGAGTCCGCCGACGAGGCGAGGCGCGGCGAGGGCGGCGCGGGCATCGAGGACCTGCTGCGCCGGGGGAACGCCGGCCAGGTGCGGGTACCCGGCAAGCACGGGTCCGCGCCGCGGACCTACGAGACCGTGGTCGTCCTCATCGACGACCAGCCCGGCCAGCTCGCCCGGATCTTCGCGGACGCCGGCCGCGCCGGGGTCAACATCGAGGACGTCCGCATCGAGCACGCCACCGGGCAGCAGGCCGGTCTGGTGCAGCTCATGGTCGAGCCGAAGGCGACGACGGCGCTGAAGGAGGCACTGCGGGAGCGGGGCTGGGCGCTGCGCCAGTAACGCCCGCGGGCCACGGCTCGCCCGCCTCCGGGCCGCCCGGCCCGCGTACGTCCGGACGAGTGACCCGCACCCAGTAACCTTGTGCGGGGCGCTCTCGCTCCCCGCACCCCGCCCGCACCGCACCAGGAAGGTGTCCCCCCGTGGAAAACGGCGCCGCCCCGACCGCCAGGCCCGTGATCGTCGCGATCGACGGTCCCTCCGGCACCGGCAAGTCGAGCACGTCGAAGGCCGTCGCCGCCCAGCTCGGTCTCAGCTACCTGGACACCGGCGCCCAGTACCGGGCGATCACCTGGTGGATGGTGACCAACGGCATCGACCTGGAGGACCCGACCGCCATCGCCGCCGTCGCCGGCAAGCCGGAGATCGTCTCCGGCACCGACCCGGCCGCCCCGGCCATCACGGTCGACGGCGTGGACGTGTCCGGTCCGATCCGCACCCAGGAGGTCACCTCCAAGGTCAGCGCGGTCAGCGCGGTGCCCGAGGTGCGCACCCGGATCACCGAGCTCCAGCGCTCCCTGGCCGCCGCCGCGGAGCGGGGCATCGTCGTCGAGGGCCGGGACATCGGCACGACCGTCCTCCCGGACGCCGACCTGAAGATCTTCCTCACCGCCTCCCCGGAGGCCCGCGCGGCCCGCCGCAGCGGCGAGCTGAAGGGCGCCGACGTCCACGCCACCCGCGAGGCCCTGATCAAGCGGGACGCGGCCGACTCCAGCCGCAAGACCTCGCCGCTCGCCAAGGCCGACGACGCCGTCGAGGTGGACACCACCGAGCTGTCCCTCGACCAGGTCATCGAGTGCGTCGTCACCCTGGTCGAGGAGAAGCGGGCCGGGAAGTGACGCTCGCGCCGGTGCCCTCGGAGCGGGGCGCGGAGATCGGCCGGCGCATCGGCGTCGGGCTGATGTACGGCCTGTGGCGGCCGCGGGTGCTCGGCGCCTGGAAGGTGCCGGCCACCGGCCCGGTGATCCTCGCCGTGAACCACTCCCACAACGTCGACGGACCGATGGTGATGGGCGTGGCGCCCCGGCCCACGCATTTCCTGATCAAGAGGGAGGCCTTCGTCGGCCCGCTGGACCCCTTCCTGACCGGCATCGGCCAGCTGAAGGTGGACCGCACCACGGCCGACCGGGGCGCGATCACCCAGGCCCTCGGCGTGCTGGCGGCCGGGGGAGTGCTGGGCATCTTCCCGGAGGGCACCCGGGGCGAGGGCGACTTCGCCTCGCTGCGCGCCGGGCTCGCCTACTTCGCGGTCCGCAGCGGGGCGCCGATCGTCCCCGTGGCCGTCCTGGGAAGCTCCGAGCGGCCCGGCCGGCTGGTCAAGGCGCTGCCCCCGCTGCGCTCCCGCGTCGACGTCGTCTTCGGCGACCCCTTCGCGGCGGGGGACGGCAGCGGACGGCGGACGCGGGCGGCACTGGACGCGGCGACCGAGCGGATCCGGAAACAGCTCACCAGCCACCTGGAAAACGCCAGGCGCCTGACCGGGCGCTAGGCGACACTTGAGTAGTGGATCAGCCCCAGGGGGCCGGTCCACCGATCACCACCAATGAACGACGAGGTACGGACTTCATGAACGACGACATCCAGCCCGACGGCTCGGCCGAGCACGAGTACGAGCACGGGGCTCTCGGCGACGCCGAGTACGCGCAGTTCATGGAGCTCGCCGCGGTAGAGGGTTTCGACATCGAGGACGTCGAGGGCGCCATCGAGGCGGCGGGCCACGGTCCGCTGCCCGTGCTCGCCGTCGTCGGCCGCCCCAATGTCGGCAAGTCGACCCTGGTCAACCGGATGATCGGCCGCCGCGAGGCGGTCGTGGAGGACCGGCCGGGCGTCACCCGCGACCGTGTCACCTACGAGGCCGAGTGGGCCGGCCGCCGCTTCAAGGTCGTCGACACCGGCGGCTGGGAGCAGGACGTCCTCGGCATCGACGCCTCCGTGGCGGCCCAGGCCGAGTACGCCATCGAGGCGGCCGACGCGGTCGTGTTCGTCGTGGACGCCAAGGTCGGCGCGACCGACACCGACGAGGCGGTCGTCCGGCTGCTGCGCAAGGCCGGCAAGCCGGTCGTGCTGTGCGCCAACAAGGTCGACGGCCCGAGCGGCGAGGCCGACGCGTCCTATCTGTGGAACCTCGGCCTCGGCGAGCCCCACCCGGTCTCGGCGCTGCACGGCCGCGGCACCGGCGACATGCTCGACGCCGTCCTGGAGGTGCTGCCCGACGCGCCCGAGCAGTCCTTCGGCACCGCGGTCGGCGGCCCCCGCCGGATCGCCCTGATCGGCCGCCCGAACGTCGGCAAGTCCTCGCTGCTGAACAAGGTCGCCGGCGAGGAGCGCGTCGTCGTCAACGAGCTGGCGGGCACCACCCGCGACCCGGTGGACGAGATCATCGAACTCGGCGGCACGACCTGGAAGTTCGTGGACACCGCCGGCATCCGCAAGCGGGTCCACCTGCAGCAGGGCGCCGACTACTACGCCTCCCTGCGCACGGCGGCGGCCGTGGAGAAGGCCGAGGTGGCGGTCATCCTGATCGACGCCTCCGAGAACATCTCCGTGCAGGACCAGCGGATCGTCACCATGGCGGTCGAGGCGGGCCGCGCGATCGTCGTCGCCTTCAACAAGTGGGACACCCTCGACGAGGAGCGCCGCTACTACCTGGAGCGGGAGATCGAGACCGAGCTGGGCCAGGTCGCCTGGGCGCCCCGGGTGAACGTCTCGGCGCGCACCGGCCGCCACATGGAGAAGCTGGTCCCGGCGATCGAGACCGCCCTCGCCGGCTGGGAGACCCGGGTCCCCACGGGCCGCCTGAACGCCTTCCTCGGCGAGCTGGTCTCGGCCCACCCGCACCCGATCCGGGGCGGCAAGCAGCCGCGCATCCTCTTCGGCACCCAGGCCGGCACCAAGCCGCCGCGGTTCGTGCTCTTCGCCTCCGGCTTCATCGAGGCGGGCTACCGGCGCTTCATCGAACGCCGGCTGCGCGAGGAGTTCGGCTTCGAGGGCACCCCGATCCACATCTCGGTGCGGGTGCGCGAGAAGCGCGGCGCGAAGAAGAAGTAGAGCGGTACGACAGGACGGGCGGCCCCTGGCACTCCAGGGACCGCCCGTTTCGTGTGCGTGCCGTCACGCGCCGCGGCGCGGTCCCGGGGGCAGGGCGGCGGCCGGGACGTACGGGGCCCGGGCGGAGTCCTGCGGCCGGCCGAGCGTGCCGACCCGCTGCCACTGCGACTGCTGCCGGGCGCTGTAGGCCCCCGCGCTGTAGGCGCTGTAGGAACTGCTGAACGTCCCCGCCCGGTGGCCGCCGTAGCCGCTGGTGCCGTCCGGGAAGTCCCCGAAGGCGCTGAACCTCAGCTCCTCCTCACCGCTGCGGTCGCCCGGCAGCGTGCGGAAGGTCTTGACCCACTCGGCGTAGAGCGTGTCGTAGATCGGCGTGGCCGACGGTCCACCGGAGGGTTCCTGCGCCGTCCGGGCGGACGGCACGGAGGAGAAGGACCGACGGGGCGGTGTGTCGTATGCGTGCACGTATGTCCAAACGACCGGGGTCCCAAAGGGATGCGGTCGTACGAGTTCCGCGGGGGCGCGGGGCCGAGCCGCGCCCCTCACGTACCGGCGAGCGGAAGCGCCGCGGCGACCAGCCGCCCCTGCGCGGCGGCCCGGTCCAGCGCCTCCCGCAGCAGGTCCTCCCGGGGCTGGCGCCCGATGGAGCCGACCGGCGCCGCGAACATCAGCACCTGCTGGTGCTTGTTGGCGGCGGCCCGCCAGCCGTCGGTCACCTGGAGCGGCTGGTGCGCCTGCCACCAGGCCACCGGCTGCCCGCCGCCGGGGCCCGGCTGGAGCACCGCGTGCAGCCGGCCCGCGGCCAGCAGGACGGACCAGCCGTGCAGCACCGCCGGGACGGAGGTCAGCTCGGTCACCGGCGTGAAGCCCTGCTCGACGAGCAGCGGGAGGAAGTCGTCGCCGGTCCCGTCCGTGCCCGGCCGGACGATCGCGGAGGTGGGCTCGACGACGAGCGCGGGGTGCAACTCGCCGTCGACCAGGACCAGTCCGCTGGTCACGCCGAGCACCGCCTGCTCGGGCACGGCCTTCGGGGGCGCGTCGCCGGCCGGGTCGCCGTCGACGGCCCCGATGGACCGGACGGCGCCCCGCAACTGCTCCTCCGTGACCTGGACGACCTGTGAGGGCAGGCAGCCGGCGTGGGCGAAGGCGAGGACGGCGGTCTCGTCGCCGACGAACAGAACGGTGCTGGTGCGCTCCTGCTCGGAGTCGCCCGGGGTGCGGCAGGACGTGCAGTCGTAACTGCCCGGGGCGTTCTCTCCGGCGAGCAGCCGTTCGGCTTCTTCGTCGCCGATCTCGGCGCGTACGGCGTCACTGACGTCGAGCATGCGCGGCACGGGTGGCTCCCTCGGGATGCGGTGCTGGTGTCGGCCGGGTGGCTCCCGGCCGATGAGCCCCGGGGTTGCGGGCTCATGAAGAAGACAACGGGCGCGCTGTGGTGGGAGTCACGCCTTAGAACGGACCGGTTCGCACCGCGCCCCGCACGCGGTCACCGCGGGTGCGGATCGGGCCACACACCGTCAACTCCGTGCAGGATGCAGTGATTTGAAGAGGTGAGGTGAGTCACAAATCACTCCGGCCTCTGGTGGGAAAATCCGGAAATCAACGCATGTAGTGGGTGGCCGGAAATCACCGCTACCTCCGGTAACGGGTAACTGGCCTGGCACGACGGTGCGTTGGTTGATTCCCGCCGCCCCACCTCCCTAGATTCCTCGGCCGTGTGCAACGAGCACCGCTCGGGTACGTCCGCGGGCCGGAGTCAGGCAGGGCACGATCGCCGGCACCGGTCATGGCGGACGGGGCGGGCGCGAGGAACCCCGGTCGTGCGGGGTCCGGCGCGTTCCGCCCGGGGGAGCCCGGGTTCGTGGAGAGGGAACCATATGTCCGAGTGTGCCGATACCACCCGCAACCCCGCCCGTTCCGAGGGCACCCGCAGAGGCCGCACCACGGCCACCCTCGCGGGAGCCGCCCTGCTGGCCCCCCTGGGCCTGCTGGCCGCGACCGGCAACGCCGCCGCGGCGGACAACGGGGTGTGGGACCGCATCGCACAGTGCGAGAGCGGCGGCAACTGGCACATCAACACCGGCAACGGCTACTACGGCGGGCTCCAGTTCTCCGCCGGCACCTGGCGCGCGTACGGCGGCACCGCCTACGCCGCGACGGCCGACCAGGCCTCCAGGAGCGCGCAGATCGCCGTCGCCACCCGGGTCCAGCAGGCCCAGGGCTGGGGAGCCTGGCCGGTCTGCTCCGCCCGGGCCGGAGCCTCCGGCACGGCCCCGGCGGCCGCCCGCACCGGCTCCTCCGGTACGACGCCCCACAAGAGCGGCGCGACGACGAAGTCCGCCCCCGTACGGTCCGCCCCCGTGAACTCCGCCCCGGCCGAGGCGCCCCGGCACCCGGCGGCCGGCGCCTCCCGCGGCGACTACACGGTCCGCGAGGGCGACACGCTGAGCACCATCGCCGCCCGGCACGGCACCACCTGGCAGCGCGTCTACGCCGCGAACCGGGCCGTCATCGGCGACGACCCCGACGTGATCGTGCCCGGCCAGCGCCTCGCGCTCTGAGCGCCGGACACGGGGTGACGGACGGCCGCCGGTCCCGCCGGGGACGGCGGCCGTCCGCGTGCTGCGTGCTGCGTGCTGCGTCCTGCGTCACGGCGCTCCCGCCTGATGTCCCTTCGGCTCGGGCTGCGGAGCCTGGCCGGCGTACTCCGGGTGGTGCAGGTCGAAGGCCGGGGACTCGCTGCGGATCCGGGGCAGGGTGACGAAGTTGTGCCGGGGCGGCGGGCAGGAGGTCGCCCACTCCAGCGAACGGCCGTAGCCCCAGGGGTCGTCGGCCTCGACCTTCTCGCCGTACACGGCGGTCTTCCAGACGTTGTAGAGGAACGGCAGCGTGGACAGGCCGAGCAGGAAGGAGCCGATCGAGGAGACCGTGTTCAGCGCGGTGAAGCCGTCGGACGCCAGGTAGTCGGCGTAGCGGCGGGGCATCCCCTCGGCGCCCAGCCAGTGCTGCACCAGGAAGGTGGTGTGGAAGCCGGCGAAGAGCGTCCAGAACTGGATCTTCCCCAGCCGCTCGTCCAGCATCCTGCCGGTGAACTTCGGCCACCAGAAGGAGAAGCCGCCGAACACCGCGAAGACGACCGTGCCGAAGACCACGTAATGGAAGTGGGCGACGACGAAGTAGGAGTCCGTGACGTGGAAGTCCAGCGGCGGCGAGGCCAGGATCACCCCCGTCAGACCGCCGAACAGGAACGTCACCAGGAAGCCCATCGCCCACAGCATCGGCGTCTCGAAGGACAGCGAGCCCTTGATCATCGTGCCGGTCCAGTTGAAGAACTTCACCCCCGTCGGCACCGCGATCAGGAACGACATCAGCGAGAAGAACGGCAGCATCACCGCGCCGGTGGCGAACATGTGGTGCGCCCACACCACCATCGACAGCCCGGTGATCGCCATCGTGGCGCCGACCAGCGTCAGATAGCCGAAGACCGGCTTGCGGCTGAACACCGGGATGATCTCGGTGATGATCCCGAAGAACGGCAGCGCGATGATGTAGACCTCGGGATGCCCGAAGAACCAGAACAGGTGCTGCCACAGCAGCGCCCCGCCGTTCGCCGCCTGGAACACCTGCGAGCCGAACCGCCGGTCCGACTCCAGCACCAGCAGCGCCGCCGCGAGCACCGGGAACGCCATCAGGATCAGGATCGACGTGAACAGCGTGTTCCAGGTGAAGATCGGCATCCGGAACATCGTCATGCCCGGTGCGCGCATCCCGATGATCGTGGCGAGGAAGTTGACCGCGCCCAGGATGGTCCCGAACCCGGACAGTGCCAGGCCCATGATCCACAGGTCCGGGCCGACGCCGGGGGAGTGCCGGGTGTCGTTGAGCGGCGCGTAGGCGAACCAGCCGAAGGCGGCCGGCCCGTCCGGCACCAGCAGCGAGCCCAGCACGATCAGGCCGCCGAAGGCGAACAGCCAGTACGACAGCATGTTCAGCCGGGGGAAGGCCACGTCCGGGGCACCGATCTGCAACGGCATCAGCTCGTTGGCGAAGCCCGCGAAGCTCGGGGTCGCGAACAGCAGCAGCATGATCGTGCCGTGCAGCGTGAACAGCTGGTTGAACTGGTTGTTGTCCATCAGCTGGAGTCCCGGCCGGGCCAGTTCCGTGCGCATCAGCAGCGCCATGACCCCGCCGGCCAGGAAGAACCCGAACGCCGTGATCAGATACAGATGACCGATCTTCTTGTGGTCGGTGGTGGAGAGCCAGTCCACCACCACCCGGCCGGCCCGGTGCCGTTCCGCCGGACGTGCCGTCACCGCCGCGGTCTCGGTCCCCATCGCTCGCTCGCCCCTTCGCATCGTCGCGCCCGGGACCGCCCGCCGGCTCGCCCCGGCGCGCGGACGCGCACCCGCGAGCGGCCGTCCGGAAGCCCGCCGGGCCGTGCGCCGCGACGGAGCGCGTCCGGCGGTTCTGTGCTGGATCCGTGAATTTCCTATGCGGCGTCAGCCGCCGTGGCACCGCACCGGATTGCGCGGGGAATCGCGCCCCGGGTCCGCCCCGATCCCCACGGCGGCACTTTCCGCCGGGGAATTCGAAGGCGCCGTCCGACACGCGTGAATTCTGCTCGGTTACCCCGAAAAGCCGAACAGAAACCCCCTTACGGGTGACGGACTTCGGACAAAACGCGAGTCCGGAAACCGTGACACAGGTGTGACCGGACGGGTCGCTTCTCCTGCCCGGCGGGGTACGGCTAGCGTGGCCGTATGGCACCGATTCCCACTCCGCCGGCGGAGCCCCAGGACAGTCCGGACGCCTACGTCGGCCTGGAGGCCGCGCACGCCGAGCGGCTCGCCCGGCAGCGCGGCTGGCCGACCGTGCGGTCGCTGCCGCCCGGCGCGATCATCACCATGGAGTACCGCTCCGGCCGGCTGAACTTCGAGGTACGGGACGGCCGGGTGAGCCGGGCCTGGAAGGGGTGACCCGGCGCCGGTACGGCGAAGGCCCCGCTCCGGGAACAGGAGCGGGGCCTTCGCCGTCGGCGCGGGGAGGTCGTGCGTACCGGCCCCGGCGCCCGGGTCCGCCGTCAGCCGCCGGTCAGGGGACGGGCCGGCTGGGTCGTGCCGCGGGGGAGGCGGTCGGCGTGCGGCGGGCGGCGGCTGCCCGCCGGGGTGACCGGGGCGCGTTCCGAACGGGCCGTGTGCGGCCCGGGCGCCAGGTGCGCGACGCCCCGGGAGGCGCGGGTCGGGGAGACCGGCTCGCGGGCCGGAGCCGGCTGCTCCGCCGGGGCGCCGAGCGGCCTGAGCACGACGGGCGCGACCGGCTCCGGCGCGGGGCGGCCGCGGCGGTCGCGCCAGCGGTCGCGCAGGTCGAACAGCGTCAGTTCGGCCTTGGCGATCAGCGGCTCGAACCAGGGCAGGGCGAGCAGGATCAGCAGGCCGGCGGCCCAGCCCAGCAGCACGTCGCTCAGCCAGTGCGTACCGAGGTAGACGGTGGTGAGGCCGACGCCGAGCGAGGTGACCGCGGAGAGGGCCGACAGCCAGCGGCGCGCTCTCGGGGTGGAGGCCAGATAGGCGAGGATGCCCCAGGTCACGACCGCGTTGGCGGTGTGGCCGCTGGGAAATATATCGCCGCCCAGGCCCATCTCGTTCGAGCCGATCACGGTGGCGTAGTGCGGGCCGAGCCGTCCCATGCCGATCTTCGCGGCGCCGACGGTGGCGTTCAGCAGCAGCAGGGTGGTGGCGAGGGTGAGCAGCGGGCGCAGGGTGTGCTGCCGCCACGAGCGCCAGCCGAGCCAGGCCGCGACCATCACGGCGGTGGGGCCGCGCTGGCCCAGCACCACGTAGTAGTCGAGGAACGCGTGGATCTGCGGCCACTGCTGGTACGGCCGGAAGAACATGACCTGCCAGTCCAGCCGGACGAGCCAGGAGGTGGTCACGACGGCCCACACGATCGCCAGGTAGAAGGCCAGGGTCGCGGAGAACAGCACGACCCGGTGCCGGCTCATCCGCGGCATATCGATGTGGGCCGGTCGTTCCGGCTCCCGGTCCAGTCTGGCGAACACCCGGTCCAGACGCCGGGTGAGGTTTCGTTCGGTACGCACCCAATCGACGTTACAGCGAGTGAGCGGTGTTCCCGGACGAAACAGCGGCTTTGTGATGACGATGTGATGTGGCAAACCTCTCAAGGGCGCCCAGAATTCCCGGGATTCCGCAATCCGGAGAGAGCGATCGGGTCAATTCCTTTGATCATGCCGGGTGTTGTTTATATGGCGCTTATGAATGCGTTAACCCGGACCTGGTGTGGAATTCTCCCGGACGTCATCGGTCCGCCGCTGTCGATCATGGTGGCCCGGGACCGTCCGGCCGGACCCGCCCCTGACCAGGGGCGTGTACGCCGAGACGCGCGCCCGGCGCGTGCTTCGCGCCCCGCTCTCGCCCGAACGGGGCCACGGCCGAAGGCGCGCGGGTGCCGGGACCGGCCGGTCACGGGGAAGAGGGCGTGCTGTACGCCACACGGGTCGCCCCGCACGGGTGAGAGGTGCGCCACGTGACCCCGTGGCCGACTCGCGTACGCTGACGAGTCACTCGCGTGGCTCCGCGCGGGCCGTGGACACCGCTCGTCCCGGCCGTCCGACAGGGAGTCCCCACCCCGTCTCCGCCCCACGTGAGGGATCATCTGGGAGGTACGTACATGTCCGGGACGACCACGGCTGCCGCGCCGCAGCGGCGTCGGGCGGCCGGGGCCGGTGCCGACCGGTGGGTCGTCCTCGTCGTCCTGTGCGCCAGCCTGCTGCTCGTCGCGCTCGACGCCACCGTGCTGCACGTGGCGGTCCCCGCCGTCACCGAGGACCTCCGGCCGGGCGCCGTGGAACTGCTGTGGATCGTCGACGTCTATCCGCTGGTCTGCGCCTCGCTGCTGATCCTCTTCGGCACCCTGGGCGACCGGGTCGGCCGCAGACGGGTGCTGCTGCTCGGCTACGGCCTCTTCGGCGTCGCCTCCGCCGTGGCCGCGTTCGCCTGGAGCGCGCCGATGCTGATCCTCGCCCGCGCGCTGCTCGGCGTCGGCGGTGCGATGATCATGCCGGCCACGCTGTCGATCCTCCGCCAGGTCTTCCCCGACCGGCGCGAGCGCGCCCTCGCCATCGGCGTCTGGAGCGCGGTGGCCGCGGTCGGCGCGGCGGTCGGGCCGCTGCTCGGCGGGTTCCTGCTGGAGCACTTCTGGTGGGGCTCGGTCTTCCTGGTCAACATCCCGCTGATGCTGATCAGCCTTCCGGTGGGCCGGATGCTGCTGCCGGAGTCCCGGGGCACGGCCGACGGGTCCTGGGACGTGACCGGCGCGCTGTTCGCGGCGGGCGGGCTCTTCGGCGCCGTCCTCGGGGTGAAGCGGCTCGGCGGAGGCCAGGCGCCGGCGAGTCCGGCCACCCTGCTGCCCCTGCTGGCCGGTGCGGCCCTCCTCTTCCTCTTCGTACGGCGCCAGCGGCGGCACCCGCATCCGCTGGTGGAACTGCGGATGTTCGCCCGGCCCGCGTTCGGCACCTCGGTGGGCTGCATCGTCCTGGCCATGCTCGCGCTGGTCGGCCTGGAGCTGGTCGCCGCCCAGTACCTGCAACTGGTGCTCGGCCTGTCCCCGCTGCGGACCGGCCTCCGGCTGCTGCCGCTGACCGTCGCGGCCATGGCGGCGGGCCTGGCCGGCGCACGCGTGCTGCGCCGCTTCGGGCCACGGCGGATGGTGTGCGCCGGGTTCTGCCTGACGGCCGCCGCGGTGCTGACCCTGACCGCGATGGGCGGCACCGACGACCCGCCGCTGCTGCTGGCCGGGTTCGTGCTGCTGGGCTTCGGCCTGGAGACCACCCTCTTCGGCGCGTACGAGTCGATGCTGAGCGAGGCCCCGGCCGGCCGGGCGGGCGGCGCGGCGGCGATCGGCGAGACGGCGTACCAGCTCGGCGCGGGCATCGGCATCGCGCTGCTGGGCAGCGTGATGAACGCGGCCTACGCCCCGGGGCTGCGCGGGGTACCGGGTGTGCCGCGGGGCGCCTCGGACGCGGCGGGCCATTCCCTCGGCGAGGCCTACGAGGTGGCCGGCCGGCTCGGCGGGGCCGCCGGGGCCGCGCTGCGCCGGGCGGCGCGGGACTCCTTCGTGCACGGGCTGCACGTGACCCTGCTGGTGAGCGCGGGTCTGTTGCTGCTGGGCGCGCTGCTGGCGCTGCGGCTGCCGCGGGCCGTGCAGTGCGGTGGGGAACCGGCCGACGGCGAGGTGGGGCTGCCGGCACCCCGGGAGGCCGAGCCGGCCCCCGGCAAGCCGCGGGTCACCGCCTGACCCGGCCCCGGACGACCCGCCCCGGCCACGCGGACCGCCCGCACCGGCCCGGCTCCGGACGCGCGGGCCCCTGTGCCGGTCCGCATGGCGGGGCCCCCGCATCGGTCCGGTCGCGGGTGGGCGGGGTGCCCGTGCCGGTCCGCTTGGGACGCTCGGGGTGCCCGTGCCGGTCCGCTTGGGACGCTCGGGGCGCCCGTGCCGGTCCGCTTGGGACGCTCGGGGCGCCTGTGCCGGCGTGGGCGGGCGGGCCCGCGTACCAGCCTGGCTCCGGACGCCATGACCCCGTACCGTTCCGGCTCCGGACGCGCGGGCCCCTGTGCCGGTCCGCATGGCGGGGCCCCTGTACCGGTCCGGTCGCGGACGCGCGGGGTGCCCGTGCCGGTCCCGTTCCCGACGCGCGCGAGGCGCGTGCCGGTCCGGTCTGGACGTGCGGGAATCCGCGTCGTAACGTCGGCCGGAGAAGCCGTAACTAGCGCTGCTAGTTTTGTCGCGTTCCGTCCCGGAGGATGTCTCATGTCCGCGTCCGCGAAGCTGCCCCCGTTCGATGCCGCCGATCCGCTCGGCATCGACGATCTGCTGGAGCCGGAGGACCTGGCGATCCGGGACACGGTCCGCGGCTGGGCGGCCGACCGCGTCCTGCCGTACGTCGCCGACTGGTACGAGAAGGGCGAGCTGCCCGGCATCCGGGACCTCGCCCGCGAACTCGGCTCCCTCGGCGCGCTCGGCATGTCGCTCACCGGATACGGCTGCGCGGGCGCGAGCGCCGTGCAGTACGGCCTGGCCTGCCTGGAGCTGGAGGCGGCCGACTCGGGCATCCGGTCGCTGGTCTCCGTGCAGGGCTCCCTCGCGATGTACGCCATCCACCGGTTCGGCAGCGAGGAGCAGAAGCGGCAGTGGCTGCCGCGCATGGCGGCCGGCGAGGTGATCGGCTGCTTCGGGCTGACCGAGCCCGACCACGGCTCCGACCCCGCCTCGATGCGCACCCACGCCAAGCGCGACGGCGACGACTGGGTCCTCAGCGGCCGCAAGATGTGGATCACCAACGGCTCGGTCGCCGGGGTGGCCGTGGTCTGGGCACAGACCGAGGAGGGCATCCGCGGCTTCGTCGTGCCCACCGACAGCCCCGGCTTCTCGGCACCGGAGATCAAGCACAAGTGGTCCCTGCGCGCCTCGGTCACCAGCGAACTGGTCCTGGACGACGTACGGCTGCCCGGCACCGCCGTGCTGCCGGAGGTCACCGGGCTGCGCGGACCGCTCGGCTGTCTCTCGCACGCCCGCTACGGCATCGTCTGGGGTGCGATGGGCGCCGCGCGCAGCAGCTTCGAGGCGGCCCTGGACTACGCGCGGACGCGGGAGCAGTTCGGGCGGCCCATCGGCGGCTTCCAGCTCACCCAGGCCAAGCTCGCCGACATGGCGGTGGAGCTGCACAAGGGGATCCTGCTCGCCCACCACCTGGGGCGGCGGATGGACGCCGGCCGGCTGCGGCCGGAACAGATCAGCTTCGGAAAGCTCAACAACGTCCGCGAGGCCATCGAGATCTGCCGTACGGCGCGGACGATCCTCGGTGCCAACGGGATCTCCCTGGAGTACCCGGTGATGCGGCACGCGACCAATCTGGAATCGGTGCTCACCTACGAGGGCACCGTCGAGATGCACCAGCTCGTGCTGGGCAAGGCGCTCACCGGGCTGGACGCCTTCCGGTGAGCCCCCTGGCAGGGCGGGGCCGTGAGCGGCCCTGCCTCAGCTCTGGTTGAAGAAGCCGTCGGAGCGGTGCGCGGACGCCTCGCCGCTGATGATCTCCGTGTCGGCCGGGGTGAGCAGGAACACCCGGTTGGAGACGCGGTCGATCGAGCCGCGCAGCCCGAAGATGAGCCCGGCCGCGAAGTCCACGACCCGCTTGGCGTCGCCGGGCTCCATGTTGGTGAGGTTCATGATGACCGGGATCCCGTCCCGGAACAGCTCGCCGATGGCGCGGGCGTCCCGGAAGCTGTCCGGGGTCACCGTGCCGATCCGGCGGCCCTTCTCCTCGGCGGTGTCCGTGGCCACCCGCACGCGCGGGTCGGTGACCCAGGCGTCCCCGGACGCGGTGCCCTCGGAGTAGTCGTCGTCGTAATAGCGCTCGTCATCGTTGTCGTCGACGAGGCCGAGCCATGCACTCGCCTTGCGTACCGATCCCATGGACGCCTCCTCTCACAGCGGTCCTTCTTGCTTTCCGCATCCCTATGGTCATCCATGATGCGGACGGTGCGCCAAGTGGATAGACGCCGCGCGGGGGGTTTGTGACGGTACTGGTGCACAGCCGTTCCGTCGAGAGTCCTTGTGCCCCAAGGGTCGCGGGTCATACCGCTGCTGACTGAGAGTGAAATATGATTGTTCCCGGCGGACGGGTGAGAGGAGGTGCGTCCGGGTGATCCTGACGGGCGCTCAGACGGGCCCCGGCCGGTCGCCGGGGCCCGTCATAGCCGTCAGTTCTTCTGTTCCGGCGGGCTGATGCGGGACTCCTCGATCGCCGAGCCGGTCGTCCCCCACTTCTTGAGAATCCGCTCGTAGGAGCCGTCGGAGAGCAGCTTGTTGACGGCCGCCTGGAAGGCCGGCGCCAGCTCGGATCCCTTCTTGAAGGCGAAGCCGACGTCCAGGCGGTGGTACTCGTTGAGGAACTTCAGACCATCCTGATGGGCGACGGCGTAGCGCAGGCCGTTGATCGTGGACATCACCACATCGCTGCGGCCCTGCTGGAGCGAGGACCACAGCGCGCTCTGCTCGCTGTAGGTCTGCACCTGGTACGCCTTCTCGCCCGCGTCGGAGCACACGTGCTTGCTCCGCTCCAGCGTGGCCTCGAAGGTGGTGCCGGCGCCCGTCGCCACGTTCAGGCCGCACAGCTGCTTCAGGTCGGTGATCTTCGTCAGCTTGCTGTCCTTGCGGGTGGCGAAGCCCTGGCCGTCGTTGATGTAGGTGACGAAGTCGATGGTCTTGCGGCGCTCGTCGGTGACGCCGAAGTTGCTCGCGCCGAAGTCGTACTTGCCGCTGTCCAGGGCGGGCAGGATCGCGTCGAAGCTCGCCTGCTCCACCTTCAGCTTGATGCCGAGCACCCGGGCCACCGCCCGGGTGAAGTCGACGTCCTGGCCGGTCAGGGTCTTGCCGTCGCCGAGGTAGGCGGTGCCGGGCGGGGTGCCGCCGACGCTGACCGCGACGGTGAGGCCGGTGGTGCCGGCGGGCAGCAGCTTCGCCGCCGCAGGATCCTCCCGGATGGCGGAGACGACGTCCGTGGTGGGAATCCCGGCGTTCTTGGCGGCCACTCCGGAGGCACCCGCACCGTCCGTGTCACCGGAGCCGGAACCGCAGGCGGTGAGCAGGAGGGCGGCCGAGGTAATGGCGGTAAAGGGTATGACATGCCGAAAAATGGGCGTACGCATCGGTCAGCGGTCTCCTGAGAGCAGGCGGGTGTGCGGAAGCGCGAGGGGAGGGGAGCGCGTGTGAAGGCGGGGTGAAAGCAAGAGAACGCGAGGAGGCCCGCCGGGACGGCGGGCGCGCAGGGGGTCAGCTCAACAGGAAGAGGACCACACGCGACCGAAGTCGATGTGGGAGCGGGTGACCAGCCACTGCTGTGGATGCATGGGCCAAGTGGAACAGGCATCCGGTTCCGCGTCAACTGACTTGAGATGTACGGCTCACAGTATGGACAGCCTTGACAGCGGACCGAAACGCCCCCGTACTCTCGGCATACGGCCCTGCTGAGGGGCTCGGCCGTATCCGCGTCGCGCGGCGCGCCCGTGTGAAGGCATCACCTTCGTTCCGACGATTCACGCGTCACGGAGCCTTCGCATGTCATCCGACACCCTCGCCAAAGTCCCCGCCCCCTCCCAGACCCCCGAGCCCGCCGACGCCCCGCGGATCGTCCCGCAGCGCCGCTACGGCCAGTGGACGGCGGCCGTCGCCGTCCTCGTACTGCTCGGGCTCGCCGTCAACTCCGTCCTGCGCAACAAGGCGTTCCAGTGGGACGTCGTCGCCGAGTACTTCACCTCGGACGCCATCCTGCGCGGGCTGTGGCTCACGCTGTGGCTGACCGCCGTGGTGATGGCCCTCGGCTTCGCCCTCGGCACCCTGCTCGCCGCGTTCCGGCTGTCCGCCAACCCCGTGCTGCGCGCGGTCAGCTGGGGCTACGTCTGGCTGTTCAGGTCCATCCCGATCCTGGTGCAGCTGCTGCTGTGGTTCAACATCGGGGCGCTGTACCCGCAGGTGCTGGGCGTGAAGACCGTCAACCTGCTCAGCCCGGTCGCCGTCGCCGTCGTCGGCCTCACCCTGCACGAGGCCGCCTACGCCGCCGAGGTCGTCCGCGGCGGCATCCTCTCCGTCGACCGCGGGCAGATCGAGGCCGCCCAGGCGCTCGGCCTCGGCCGCGGGCGGCGCTGGTGGCGAATCGTTCTGCCACAGGCGATGCGCTCGATCGTGCCGCCCGCCGCCAACATGCTGATCGGCACCCTCAAGGGCACCTCGATCGTCAGCATCATCGCCGTCAACGACCTGCTGTTCTCCGCCCAGTTGGTGTACCACCGCACCTACCAGGTGATCCCGCTGCTGATGGTCGCCACCCTCTGGTACGCCGTGGTCACCTCGCTGCTCGGCGTCGGCCAGTACTACGTCGAGAAGCGCTACGCCCGCGGCACGGAGAAGACCCGATGAGGCAGCAGCTGGTGATCGTCGGGGCCGGGCCGCGGGGGACCGGCATCCTCGAGCGCCTCGCCGCCAACGCGTCCGCGCTGTACACGGGTCCGGGCCTGGACATCCACCTCGTCGACCCCCATCCGCCGGGCGGCGGACGCATATGGCGCGAGGAGCAGTCCCCGCTGCTGTGGATGAACTCGCACGCCGAGGACGTCACCATGTTCACCGACGACACGGTGGCCATGGACGGCCCGGTACGCCCGGGCCCCACCCTGCACGAGTGGGCCGGGCTGGACGGCCGGGTCTTCCCCGACCGGCGGCTCCAGGGCCGCTATCTGCGCTGGGTGTACGACCGGGCCCGGGCCGCCCTGCCCCCGCACGTCACCGTCCACCACCACCCCCGGCGCGCCCTCAGGATCAGCGGGCCCCGCGAGGGCCGGCAGCGCGTGTGGCTCGCGGGGGACCCGCGCCCGCTCCTCGCCGACCTGGTGATCCTCGCCCTGGGGCACCTGGACGCCGAACTCGACGGCGAGCAGGCCGCATTGGCCGCCTACGCCCGGGACCACGGCCTGGTGCACCTGCCGCCCGACTTCACCGCCGACAGCGACCTGTCCGCGCTGGAGCCCGGCGAACCCGTCCTCGTCCGCGGCTTCGGCCTGGCCTTCGTGGACCTGATGGTCCTGCTCACCGAGGGCCGCGGCGGACGCCACGAGGGCGACCGGTACCTGCCCTCGGGGCGGGAGCCGGTGCTCTACGTCGGCTCCCGGCGCGGAGTGCCGTACCACTCGAAGATCGGCTACGACCTCACCGGCGACCGGCCGCCGCTGCCCCGCTTCTTCGGCCCCGCCGAGGTGGACGCCCTGCTGGCCCGCCCCGGCGGCCCGGACTTCCGGCGCGATGTGTGGCCGCTGGTCGAGAAGGAGCTGGGCTTCGCCCACTACCACCGGCTGTTCACCGCCCACCCCGGGCGTACGGCGATGGCCTGGCCGGACTTCGAGGCGAGGTACGCGGCGGCCGACGCCCCCGCCGAGCGCCGGGCGCTGGTCGCCGCCGCCGTGCCCGACCCGGCCGACCGGCTCGACCTCACCGCGCTGGACCGCCCGCTGGACGGGGTCCGCCACGCCTCGCACGACGCCTTCCAGGACGGGATGCGGGAGTACATCGAGGCGGACCTGCGCCGCCGTCACGACCCCGCCCACAGCCCCGACCTGGCCGTCTTCCTCGGGCTGCTCTCCGTCTACGGGCAACTCATCCGGCTCGGCGACCTCGGGCCGTGGTGGCACGGGTTCTTCAGCTACCTGGCGTCCGGGCCGCCCGGACCGCGGCTGCGGCAGATGCTCGCACTGTCCCGGGCCGGACTGCTCCGGTTCGTCGGGGCCGGCATGACCGTCACCGCCGAGGACGGGGTGTTCCGGGCCGCCAGCCCCACCGTGCCGGGCTTCTCCGTCGACGCCCGGGCGCTGGTGGAGGCCCGGCTGCCCGAACCGGCCCTCGGCCGCACCCGGGACGGCCTGCTGCGCGAACTGCGCGCCGACGGCGCCGCCGAGTCCCCCGAAGGGCTGCTCCGGGTCGACCCCGGCGACGGCCGGATCCTGGACACCGCCGGACGCCCGCACCCCCGGCGGTTCGCGCTCGGCCCGTACACCGACTCCCGCACCCCCGGCGCGTTCACCCGGCCGCGCACCGGCGGCCCCGCGTTCCGGCAGAACGACGCGACCGCCCGGGCGGCGCTGTTCTTCCTCACCTCACAGGCGGCCCCGGACGCGGTCCCGGACGCCCCCGCACCAGCGAAGGAGCTCACGCGATGAGCGTCATGGTCGACATCCGGTCGGTGTACAAGAGCTTCGGCTCGCTCGACGTGCTCAAGGGCATCGACCTCCAGGTGCGCGCCGGCGAGGTCACCGTCGTGCTCGGCCCCTCCGGCTCCGGCAAGTCCACCCTGCTGCGCACCATCAACCACCTGGAGAAGGTGGACCGGGGCGAGATCAGCGTGGACGGCGCGCTGATGGGCTACCGGCGGGCCGGGAACAAGCTGCACGAGCTGCCCGAGCGCGAGGTGCTGCGGCAGCGCACCCGGATCGGGTTCGTCTTCCAGAACTTCAACCTCTTTCCCCACCTCACCGTCCTGGAGAACGTCATCGAGGCGCCGGTGTCCGCGCTGAAGCGGCCCCGGAAGGAGGCCGTGGAGAGCGCACGCCGGCTGCTGGAGCGGGTCGGGCTCGGGGACAAGGCGGACGCCTATCCGCGTCAGCTGTCCGGCGGGCAGCAGCAGCGGGTGGCCATCGCGCGGGCACTCGCGCTGGAGCCGAGGCTGCTGCTGTTCGACGAGCCGACGTCCGCGCTCGATCCCGAGCTGGTGGGAGAGGTGCTGGACGTCATCCGGGACCTGGCGGCACAGGGCACCACGATGATCGTCGTCACCCACGAGATCGCGTTCGCCCGGGAGGTCGCCGACACGGTGGTGTTCATGGCCGACGGACGGATCGTGGAGCAGGGAACCCCGGAGCAGGTGCTGGGCGCGCCGCGCGAGGAGCGGACCCGGACGTTCCTGGCGAAGGTGCTGTGAGGGTGGGTGCCGAGGGGACGCGACGCGGTCGCGGCAGGGCGTGCGGCGGGTCCGGCAGCGCCGGGCCGCGCCGCCGTGGCCGCGCGCCGTCGCGGTGGGGACGAGAACGCGGACCGTGGCGGGCCCGGACGGCGCGGGCGCGGCACGTGGTGGGGAAGGAGCGGGCATGAGGGGGCTGTTGCACCTCGCCGCCGCGCTCGATCAGCCGGGGGTGTTCGACGGCGGGGCGTTCACCGGGCCGGCGCGGCTCGCCGAGCGCGGGGGGCTGGACTTCGTGACGCTGGACGACTCCTTCGCCCGGCCCGGCCCCGACGCGCTCGGCGTGCTGTGCCGGGTGGCGGCCGCGACCCGGCGGATCGGTCTGGTGCCGACGGTCACCACCACGCACACCGACCCCTTCCGGGTGCAGGCCGCCGTGGCCACCCTGGACTGGATCAGCCGGGGCCGGGCCGGCTGGCGGATCGACGTGTCCGCCACCGAGGGCGAGGCCCGGCTGTTCGGCCGCCGGCCCGCGGCGTCCGCCGACGCCCTGTGGCGGGAGGCGGGTGAGACCGCCGACGCGGCCGCACGGCTGTGGGACAGCTGGGAGGACGGAGCCGAGATCCGGGACGTGGCCACCGGCCGCTTCCTCGACGGGGACCGGGTGCACCGCGTCGACTTCACCGGCACCGCCTTCTCGGTCCGGGGCCCCTCGACCGTGCCCCGGCCGCCGCAGGGCCACCCCGTCCGCGTGGTCGACGCCACCGAGGGCGACGCCCGCACGGTCGCCGCCCGCCACGCCGACGTGGTCCTGGTCCGGGCGTCCTCCCCCGCCCAGGCCGCCCACTTACGGGACCGGCTGCGGGACCAGGCGGGCACGTTCGGGCGGGACCCGGACACGCTGAGAGTGCTGGTGAGCCTGCTGGTGGACCTCGGCGAGGGCGAGTACGCGGCCGAGCCGGGATGGGGATCCCCCCTGTTCGAACGGAGCCGGGAACTCGGCGGATGGGGTGGCGGGCCGCACCCGACCGCGCGCGGCCCGCTGTACCGGGGCGGCCCGGTGGACCTCGCGGAGCTGGTGGCCGCCTGGCACGCCGAGGGCGTCGCCGACGGCTTCCACTTCGTCCCGGTCGAACCGCGCCGCGATCTGGAACGGCTGGTCAACGGCACGGTGGCGCTGCTCCAGCACCGCGGGCTGTTCCGCACCTTCTACCCGGGCAGCACCCTGCGCGAGCACCTGGGCCTGACCCGGCCCGCCAACCGGTACGCCGCGTCCCGGGCGTCGGCCGAGGCCCGGGGAGCGTCATGACCGCGGGACAGCTGCACCTGGCTGCCGTGCCACCGGGCGCCGACCCGGCCGCCCCGGGCGCCGGCGACCCGGCCGGTGTGGGGACCGGCGCCCTGTGGACCGGGGCGGGCGCGGGCTCGCGGGTCGCGTTCGCCTCCTTCGAACGGCTCGCCGGCGCCGCCGAGCGCGGCCTGTTCGACTTCCTCCTGCTGGACGAGGAGCCGCCGCTGCCCGAGTACCGGGGGCGGCCGCACGAACTGGACCCGGTGGGCGGGCCGGAACCGGTCGCCGTGCTCGCCGCGCTCGCCGGGGTCACCACCCGGCTCGGCCTCGCCGCCACGGTGAACGCCGCCTGGGCGGAGCCGTACGACCTCGCCCGCAGGCTGGCCACCCTGGACCACCTCAGTGCGGGCCGGGCGGGCTGGCGGGTGGGGACCGCGGCGGGCCACCGCTCCGCCGGCCGTCCCGACCCCTGCGGCCGGGCCGCCGAACTCCTCCTGGCCGCCCGGCGGTTGTGGGATTCATGGAGCCCCGACGGGGTGCCCCGGCCGTTCGCCCACCGGGGCCGGCACTTCGACATCGCGGGCGAGTTCGGGCTGCCCCGCTCGCCCCAGGGCCACCCCGTGGTGATCCGGTCCGGGGAGTCCGAGCGGGCCCGGGAACTGGCCGCGGCCTCGGCCGACGTGCTCCTCGTCCGGCACGCCCCGCCGGGACCGGCCCGCGCCCGCTACGCCGACGTCAAACGGCGGCTCGCGGCGTACGGCCGCGGCCCCGGGGACCTGAAGGTGATGTCCCGGATCACCGTCGTGCTCGGCGACACCGCGGCCGGGGCGCAGGAGCGGGCCGCCGGGATCCGGCGGCAGCTGATCGGCCCGCGCCACGCGCTGTACGCGGTGGAGCGGATCTGGGGGACGGACCTGTCCGGATACGACCCCGACGGCCCGTTGCCCCGGGCCGAGCCCCGCGCCCGGGACCGCCGTACACGCGCGCTCGCCGCGCGCTGGCGGGCGCTGGCCGAGGAGAAGGGGCTCTCCCTGCGGGAGACCGTGATCGAGGCGAGCGGCCGGCAGTCCTTCGTCGGCACGCCCGGCACGGTCGCCGCCGACCTGCACCGGTACGCCGAGGAGGGGGCCGCCGACGGCTTCCTCCTGGTCCCGCAGCTCCCGGCCGGCGGCCTGGAGGAGTTCGTGGACCGGGTGGTGCCGCTGCTCCAGGAGCGCTCCGCCTTCCGCACGGAATACCGGGGCCGCACGCTCCGCTCCCATCTCGGGGTGCCGGGAGGGACGACGGATGAGACATGAGACAGAGGAAAGGAACCTGAGATGACGACGGACGCGTCCGACGCCTGGAAGCAGTGGCACGAGGACCGGGTGGAGAGCGTTTCGGCGCCCTACGGCCCGCTCGCGCTGACCGGGACGCACTGGGTCGAGGACTATCCGGATGGTCGACTTCCGGACATTCCCGGAAAGTGGGTGGCGCGGGAGGACGGGGTCGTGCTCACCGCCACCGAGGCCGACGGCCTGACCGTGGCCGGCCGGCCGTTCGCCGGCGAGACCACCCTGGCCGCCGACAGCGGCCCGGAGGCCGGGGCGCGGGTCGCGCTGGGGGAGAAGCGGCTGGTCGTCCTCGTGCGCGAGGGCGTGTGGGGGGTGCGGGTGTTCGACCCGGACTCCGCCGCCCGGCGGGCCTTCCGGGGCATCGAGGCCGGCCCCTACGACCCGCGCTGGTCGGTGCCGGGCCGGTTCACCCCGTACGACGGCACGCGCACCATCCGGCTCGGCAACGCCGACGGCCGCGAGCGCGGCTTCGACCTCGCCGGTGAGCTGGCCTTCCCGCTGGCCGGCCGGGAGCGGACGCTGAAGGTCGCGCAGCGGGCGGACGGCGGCCTGTGGGCGGTGTTCGCCGACGCCACCAGCGGTGACACCAGCTTCCGGTTCCGCTTCCTCTTCCCGGCGGCGCCGGACGCCGAGGGGCGCGTGACCGTCGACTTCAACCGCGCACAGCTCCCGCCGTGCGCCTTCGCCGGCCACTTCATCTGCCCGCTGCCGGCCCCCGGCAACACGCTGGACGTGGCGGTCGAGGCGGGGGAGCGCCGGCTGAGCTGAGCCCCGGTGCGCCGGCCCGGCGCCGCCCGGGCGTCCGGGCCGGCCCGGTGCCGTCCTGTGGTGCGTTGGGGTGGTTGTGGGCCGACGGCCGAAAGGCACCCTTGTGCCGACCGGCCGTTCGGCCGAATACTCCACCCCAGCGCTTGTCAGGGGCATGTACATCGCATCCGGTCGGGCTCCTGGCTGCGCCTCACGGGCCCCGACCCCACGCGGGCCCCCGACTTCCCTTGGAGGGGAACGACAAGTGAGGATCAAGCGCACCACTCCCCGCGGCGGCACCGCGAGACGGGTCCGGCTGACGGCCGTGGCCACGGGTTTCCTCGCCGCGGCGGCGTTCGCCGCCCCCACCGCGAACGCCAGTGACGCCCACACCTTCAGTGCCACCCAGCTCACCAAGGCGAGCGACTCCGTCCGCCGGGCCGACGTCCCCGGCACGGCCTGGGCGGTGGACGCCAAGACCAACCGCGTCGTCGTCACCGTCGACAGCACGGTGTCCCAGGCCGAGATCGCCAAGATCGAGAAGCAGGCCGGGGGCGACGCGGACGCCCTGGTGATCAAGCACACGCCGGGCAAGTTCAACAAGCTGATCTCCGGCGGCGACGCCATCTACGCGAGCGGCTGGCGCTGCTCGCTGGGGTTCAACGTCCAGGACTCCAGCGGCAACTACTACTTCCTGACCGCCGGGCACTGCACCGACGGCGCGACCACCTGGTGGTCGAACTCCTCCCACACCACCACGCTCGGCACCACGGCCGGCTCCAGCTTCCCCGGCAACGACTACGGTCTCGTGCGCTACACCAACAGCTCGGTGACCAAGTCGGGTGCCGTGGGCAGCCAGGACATCACCAGCGCGGCCACGCCGTCGGTGGGCACGACCGTCTACCGCCGCGGGTCCACGACCGGTACGCACAGCGGCCGGGTCACCGCGCTCAACGCGACGGTCAACTACGGCGGCGGCGACATCGTCTCCGGCCTGATCCAGACCACCGTGTGCGCCGAGCCCGGCGACTCCGGCGGCCCGCTGTACGGCGGCACCACGGCCTACGGCCTGACCTCGGGCGGCAGCGGCGACTGCTCCTCCGGTGGTACGACGTTCTTCCAGCCGGTCACCGAGGCGCTGAGCGCCTACGGGGTGCACGTCTTCTGACGCCCTCCCCCCATCGGCCCCGGCCCCCGCACGCTCCGGTGTGCGGGGGCCTCGCCGTGCGGTCGCGGCGGGTGTTTGCGCAGGTCGGAGGCGCTCGAACGGCTGTCGTACACATGTTCGGGAATGGAGGTATGGTGGGGAGGGCAGTAGGGAACTGATGTTCGAAGAGTCGTTCGGGGCTCACGTGTGCGGGAGGTGGGTGTGCCGGGCTTCGCGCATCTGCACACCGTCTCCGGGTTCTCCCTGAGGTACGGGGCGTCCCACCCGGAGCGGCTGGCCGAGCGCGCCGCGGAGCGGGGCATGGACGCCCTCGCCCTGACCGACCGCGACACCCTCGCCGGAACCGTGCGCTTCGCCAAGGCCTGCGCCGGGGCGGGCGTCCGCCCGCTGTTCGGGGTGAACCTGGCGGTGGCGGCGCGGGAGACCGTACGCCGTGACAAGCGGCGCAGCCCGGTGCGCGGCGGCGCCTTCGTGGACGAGTCGGACCCCCGGGTGACCTTCCTCGCCCGGGACGGCGCCCGGGGCTGGGCCGACCTGTGCCGGCTCGTCACCGCGGCGCACGCGGGCGGGGGGAATCCACTGCTGCCGTGGGCCGGCCACCGGGGCGACGCGCTGGTGGTGCTGCTCGGGCCGGACTCGGACGTGGGCCGGGCGCTCGCCGCCGGCCGGCCCGACCGGGCGGCGGCCCTGCTGGTCCCGTGGCGCGAGGTCTACGGCGACGCGCTGCGGCTGGAGGCCGTCTGGCACGGCCGTACCGGCACCGGCCCCGGCTCGCTGCGGCTGGCGGCCCGTACCGTCGGGTTCGCCGCCGAGCAGGGGGTGCGGCCGGTGCTCGGCAACGCCGTCCGGTACGCCGACCCCGGGCAGGGACCGGTGGCCGACGTGCTGGACGCCGCCCGCCGCCTGGTGCCCGTCGACCCCCGTGGGGAGCTGGACTCCGGTGAGGCCTGGCTGAAGGACGGGCCGGCCATGCTGGACGCCGCCGAACGGATCGTGGAGGCGGCCGGATACCGGCGGCAGGCCGCCCACCGGCTGCTGGAGCAGACCCTGGCCACCGCCGCCGAGTGCCGGGTCGACCCCGAGGACGACCTGGGCATGGGCAGCGTGCACTTTCCCGAGCCGCACCTCGTCGGCGCCGGCCGGCGCACCGCCCAGCGGGCCCTCGCCTCCCGGGCCGCGGCGGGCATGCTGCGGCTCGGCCACGGCGGGCGGCGCGCGTACTGGGAGCGGATGCACCACGAGCTGGACATCATCGCCCACCACGGCTTCGCCTCCTACTTCCTGACGGTCGCCCAGGTGGTCGACGACGTCCGGGCGATGGGCATCCGGGTGGCCGCCCGCGGCTCCGGGGCCGGGTCGCTCGTCAACCACCTCCTCGGCATCGCGCACGCCGACCCGGTCGAGCACGGGCTGCTGATGGAACGCTTCCTGTCCAAGGAGCGGGTGGTGCTGCCGGACATCGACATCGACGTGGAGTCCGCGCGGCGGCTGGAGGTCTACCGGGCGATCATCGGCCGGTTCGGCGGCGAGCGGGTGGCGACCGTCGCCATGCCGGAGACCTACCGGGTCCGGCACGCCATCCGGGACGTGGGCGCCGCGCTGTCCATGGACCCGGCCGAGATCGACCGGATCGCCAAGTCCTTCCCGCACATCCGGGCGCGCGACGCCCGCGCGGCCCTGGCCGAACTGCCCGAACTGCGGCGGCTCGCGGGGGAGAAGGAGAAGTACGGCAGGCTGTGGGAGCTGGTCGAGGCGCTGGACGCGCTGCCGCGCGGGGTCGCCATGCACCCGTGCGGGGTGCTGCTGTCCGACGCCTCCCTGCTCGCCCGTACGCCGGTGGTGCCCACCAGCGGCGAGGGGCTGCCCATGGCCCAGTTCGACAAGGAGGACGTGGAGGACCTCGGGCTGCTCAAGCTGGACGTCCTGGGCGTGCGGATGCAGTCGGCGATGGCGCACGCGGTCGCCGAGGTGGAGCGGGCGAGCGGGGAGCGGATCGACCTGGACGCGGTGGAGCCGGGCGACCCGGAGACCTACCGGCTGATCCGGTCCGCCGAGACGCTGGGCTGCTTCCAGATCGAGTCGCCCGGCCAGCGGGACCTGGTGGGGCGGCTCCAGCCGAGCACCTTCCACGACCTGGTCGTCGACATCTCGCTGTTCCGGCCCGGTCCCGTCGCCGCCGACATGGTGCGGCCCTTCATCGAGGCGCGGCACGGACGGGCGCCCGTGCGCTACCCGCACCCGGACCTGGCGGAGCCGCTGAAGGGGACGTACGGGGTCGTCGTCTTCCACGAGCAGGTCATCGACATCGTCGCCATCCTGACCGGCTGCGGCCGGGGCGAGGCCGACCGGGTGCGGCGCGGGCTGTCCGACCCCGGGACGCAGGGCCGGATCCGGGTGTGGTTCGCCCAGCGGGCGGCGGCCCGGGGGTACGACGCGGAGACGATCCGGCGGACCTGGGAGATCGTGGAGGCCTTCGGGTCGTACGGCTTCTGCAAGGCGCACGCCGTCGCCTTCGCCGTGCCCACCTACCAGTCGGCGTGGCTGAAGGCCCATCACCCGGCCGCCTTCTACGCCGGGCTGCTCACCCACGACCCCGGGATGTACCCGAAGCGGCTGCTGCTGGCCGACGCCCGGCGGCGCGGGGTGCCGATCCTGCCGCTGGACGTGAACGTGTCGGGCACCGCCCATCGAATCGAACTGGTGTCCGGGTCGCCGGTGGTGTGGGGGCTGCGGCTCGCGCTGTGCGACGTCCACGGCATCGGCGAGGCCGAGGCGCGGCGGATCGCGGACGGGCAGCCGTACTCCTCGCTGGTCGACTTCTGGGAGCGGGCCCGGCCGAGCCGGCCGCTGGCCCAGCGGCTCGCCCAGGTCGGCGCGCTGGACGCCTTCGGCGCCAACCGGCGCGATCTGCAACTGCACCTGTCCGAGCTGCACCGGGGCGCCCGGAGCGGCGGCGGTGGCCAGCTCCCGCTGGCCGGCGGCCGGAAGACCGCGCCGGCCGGGCTGCCGGACCTGACCTCGGCGGAGAGGCTCAGCGCCGAGCTGGGCGTGCTGTCCATGGACGCCTCGCGCAATCTCATGGACGACCACCGGGAGTTCCTGGCGGAGCTGGGCGTGCTCTCCGCGCGCCGGCTGCGCGCGGCCCGGCACGGGGAGACCGTGCTGGTCGCGGGGGCCAAGGCGGCCACCCAGACCCCGCCCGTGCGCTCCGGCAAGCGGGTCATCTTCTCCACCCTGGACGACGGCACGGGACTGGTGGACCTCGCCTTCTTCGACGACTCCCACGACGCCTGCGCCCACACCGTCTTCCACTCCTGGCTGCTGCTGGTGCGCGGGGTGGTGCAGCGGCGCGGCCCGCGCAGCCTCAGCGTGGTCGGCTCCGCCGCCTGGAACCTCGCCGACCTGGTGGAGGTGCGGCGCGCGGAGGGGCTCGACGGCGTCGCGGCCCGGCTGGCCGGCCCGTCCGGCGCGGACGGGTCCCCGGCGCGGGGCGGCGGCGGTCCGTTCCGGGCCCGGGTCGCGGGGTCCGAGGGGCCGCCCGCGCCGGCCGGCTCCGCGGCCCCGGACCCGATGGCGGACCGGACGATCCGCATGCCCACGGGGTACGAGATGCACCCCTGGGCCGATCTGCGGCCCGCGGGCGAGGGCGCCGCGCAAGGGCCGGCGGCGATACGGAAGTTGTGGCACCAGAGTCCGGGGAGTGCGGGATGACCATCCTCTGCGTACGTTTCCAGCTGCCGCCGATGTACGAGGCGGCCCTGCCGGGGCTGCTCGGGCTGCTGGAGGAGTTCACCCCGGTCGTGGAGGCGCTGCCGCCGGACGGGGCGCTGGCCGATCTGCGCGGTGCCGAGCGGTACTTCGGGCGCGACGCGGTGGAACTGGCCTCGGTGATCCGGGTACGGGCCCTCGCCCGGTACGGCGTCGACTGCGCGATCGGCGCCGGGCCGGGCCCGATGCTGGCCCGGATGGCGCTGCGCGAGGCCCGGCCCGGGGTGACCCGCGCGGTGCCGGCGGACGCCGTCGCCGAGTTCCTCGCGGACCGGCCCGTCGCCGCGCTGCCCGGCGTCGGCGCGGCGACCGCCCGCACCCTGGGCGAGTACGGCCTGGACACCCTGGGCCGGGTCGCCGCCGCGCCGCTGTCCACGCTCCAGCGGCTGATCGGGGCGCGGGCGGGCCGGGAACTGCGGGAGAGGGCGGGCGGCATCGACCGCGGCCGGGTCGTCCCGAACGCCGTCTCGCGCTCGCTGATGACGGAGCGGGCCTTCTCCCTCGACGAACTGGACCCCGACCGGCACCGCAGGGCGCTGCTGTCGGCCGCCGAGGAGATCGGCGCCCGGCTGCGCGCGGTGGAGAAGGTCTGCCGCACCCTGACCCTCACCGTGCGCTACGCCGACAGGTCCGCCACCACGCGCAGCCGCGTCCTGAAGGAGCCGACCGCGCATTCGGCGGCCCTGACGAGGACGGCCTACGGCATGTACGAGGCGCTGGGCCTGCAACGCGCCCGGGTCCGCGCGCTCGCCCTGCGCGCCGAGGACCTGGCCCCCGCCGACCAGGCCGCCCACCAGCTCACCTTCGACCCCGTGGACGAGAAGGTCCGCCGCGTCGAGGAGGCGGCGGACCGGGTCCGGGCGAGGTTCGGCCCCCGCGCGGTCGTCCCGGGCACCCTGGCGGCGTGACCCCGCCCGCCGCGCGCACCCTGGTTAGCACTGCAAGTTTTTACTGACGCGTAACTTCACAGCCGGACTACCCGACCGTAACTTGACGAGTGAACAGCATCCCGTGATCCGGATCACAGGGACAGGCCGTGCACCTCCCCTTGAGCCGCAAGGAGATCACACGATGCTGCCCTGGAAGCGAGTGCTCAGACCGCTCGCCGCGCTCCTGCTCGCCGCCGCCGTCGCCGCCGTACCGGCCGCCACCGCGAGCGCCTCCGACGCCGGCGCCCCCGCCGGCGGGTGGAACGACTACACGTGCAAGCCCTCCGCCGCGCACCCCCGGCCCGTCGTCCTCGTCCACGGAACCTTCGGCAACTCGGTCGACAACTGGCTCGGTCTCGCCCCGTACCTCACGAGCCGCGGGTACTGCGTCTACTCCCTGGACTACGGCCGGCTTCCCGGCGTCCCCCTCTTCCACGGCCTCGGCCCCATCGACAAGTCGGCCGGGGAGCTGTCCGCCTTCGTCGACAAGGTGCTCGCCGCGACCGGAGCCGCCGAGGCCGACCTGGTCGGCCACTCCCAGGGCGGCATGATGCCCCGCTACTACCTGAAGTTCCTCGGCGGAGCGGTCAAGGTGCGCGCCCTCGTCGGCATCGCCCCCGACAACCACGGCACCGACCTCGTCGGCCTCACCCACCTGCTGCCGTACTTCCCCGGCGCCGAGGACCTGCTCGACGCCGCCACCCCCGGCCTCGCCGACCAGATCGCCGGCTCCGGCTTCCTCACCAAGCTCAACGCGGGCGGCGACACCGTCCCCGGCGTGCGCTACACCGTCATCGCCACCCGGTACGACGAGGTGGTCACCCCCTGGCGCACCCAGTACCTGAGCGGCTCCGACGTCCGCAACGTCCTGCTCCAGGACCTCTGCCCGCTCGACCTGTCCGAGCACCTCGCGATCGGCCTGTCCGACCGGATCGCCTTCCACGAGGTGGCCAACGCCCTCGACCCGGCCCACGCCACCGCCACCACCTGCGCCTCGGCCCTGAGCTGAACCGCCGCCGGGGCCTGCCCGGCCTGAGCCGCCGGACAGGCCCCGGAGCCCCGCCCGGACGCGTCGTGGACGTTCCGGAACCAGCCCCGGAACGGCGCCGGACCGCCCGGCGGGAGCCGTGGGAGGAGATCCTTATGGTGCGCTTGAGGGAGTGCTCGGACACCGCTCGGGTGGATTAGCGTGCGTCCATGATCGACAAGGATGACAGCGCCGCGGAACCGGTCCGGCCGGCCGGCGCACCAGACGTACCCGCCGTGCGGGCGGTGACGGACGCGGCCTACCACCCCTACATCGAGCGCATCGGAGTCGTGCCCCAGCCCATGGAGGCCGACCACGCGGCGGACGTGGCCGCCGGAAAGGTGTTCGTCACCGGGGAACCGGTCGTCGGACTGGTGGTGGTCGAGGCGTTCGCCGGCCATCTCTTCCTGGACAGCATCGCCGTCCACCCCGCCGCCCACGGCACGGGCGTCGGACGCCGGCTGCTGCGCTTCGTCGACGCACACGCGCGGGAACTGGGGCTGGACGAGATCCGGCTCTACACGAACGCGATGATGTGGGAGAACCAGAAGATCTATCCGCGCTACGGCTACGAGGTCGTGGACCGCCGGGTCGACGGCCCCTACGACCGGATCCACTACCGCAAGCGGCTGGGCTGAGACGCCCTCCGGGTCAGTTGTCGGGCCACCAGGTGCGCGCGATGTCCTCGCGCACCTCGGGCCGTCCCGCCGGGGTCTCCTCCGCCTCCTCGCGTATCCGGCGGCTGTCCGTCCTCTTCAGGGGCTTCTTCTGCACGGTCATGCGGCGCATCGCGGCCTCCTTCGGTGCCTACCGGGTTCCGCGTGATGACGGAGATAGGCGTTTCGGGCGAGAGTTCCTTGTCCGTGCCGGTTTGTCAGTGGTGGCTGTCACGTCCGTACCGTCAGTGGCGCGTGTCACTCTCCGAGCCTGACGAGCGAGAACACGCACAGCGGTGCTGGTGCCCCGGAAGTGGGCCGGGATGCGCCGGCCGCGGGATCCCGCGCGGGGACGCGCCGGTCCCGCCGGCGGGCTCCGCCACCGACGGGGCCGCCGCGGCCCGGAGGCCGCCGGTTCGTGCCGGGCCGACCCGCCGGGGGCCGGGCCGGCTCAGGCCAGCAACTCCGCGAAGCCGCCGGGGCGGAGCGCCAGCGCCTCCAGTTCGTCCAGGGCGGCCACCGCGGCGGACGCGGCCCCCGGGTCCGTCCCGGCGAGCCCGCTCGCGGCGAACTCGTCCTCGTCCAGCCGCCGCACCTCCCGCCCGTCCGCGGAGCGCCACAGGTCCAGGTCGAGATCCTCCACGACCAGCTCCGCCCCGCCGGGGATCCCCGTGTCCGAGAGCACCGCCGGGCGCGTGATGTCGCAGTACCAGCCCTTGACGGAGCCGTCCGCCGCCCGGACCTCCTTCACCGCGTACCACCGGTCGCGCCAGTAGTACTCGGTGAACACGTCACCCGGCTCGAACCGCACGAACCCGAAGTCCCGCACCCCCGAGCCCGCCCAGCGGGCGCGGACGACGATCCGCTCGCCGCCGTCCCGCAGCAGCCGAGCCGGATAACGGATCTTCGTGCGCCCCGCCTTGACCAGGACGACCTCCAACCGGGCCGTGCCCTCAGCCGAGTTCGCGGACATAGCGCACCTCCCGCGCGCACCTCTCGTACCCGAGCCACGTGTTGATCGCGAGCATGGGGCCGTTGCCGGTGTCGTTGCCCGTGAACGCCTCGGTGAGACCGGCGGCCCGGGCCCGGTGCAGCGAGTGGGCCTTGACGAGCTTGGCCAGGCCGCGGCCGCGCTGGGAGCGGACGGTGCCGGTCATCGCCGTGGAGTAGCGGGTGCCGCCGTCGGTGTAGGCCACGCTGAAGGCGACCGGCCGGCCGTCGACGCAGGCCGCCACGGTCAGCTCCCGGTTCAGCAGCGGGTGGCGCCAGACCTCCGCCAGCCACGCGTCGTAGTCCGAGAACTCCGTGTCCACGTCGCCCGGTTCGTCACGCACCGTCTCCGCGTCCAGCTCGAACAGCGGCCGGGGATCGGCCGCGAAGTCGGCGGCCGTCCGCAGCTCGACGCCGGCCGGGGCCCGGGGGAGCGGCGGCAGGGTGCCGTGCGCCAGGTCGAGCCGGAGGAAGTGGGCGCTGCGGCTCCGCCGGTAGCCGCGCCGCTCGGCGAAGGCGTGGCTGGCCGACTCGTCCAGGGCCCAGGCCAGCAGCCGGGTCGCGCCCAGGTCCGCCAGGTACTCCTCGGCGGCCCGCGCCAGCAGCCGGCCGGCCCCGCGCCCGGTCC
The DNA here is from genome assembly GCF_055569255.1 of Streptomyces sp. NPDC029296. Classification (NCBI taxonomy): domain Bacteria; kingdom Bacillati; phylum Actinomycetota; class Actinomycetes; order Kitasatosporales; family Streptomycetaceae; genus Streptomyces; species Streptomyces sp. NPDC029296. Next base: position 45,328 of record NZ_JBVHXT010000029.1, read on the forward strand.
GGTCCGGGCGGACGTAGATGTTCAGGACGCCCTGGCCCGGTTCGGGGCTGTCGTGGACCAGGTGGACCTGCGCGGTGCCGATGATCTCGCCGTCCTCCTCGGCGACGAGCGGCCGGAAGCGGGCCTCGGGGCGGACATGGGCGGCCGTGTGCCGCACCGAGTCCGGGGTGGACAGGATGTACGGCAGCGCGAGGCGGCGCACACGGGCGAAGCCCTCCGCGTCGGCGGGGGCGTCGGGGCGCAGGTCACGCACGAGGACTGTCATGGGAACGCACCGTACGAGCACCCGGTGCCGGGCTGCCTCCCATTTTCCGGCGGGTGCGGGACAATCGGCCCCGTGAGCCTGAAGATCCGCATCGATGACAGCGCGCCCCCGTACGAGCAGGTGCGGGCGCAGATCTCCGAACAGGCGCGGTCCGGGGTGCTCCCGGTGGGGTACCGGCTGCCGACCGTGCGGGGGCTGGCCGAGTCCCTCGGGCTCGCGGTGAACACGGTCGCCAAGGCGTACCGGGCACTGGAGAACGACGGGGTGATCGAGACGCGGGGGCGCAACGGCACCTTCGTGGCCGCCGCGGGCTCGGCCGCCGAGCGGCAGGCATCCCTCGCCGCGCAGTCCTACGCCGAGCGGGTGCGGCGGCTGGGGCTGGGCGAGGGCGAGGCACTGGCCGCCGTACGGGACGCCCTGCGGGCGGCTTACGGGGATTAGGGGCCGGGGGAGTGGCGGCGGGAAGGATCAGGCGAGCTTCGCCGGCTCCGGGGTGCGCGTCACCGTCAGACCCGCCCCGCGCGCCGCTCGCGCGAACGCCGCCGCGTCCCGGACGGCCGCGCCGCCGGGGTCGTTGTTGAAGTACGCGTACACGTCCTCACCGTCGGACCAGGTCGTCGCGACGCGGTCGACCCAGGTCTCCAGGCTGCGGCGGCCGTAGCGCGGCCACGGCCGGGCGCGGCCCTGGTGGAAGCGGACGTAGCCCCAGCCGGCGGTGCGCCACAGCGGGGCCACCGGGCGGGCCAGGACGTCGGCCCAGCACAGGGCCGCGCCACGGGACACCAGCACCTCGCGGACCTCGGCCGTCCACCAGGACGCGTGCCGGGGTTCGACCGCCACCCGCGTACCGGGCGGGAAGCGGGCCAGGCAGGCGTCCAGCAGGGCCGGGTCGGCGCGCAGGGTCGGCGGGAGCTGGAGCAGGACCGGGCCCAGGCGGTCGCCGAGACCCGCCGCGTGGGTCAGCAGCCGGTGCACCGGCTCCCCGGGGTCCTTCAGCCGCTTGACGTGGGTCAGGAACCGGCTGGCCTTGACCGCGACCACGAAGTCCGGCGGCACCCGCTGCCGCCAGCCGGCGAAGGTGTCGTACGAGGGCAGCCGGTAGAACGCGTTGTTGAGCTCCACGGTCGCGAACAGCCGGGTGTACTCCTCCAGCCACAGCCGCGCCGGCACCCCGGCAGGATAGACGAGGTCCCGCCAGTCCTTGTACTGCCACCCCGACGTGCCGACATACAGGGTCATACACCCATGAAAGCACTCGCCGTGACGGCGTTCACCCGAAGGGTGCTCACAGGTACAGCCCCGCGTCCGCTCCCTCCCGGGCCCCCGGCACCGACGCCGGCGCGATGCCCCGGCGCAGCGCGTACAGCTCGGCCAGGGTCGCGCCCTCCCGGCCGATGCCCTGCTCGGTGCCGAGCCAGTCCACCGCCTCCCGGCGGGTCAGCGGGCCCACCTCGATCCGGGCCAGACAGCGGCCGGGGCGGACCACGGCCGGGTGCAGCCGCTCCAGGTCCTCGTTGGTGGTGACGCCGACCAGGACGTTGCGGCCCTGGCCGAGCAGCCCGTCGGTGAGGTTCAGCAGCCGGGACAGGGCCTGGCCCGCCATGTGCCGGGCCTCGCCCCGGATCAGCTCGTCGCAGTCCTCCAGCAGCAGCAGGCGCCAGCGGCCCTTGCCCGCGCCGTCGTCCTCGCCGATCGCGATGTCCATCAGATAGCCGACGTCGGAGAAGAGCCGCTCGGGGTCCAGGACGCAGTCGACCTGGCACCAGTCCCGCCAGGAACGGGCGAGGGTGCGCAGCGCGGACGTCTTGCCGGTGCCCGGCGGGCCGTGGAGCAGCAGCAGCCGGCCGGCGATGTCGTCGGGCGTCGTCCGCATCAGCCGGTCCATGGCGTCCGCCACCGGCGCGGTGTAGTTGGCCCGGACCTCCTCCCAGGTGCCCGCGGAGATCTGCCGGGTGGTGCGGTGCGGGCCGCGCCGCGGGGAGACGTACCAGAACCCCATCGTCACGTTCTCCGGCTGCGGTTCGGGCTCGTCGGCCGCGCCGTCCGTGGCCTGGTCGAGGACCCGCTTGGCCAGTTCCGCGCTGGTCGCGGTGACCGTCACGTCCGCGCCCCGGTTCCAGCGGGAGACCAGCAGGGTCCAGCCGTCCCCGTCGGCGAGGGTCGCGCTGCGGTCGTCGTCGCGGGCCACCCGCAGCACCCGGGCGCCCTCCGGCAGCAGGGTCGCTCCCGAGCGGACGCGGTCGATGTTCACGGCGTGCGAGTACGGCTGCTCGCCCGTAGCGAAGCGGCCGAGGAACAGCGCGTCGACGACGTCGGAGGGCGAGTCGGAATCGTCGACGTGGAGCCGGATCGGCAGGGCGTCGTGTGGGTTCGCGGACATGTCCGCCATGATCCGGCACGGATGCCCCGCCCGCACGGTATTTCCGGCCCAACGCTCCGGTGGAGGCCCAACGCTCCGGTGAGGGCAATGCCCCGGTGAGGCCGATGCCGCTGTGAAGGCCATCGCCCCGAGGGGCCGTGGTCAGCCGTGCGGGTCCCTTCCCCGCGCGTGGCCCCTGAGCAGCGCGACCAGCAGGACCAGCAGGCTGAACCCGGTCACCACGACCACCCCGCCCCCGGCCGACCAGCGGTGCGCGGCCAGCATGCCCTGGGCGACCAGCAGGTCCACGACGATCGCGCCCGCGAGGGCGGTGACCGCCCGGCCGAGCGGGTCCGGCCCGCGCCGCGCCGCCGCGATCGCCCCGGCCGGCGCGGCGAGCAGGAAGAACAGCGTGCACGGGGCACGCAGGGGTGATCCGGAGTCGATCAGCACGAGCAGCGCGCCGGCCGCCGCCACGGCGGTCGCGGCCCCGGCGAGCAGCGGTACCGGGCCCCTCCCCGGTCCCGGTCGCGTGCCGTCGGTGTCCGTCTCGGTGCCGTCAGAAGAAGGTGTCCCGACAGGTATGGTCCGCATTGGCGACTTTGCCCCCCGACGCGCCTGATGCCGGGCTTCAATGTGGCGCAGCCGCCGACGGGGCGTCAAGACGGCGGCCGGGGCGAACGGGCGTTCCCGTCGCGGCGCGTCCGCCGTGCCGCGCGAGGGAGTTGGCGATGCGACGACATATTTGACATGAACATGCAATATGTGAACGGTGAATGTCTCGGGTCGATCTCGTCGAGACCGGGAAAGTTTTGGCATGAACACTTCCTGTCAACACGCGTAGCTGCTACCAACGTTGAGGCAGAGATCCTGCTAAAGGGAGGTTCCATGAGACGTTCCCGACTTACCGGACTCGTTACCTCGCTCCTCCTCGCCTTCGGCCTGGGTGTCACCGGGGCCGCATCGGCGCAGGCCACCTCGTCCGCCGCGGCCGGCGGCTACGTGGCCCTCGGCGACTCCTACTCCTCCGGAGTGGGCGCCGGCAGCTACATCGGCTCCAGCGGCGACTGCGACCGCAGCACCAAGGCGTACCCCTACCTCTGGAACGCCGCCCACAGCCCCTCCTCGTTCGCCTTCAACGCCTGCTCGGGCGCCACGACGGACGACGTGCTCGCGAACCAGCTCGGCTCGCTCGACTCCGCCACCTCGCTGGTGTCCCTCACGGCAGGCGGCAACGACGCGGGCTTCGCCGACGTCATGACGACCTGTGTGCTCCAGTCCGACAGCTCCTGCCTGTCCCGGATCAACACCGCCAAGGCGTACGTCGCGAACACGCTCCCCGGCAAGCTGGACACCCTCTACAACGCGATCAGGGCCAAGGCCCCGGCCGCCCGGGTGGTCGTCATCGGCTACCCCCGCTTCTACCTGCTCGGCCAGTCCTGCCTCGGCCTCTCCGAGACCAAGCGGGCCGCCGTCAACGACGCGGCCGACTACCTCGACACCACCATCAAGGCCCGTGCCACCGCCCACAACTTCGTCTTCGGCGACGTCCGCACCACCTTCTCCGGCCACGAGATCTGCTCCGGCTCCTCCTGGCTGCACAGCGTCGACTGGCTCGACATCGGCCAGTCGTACCACCCCACGGCGGCCGGCCACTCCGGCGGCTACCTGCCGGTGTTCACGAACAACGCGTAACGTTCCCCGTCCACGCGTCACCCGAACGGGCTCGCCCCGCGGAATGAACCTCCGGACCGCTGCCGGGAGTTGCTCAGGGCGAGCCCGTAGCCGATCCCGGCGCCGACCCCGACCCCGGCCCTGACGCCGAGGCGGAGGCCGAGGCGGAGGCCGAGGCGGAGGCGGAGGTCCCGTGCGAGGGAGTCTCCGTCGCCGTCCGCGCGCAGTCCACCGAGAACGGGACCGTGTCCGAGGAGGCCTTCACCGGCTCGCGCACCTTCACCCCGACCCGGTCCCCGGCCGACGCGCCGCCCCTGTACACCATGAGCGTCACCCGGACCCGCCGCGTCCTCTCACCGCCCGCCGGGAACGACAGCGTGCGCCACCCCGGCTCCGACACCGAACCGCGTGTCGTCACCCACCGGTACTCCACCCGCGCGGGCAGCCGCTCCACCGTGAACGTCGCCGTGAAGGCGGGCGCCCGCCCGCCCGGCGGCGGACAGGACCCGGAGTACTCCGTGCCCTCCCCGGCCACCGTGACCCCCACCGACTGCTCCGGGCGGCCTCCGGCGGACGTGCTCGGCGCCGTGGCCGAGGAGGTGCCCCCGCCGTGCGCGGTCGGGGTGGCCGCGCCGCCCGGCGGGGCACCCCGGCTCCCCCGGCCGCCGTCCCCGTCGCGCTGCGTCAGCACGTACGCCAGCCCCGCCAGCGCCAGCACCACCACCAGCGCGCCCGCCACCAGGACCGCGCCCGCCCGCCCGCTCCGCTCCGCCGGGGCGGACGGCCGCGGGGCGGGGGACGGACCCGGCGCCGGAGGCGGCTCCTCCTCACCGGGTCCGGCCACGGGCGTCGCATCGGTGTACGGCGGCACGGGCCGGGCGGGCGCCCCGGCGGACCCGCCCGCGGCGACGATCCGCAACTCCCGCTCCGCCCGCCCCGCGTCCAGGCGCTCCGCGGGGTCCTTGCGCAGCAGCCCCTCGACGACCGGCGCCAGCGGTCCGGCCCGGTGCGGCGGCGGCACCTCCTCGTCCACCACGGCCCGCAGGGTGCTCAGCGCGGTCTCCTGACGGAACGGCGAGACGCCCTCGACCGCCGTGTACAGCAGCACCCCCAGCGACCAGAGATCCGCCTCCGGCCCCGGTGTGCGCCCGAGCGCCCGCTCCGGTGAGAGGTATTCGGGCGAGCCGATCACCTCTCCGGTCATCGTCAGCGCCGAGCTGCCCTCCAGCGAGGCGATCCCGAAGTCGGTCAGGACCACCCGGCCGTCGTTGGACAGCAGCACGTTGGCCGGCTTCACATCCCGGTGCAGCACCCCGACGGCGTGCGCGGCGCGCAGCGCCGACAGCAGCTCGGCGCCGACGCGCGCGGCCTCCCGCGGCGGCAGCGGACCGTCCGCCGCCAGCCGGTCGGCGAGGGACAGCCCGCGCACCAGTTCCATCACGATCCACGGCCGGCCGCCCTCCAGCGCCACGTCGTACACCGTGACCACGCCCCGGTGCGCGACCCGGGCCGCCGCCCACGCCTCGCGCTCCAGCCGCGCGTACATCCGCTCCAGGTCGGGGCCGGGCAGCGTCCCGGGCGCCCGCACCTCCTTGACGGCCACCTCGCGGCGCAGCACCTCGTCCCGGGCCCGCCACACCGTGCCCATGCCACCCTCGCCCAGCGTGGACAGCAGGCGGTAGCGGCCCGCGATCACACGTTCCTGTCCCGGCTCTGCGGACACGGGCGCCCCCCACGGCCTCTCGCGTGACTTCCCACCAACGTAGCCCGGCGGACCACGCGTGCGGCCCCCCTCGGGCACACCCTTCCCGGCCTGGGCGCCGATACCACCGGGCATACCGGGTGAACACCGCGACTCCCCGAAGGCGGACGAGCTCCCGCTCCCGCCGGCCGCCGCCGCGGCCCTGTTCATCGCCCCCTCTTCGCGGTGCGGGCGCGTGAGATCGCCCACGTTCCGTCCGCCCCGGACGCCCGCGCGGCGACCGGCGCGGCCGGCCGGCGCCGCGGCACCGGAGCGATCGCCTCCGCCTCCGCGCGGGAGGCCGCCGTCACCCTCGGCGCGCGTGTCCGCCGGCTCCGGCTCCCGCGCCCCGGGCTCCCGACGGGCGACACGCCCTTGATCACGGAAGACTCGATCCCGCCCGGTGTCACTCGCCGTGACCGCCGGGCCCGACGGCCGATCAGGGCGCCCCACCCGGCGCCCTCTTGTCCAACTCACCCTGAAATCGGTCGGATTCGGAGAGTAGTCAACGAGGGATGGTCAACCCCCTTGTGGGGAAGGTGAATCCTGTGGGCGAGATACCCGGGTGCCTCAGTGGGGCGATAGGGTTAGCCTGCCCGGGCCGGGTGACTCGTACGGGTGGGGAGTGACATGGAACAGATAACAGTGCGCAGCAGGGCGAGGGTCCCTGCGATCACCTGCGGGAGCAGCGCGACCAGTTCGCGCCTGGACCGCCATCTGTCGGTGCTGGCGGGACCCGCCATACCGCAGCGGGAGACGGTCGAGGCGACGTCGCTGATGCGTGAGCTGACGGCACGCGACTCCGTGCACACGCGCAGCGACCGGGGCGCGCGGGTCAGCCGCGTCTCGCTCTTCGCGCCGCTGCGCCGGCTGCGCCGTTCGCTGTTCGGCGGTCACTGACCGCACCGCAGGGCCCCGGCCTTCGTGCGGGGGCACCGCGCTCAGGCCGCCACACCGTCCCGGCGCAGCGCTGCGACCTCGTCGTCCGTCATCCCCACGGCACGCAGCAGCGCTCCGGTGTGCTGCCCGAGCGCGGGCACGTCACCCATCCGTGCCTCGTCCCCGCCCGGCAGTGTGATGGGCGGCAGCAGCGCCTTCAGCGGCCCGGCCGGCGTTCCCACCCGACGCCACCGCCGCCGGGCCGCCAGCTGCGGATGCTCCGCCAGTTCCCGCACGTCCCGCAGCCGGGCGCAGGCGATGCCCGCCCGCTCCAGCCGGGCCAGCGCCTCCCCGGCGTCCAGCACCCGCAGCGCCCCCGCCACCAGCGCGTCGGTCCGTTCCCGGTGCGCCACCCTGGCCGCGTTCGTCGCGTACGCCGGGTCCGTGCCCAGTTCCGGGCGGCCGAGGACCTGTTCGGCCAGCCGCCGCCACTCCCGGTCGTTCTGCACCGACAGCAGCACCCGCCCGCCGTCCGCCGTCGGATAGGCGTCGTACGGCGCGATCACGGCGTGCGCCAGCCCGGTGCGGGCGGGCGGCTCGCCGCCGTGCATCGTGTGGTGCAGCGGATGCCCCAGCCACTCGGCGAGCGCCTCCAGCATCGACACCTCCACCGGCCCGCCCCGCCCGGTCGTGCCGCGCCGCACCAGCGCGGCCAGCACACCGGAGAACGCGTACATGGCCGCCGCGATGTCCGCCGCCGGGACGCCCGCCTTCACCGGCCGCTCCGGCGTCCCGGTCACCGACACCAGGCCCGCCTCGCACTGCACCAGCATGTCGTAGGCCCGCTTGTCCGCGTACGGCCCCGAGCCGCCGTAGCCGGAGATGTCCACGGCGATCAGGCGCGGGTGGGCGGCGCACAGCGTGGCCGCGTCCAGGCCGAGCCGGGCCGCCGCGCCGTGCGCGAGGTTCTGCACGAACACGTCCGCGTCCGCGACCAGCCGCCGGACGACCTCCAGGCCGCGCGGGTCCTTCAGGTCCAGCGCGATGGACTCCTTGCCGCGGTTGCACCACACGAAGTGCGAGGCGAGACCGCCGGCCGCCGTGTCGTAGCCGCGCGCGAAGTCGCCGCCGTCGATCCGCTCCACCTTGATGACCCGGGCGCCCAGGTCGGCGAGCTGCCGGGTCGCGAAGGGCGCCGACACGGCCTGTTCGACGGCGACGACGGTGATGCCCTCAAGGGGCAGCGGGAGCTGATCCATGGGGTGGATGATCTCCCCCGGCCGGCGGCTTTGTCAGCAGTGCGGAGTCACCCGGTCCGCGCGTACCGGGCCACGGCGAGCGGCAGGAACACGGCGGTGAGGAGAAGGCACCAGGCGAGCGAGCCGGCCACCGGGTGGGCCACCGGCCAGGCGGCGCCCTCGGGGACGGGCGCGTTGCCGAAGAGGTCCCGCAGGGCCGTGGTCACCGCGCTGATCGGGTTCCACTCGGCGAGCGTGCGCAGCCAGGGCGGCAGGCCGCCGGTCGGGATGTACGCGTCGGACAGCAGCGGCAGCACGAAGGAGGACGCGCCGAGCTGGCCGGCCGCCTCCTCGCTGCGGGTCATGAGGCCCAGCAGGATCCCGGCGCAGGTGCAGGCGAACCGGAAGAGCAGCAGCAGCCCCACGGCGCCGGCCGCGCCGGCCGCCGACCCCTCGATCCGCCAGCCCACCGCGAGCCCGGTCAGCAGCAGCGGCACCGTCCCGAGCGTCGTGACGGCCAGGTCGGCGACCGCCTGCCCGAGGGGGACGGCGGCCCGGCTCACCGGCATCGTGCGCAGCCGGTCCGCCACGCCCCGGTGGGTGTCCTGGGCCGCCTGGAACATGCCGGTCATCAGCCCGCCGGCGGCGGTCGCGGCGAGCAGCCCGGGCACCAGGAAGGAGCGGTACTCCCGGCCGGGCACGGCCAGGGCGCTGCCGAACACGTAGCCGAAGAACAGCAGCATGTTGACCGGCATCAGCTGGGTCAGGACCGCCAGCCCCGGGTTGTTGCGGACCCGGCGCAGCTGCCGGCCCGCCATCGCCAGCCCGTCGTGCGCGAGCGCGCTCACGCGGCGGCCTCCTCGTCGCGGGCGGACTCCCCGGTGAGCCGCAGGAAGACGTCGTCGAGGGTGGGCGGCCGGATGCCCGCGTCCAGCAACGGCACCCCGGCCGCGTCCAGGGCGCGCACCAGCCGGGGCAGGGTCAGCGTCGGGTCGGTGGTGACCGCGCCGACCGCGTTGCGTTCCCGGTCGAGCACGGGCTCCCGGCCGGTCAGCCGGTCGAGCACGGCCGCGGCCCGGGGGAGCGCCTCGGCATCGGCGACCACCGCCTCCGCGTGCGACCCGACAACCGCCTTCAGTGCGGCGGGCGAGCCGGTGTGGGCGACCCGGCCCCGGTCCATCAGGGCGATGTCGTCGGCGAGCCGGTCGGCCTCCTCCAGGTACTGCGTGGTCAGCAGCACGGTCGTGCCGTCCGCCTTCAGCTCGCGCACGGCCTGCCAGATCCGGGCGCGGCTGGCCGGGTCCAGCCCGGTGCTGGGCTCGTCCAGGAAGAGCACGGCGGGACGGCGGACCAGGCTCGCGGCGAGGTCCAGCCGGCGCCGCATGCCCCCGGAGTAGGCGGATGCCTTCCGGTCCGCAGCCTCGGTCAGGCCGAAGCGCTCCAGCAGGTCGTCGGCGCGGGCGGCCGGCCCGCGCACCCGGTGCAGCCGGGCGAACAGCCGCAGGTTCTCCCGTCCGGTGAGGTCGCCGTCGACCGAGGCGTACTGCCCGGTGACCCCGATCCGTTGCCGTACGGCCGCCGCCTCCCGCACCAGGTCGTGCCCGGCGATCCGGGCCGAGCCGCCGTCCGGGCGCAGCAGCGTGGTCAGCAGCCGCACCGCCGTCGTCTTGCCGGCCCCGTTCGGGCCGAGCAGCCCGCAGACCGTGCCCTCGGCGACGGCCAGGTCCAGCCCGCGCAGGGCCGGCACCGCGCCGAAGCGCTTCTCCAGACCTTCACTAAGTACGGCGTACGTAGTATTCATGCCGGGACCCTATCGCACTACGTACGCCGTACGTAACTAGGATGGTGTCGAGGTGATCGATCGATGGCAGTCCGACGGGCCGTACCCGAGGTGATCTGGTCGCGCCCCGAGCGTGCCGGCCGGGGCCCGAAACCGGCGTACACGCGCGAGGACATCGCCGCCGCCGCCGTCCGGATCGCCGACGAGCGGGGGCTCGACGCGGTGTCGATGCGGCACGTCGCCGCCGAACTGGGCTGCGGCACCATGTCGCTGTACAACTACGTCCCCCGCAAGGAGGACCTGTACGAGCTGATGGTGGACGCGGCCGGCGCCGAGCACGAGCCGTGGGAGCCGAGCGGAAACTGGCGGGCCGACATGCGCCGGGTGGCCCGGCAGACGCGCGAGCTGATGCGCCGGCACCCGTGGCTGCCGCGCCTGATGTCCCCCGTCTACGGCTTCAGCCCGAACGCCCTGCGCTATCTGGAGCACTGCCTGGCCTGCCTGGAACCGCTGGAGGCGCGGTACGGCACCAAGCTGGAGCTGATCGCCATGCTGAACGGCATGGTCACGACCTACGTCCGCAACGAACTCGACACCGCCGAGCGGGTCCGCGCCCTGCCGTGGTCCGAGGAGGAGGAGAACGCGGTCCGCATCGCCTACCTGGGCGGCCGGCTCGCCACCGGCGCGTACCCGCGCATGGCGGCGGCGTTCACCGAGGACGCCGGGCCGGTCGACCTGGAGGCGATGTTCGAGCGGGCGGTGGAGCGGGTCGTCGACGCGTTCGCGCCGCGCCGCGAGCCGTGACGGACCGGGAGCGGGCCCGGCGGCAGCTCGCCCTGGTGGCCGAGGTGCTGGAGGCGGCCCGGGCCGCCGGGATCCCGCTCTGGCTGCGCGGCGGCTGGGCCATGGACTTCTTCCTCGGCGAGGTCACCCGCGACCACGGCGACATCGACTGGTTCGCCTGGGCGCGGGACGCCCCGGCCCTCGCCGGGATCCTCACCAACCTCGGCCACACACCGGTCCCGGGGCCGCCCGCGGACCTCCAGCTCGACTTCGTCAAGGACGGCCTGGACGGCAGCTTCACCCTGATCGACCGGGACCCGGCCGGACGGGTCACCGTGGCCGGCGGACCCTGGGCCGGCACGCCCTGGCCGGACGGGCTGCTCGGCACCGCACCCGGCCGGATCGGCGAGCTCCGGGCGCCCATCGTCGACCCGCGCGTCCAGATCGAGATCAAGCGCATGATGCCGCTCTGGGACCCCTCCCGGCCCCGCCGCGCCAAGGACGCCGAGGACATCGCCCGGCTGGAGACCGCCCTGCGTTCCCGCGCGGCGGGCTAGAGCAGCGCGAACTGTCCCTCCGGGCCCTCCTCCTGGTGGCCCAGCACCGAGGCGGGGCGGCGGGCGGAGTCCGGCACCGGCAGCACGCCCGCCCGCCGCAGCTCGCCCGCCGTCACCGCCGGCACCGGCCGCAACCCGGCCCGCGAGGCCCGTAGTTCCGCCAGCAGCGCCAGCACCGTGATCAGCTCCAGCAGCTCCGAGGTCCAGCCCTGCGGCCAGGCCGCCGGACGGATCGCGGCGAGCGTGCCCGGCTCGGCCGGTCCGGTCCGGGCCGCGAACCAGGACTCCAGGACGCGGACCCCGGCCACCTCGAACGCCCAGACCTCGGCCGGGACGGGGGAGATCCGGCCCTCGTCCAGGTACAGGGCCTCCTCGCCGGGGTCGTACCGCAGGGCCTCCGGGCGCCCCGGCAGGGGCGCGCGGACGTACGGCCGGCGGCCGCCCGGCAGCCGGGGCCGCTCCCCGTCCCGGCACATCAGCCACAGCGCCCGCCGTCCCCACTCCACTCCGGCCGCCCACAGTGCGCGGTCGTCGGTCAGCGGCACGGTGAGGTCGGGACGGACGGCCGCCACGGTCCAGGCCAGCACGTCCGCCGCCGAGGGGCGCGTGCCCAGGCGGGCCGACAGATGCTCCAGCAGGCCCGGGGCCAGGTTCGGTTCGGTGCCGCCGGGGCGGCGGTACAGCGGGCGCACCCGGCCGGGGCGCAGGACCGGCAGGAGCGCGGTCGCCAGCAGCGGCAGGTCCGCGTCACCGGTCTCGACCGTGAACACCTGCCGCGCGTCCGCCACCCGCCACAGCTCCGGGCGGGCCGCGTCGATCAGCCGGTGGTCCGGGATCAGCCACCGCTCGTCGAACGGCGCGGCCAGCACCCGCACCGGCTCCGCGCAGGGCCCCTCGGCCCGCGAAAGCCGCCGCGTCCCCGTGGACTGACCGGGCAACTGGCCCACGGCCGAGGTGAGCCCACGCGCCCGGGTCGGCTCGAACAACGCCTCCCGCCGAGCCCCCTCGGCGCTCAGCAGGGCGTCCCAGCGGGCCCGCAGCGAGACGGGATCGGCCGCCATCGGCCAGGCACGGCCCGGCCGCAACGGTGCGACGGACCACGGCATGAGGTCCGCCAGCGGCGGAGCGTCGTCGTGCGTCACGGGGGGCATCGTACGGCCTGGAACGCCCCGGGATCAGGTGGCGTCGAGAGTGACGGTGAACGAGAACCGGTCCCCGCGGTAATGAATGACGGCCACGTCCAGCGCCCGCCCCGCGCTGTCGTACGTCACCCCGGTGTAGTGCAGGATCGGGCTCAGCAGCGGCACGTCGAGCAGCCGCGCCGTCTCCGGATCGGCGAGCCGCGCCTGCACCGTGTCGGTGATCCGGGCGATGTCGGCCTTCACCACGTCCCGCAGCACCTTCGTCATCGGCCAGCGCACCAGGTCGTCCGGGTCGATCCGCTCGGCCAGGTCGGGCCGGACGTGGTTGACGGCGTGATTGATCGGCTCACCGGTCTTCTCGTCGCTGCGCAGCCGGTGGTACGCCGCCACCTCCGCGAGGTCCGGGAAGTACTCGGCGAGCACGGCCGGCACCGGCACCCGGCCGTGCCCCAGCAGCTTGGTCGTCATCCCGGACTGCTGGGCCACGATCGCGTCCACCGAGCCCAGCAGCCGCACCGGCGCCCCGCGCCGCACCCCGGGCTCGATGAACGTGCCGCGCCGCCGGTGCCGGCTGATCAGCCCCTCGTCCTCCAGCTCCTTCAGCGCCTGCCGCATGGTCAGCACGCTCACGCCGTAGTGCTCCGCCAGCCGCTCCTCGGTGGGCAGCCGCAGCGGCTCCTCGGGGGAGCGGCCCAGTATCGAGGCGCGCAGCGACTGCGACACCTGATACCACAGCGGCAGCTTGCGGTTCAGCACGATGGAGTCCGGGGCGAAGGAGGTCACGCCGCTATCCGTACCCGGCGGGGAACCTCCCGCGCAACGCCGGGCCTCACCCCCGGAAGTGTCGTTCGAGTCCCTGCCACACATCGTCGTAGTGCCGCTGGAGGTGGTCCGCGCCGGCCGCGTGCGGGGTGAGCGTCACCGGCCAGCGGGTCTCGAACATGAAGGCCAGCCCGTCGTCGACCTTGTGCGGCCGCAGCTCGGCCGCGCTCGCCCGGTCGAACGTGTCCCGGTCCGGGCCGTGCGCCGACATCATGTTGTGCAGCGAGCCGCCGCCGGGCACGAAGCCCTCCGCCTTGGCGTCGTAGGCGCCCTCGATCAGGCCCATGTACTCGCTCATCACGTTCCGGTGGAAGTACGGCGGCCGGAAGGTGTCCTCGCCCACCAGCCAGCGCGGCGCGAACACCACGAAGTCCACGCCGGCCAGGCCCGGGGTGTCCGACGGGGAGGTCAGGACCGTGAAGATCGACGGGTCGGGGTGGTCGTAGGAGATGGTGCCGATCACATTGAACCGGCGCAGGTCGTAGACGTACGGCACATAATTGCCGTGCCAGGCGACCACATCCAGGGGGCTGTGGTCGTAGGTGGCCGTCCACAGGTTGCCGCAGAACTTGTTCACCACCTCCATCGGGCCCTCGACGTCCTCGTACGCGGCGACCGGCGCCTGGAAGTCCCGGGGATTGGCGAGTCCGTTGGCGCCGATGGGCCCGAGGTCGGGCAGCCGGAACGGGGCGCCGTAGTTCTCGCACACATAGCCGCGCGCGGAGTCGTCCAGCAGCTCCACACGGAAGCGCACCCCACGCGGGATCAGCGCGACATGGGCCGGCTCCACATGCAGCCGGCCGAACTCGGTGTGCAGCAGCAGCCCGCCGCGCTCGGGCACGATCAGCAGTTCGCCGTCGGCGTCGGAGAAGACCCGCTCCATCGAGGCGTCGGCGTGGTAGAGGTGCACGGCCATGCCGGTGCGCTGGGTCGCGTCGCCGTTGCCGCCCAGTGTCCACAGGCCGCCGAGGAAGTCGGTGCCGGCCGGGGGCTGCGGCAGCGGGTTCCAGCGCAGCCGGTTGGGATCGGGCACCGTCTCCGTGAACGGCGCCGTGCGCAGCGCGCCGTTGCCGGTGCGGGTGAACGGGGGATGGGCGGCCGAAGGGCGGATGCGGTACAGCCACGAACGCCGGTTGTGCGCACGCGGCTCGGTGAACGCCGTACCGCTCAGCTGCTCGGCGTACAGGCCGAGCGGTGCGCGCTGCGGCGAGTTGCGGCCCTCGGGCAGGGCGCCCGGTACCGCCTGTGAGGCGTGTTCATTGCCGAACCCGGTCAGGTACGACAGCCCCTCGGCGGTCTTCCGTGCTCCCCCGCGTTCGCACACGCTCGCGCGGGAGGTGCCCCCATCGCTCATGATCGCTCCTTGTGCCGCCGATTCCTATGCAACACCGTAGGAATGAGTGGGGGCCCGCGCAAGAGGGATCCCGGTCCTCCCTCCGGGGTAGGGGGCGAACCAGACCTGAGGCGGATCCGGGGCGTGGGGGCGCTGTTCTACGCTCCGGATCATGTCGTGGAAGAAATGGACGCGCGGGCGGCTCACCGCGCTCGTGGTGTGCGTCCTGCTGCCGTGGGGAGCGGCGGCCTGCGCAACCGGTGAGGCGCACGAGGGCACGGTCTCGCCCTCGCCCGTGGGAAAGGTGCTGGACACCACCGACGAGACCGGCCGCAACCTGCGGGAGGTGCCCGCGCGGAACGCGCCCGCGGTCGCCGTCGAGGTCACGCCGGACCCGGCCGGCGGCTGGGACGTCCGGCTGGACCTGCGTCACTTCCGCTGTTCCGCGCCGGGGGCCCGGCAGGCCGCCGCCCTCGGGCGCGGGGTCGTCCACCTCCTCGTCGACGGCCACCGGGTCGCCCGGCTGCACACCCCCGCCTACCATCTGGCCGCCGACCGCGTCCCGCACGGCACCCACCAGATCACCGCCCGGCTGTACGCCGACGACGGCACGGTGTGGGCCGTCCACGGCAAGCCGGTCGAGAACACCGCCGACATCACCGTCTCCGACGCGGAAACGAGCGGAAACCCCCCACCCGACGAGCCCGCACCGGCCACCCGGGGCAAGTGAGCCCGGCGAACACGTGAGACCGCGTGCGCCGGGAGGCGGAGGGCGAAGGCGGGGCCGGCCCGTCGGTGCGGGCGGCCCGTCGGGGTCTGAGTGTGGCGGGCGTCCGTCTCCGTACCCTGAGGCAAGGTTCACCTCACTTCGGCGGAAAGGCATCATGAAGCCCGTGCCCCATGCGACATCGCTCCGTCGCGCGCCCGTCCAGCGGCGCAGCGCCGAGCGGCTCACCAGGATCCTGGACGCCTGTGCCGGCCTCCTCGACGAGGTCGGCTACGACGCCCTGAGCACCCGCGCCGTCGCCCAGCGCGCCGGTGTGCCCATCGGCTCGGTCTACCGGTTCTTCGGCAACAAGCGGGAGATGGCCGACGCCCTCGCCCAGCGCAACCTGGAGCGGTACGTCGAGCGCGTCACCGAGCGGCTGGACAAGGCCCGCACGGGGGACTGGCGGGCCGCCATGGACGCCGTCCTGGACGAGTACCTCGCCATGAAGCGGACCGCGCCCGGCTTCTCCCTGGTCGACTTCGGCAACCAGATCCCGGTCGGCTCCCGCCACGACGAGCCCAACACCCGCGTCTCCGACCGGCTCACCGAGCTGCTCGCCGGCTATCTCGCCCGCACCCCGGACGCGGAGCTGCGGCGGGTCTTCCTGGTCGCGGTGGAGAGCGCCGACACCCTCGTACAACTCGCCTTCCGGCTCGACCCGCAGGGGGACGAGGCGGTCATCGCCGAGACCCGGGAGCTGCTGCGTGCCTACCTGGCACGCGTACTCGACTGAACGGTCCCGCGCCTGACCTGGACTTTTGCGCTTATTGCTCGCGCGTCAACATCTTGTTAACGCCGGTTGAACGGACCTAACGTCATCGCACCGCCGACCCACAGGTGGGATGTTCAAGGGCGAACGTTAGGTATCCACTCATGCTGACCATCCTCGGCTTCGCCATGATCGCGACCTTCCTGGTGCTGATCATGCTGAAGAAGATGTCGCCGATCGCGGCGCTCGTGCTCGTCCCCGCGCTGTTCTGCGTGTTCGTGGGCAAGGGCGGCAAGCTCGGCGACTACGTCATCGACGGCGTCACCGCCCTCGCGCCCACCGCGGCGATGCTCATGTTCGCGATCGTCTACTTCGGTGTGATGATCGACGTCGGCCTCTTCGACCCGGTCGTCCGGGGCATCCTGCGGTTCTGCAAGGCCGATCCGCTGCGGATCGTGGTCGGCACGGCGGTCCTCGCCGCGATCGTCTCCCTGGACGGCGACGGCTCCACCACCTTCATGATCACCGTCTCGGCGATGTACCCCCTCTACAAGCGCCTGAAGATGTCCCTGGTCGTGATGACCGGCGTCGCCGCCATGGCCAACGGCGTGATGAACACGCTCCCCTGGGGAGGCCCCACCGCCCGCGCCGCCACCGCGCTGAAGGTGGACGCGAGCGACATCTTCGTCCCGATGATCCCGGCCCTCGCCATGGGTCTGCTGTTCGTGCTCGTCCTCGCCTACGTCCTCGGCCGCCGCGAGCGGGCGCGGCTCGGCGTGCTCGCGCTGGACGAGGTGCTGGTGGAGGAGAGCGAGACGGTACTGGTCGGCGCCGGTTCCCCCGCGCGGGCCGGGGGCTCCGGCGCCGGCGGGGACCTCCCCGGCGAGGCGGCCGACGACGGCTTCCAGGGCCTGGACCCGGACCGCCCCACCCTGCGCCCGAGGCTGTACTGGTTCAACGCGCTGCTCACGGTCGTCCTGCTGACCGCGATGATCATGGAGTGGCTGCCGATCCCGGTGCTGTTCCTGCTCGGCGCGGCCCTCGCCCTGACCGTCAACTTCCCGCACATGCCGGACCAGAAGGCGCGGATCGCCGCCCACGCCGAAAACGTCCTCAACGTCTCCGGCATGGTCTTCGCCGCCGCCGTCTTCACCGGCGTCCTCCAGGGCACCGGCATGGTCGACCACATGGCGAAGTGGCTGGTGCACAACGTCCCCGACGGCATGGGCCCGCACATGGCCGTCGTCACCGGCGTGCTGAGCATCCCGCTCACCTACTTCATGTCCAACGACGGCTTCTACTTCGGCGTCCTGCCGGTGCTCGCCGAGGCGGGCCACGCGCACGGCGTCTCCTCCCTGGAGATCGCCCGCGCCTCGATCGCCGGCCAGCCGCTGCACATGTCCAGCCCGCTCGTCCCGGCCGTCTACGTCCTGGTCGGCATGGCCAAGGTGGAGTTCGGCGACCACACCCGGTTCGTGGTCAAGTGGGCCGCGCTCACCTCCCTGGTGGTGCTCGGCTCGGCGCTCCTGTTCGGCATCGTCTGATCACCCGGGAAGGACCGCGCTCATGGCGCCCGGTGGAAACCGCGGCTGGCTGCTCCGCCTCGTCATCGCCTTCGGCTGCGCACAGGGGGCGGTGTCGATGGCCCGCCCCGCCGTCTCCTACCGGGCCCTCGCGCTGGGCGCCGACGAACGGGCGGTCGGCGTCATCGCCGGTGCCTACGCCCTGCTGCCGCTGTTCGCGGCCGTGCCGCTCGGCCGCCGCACCGACCACGGCCGCTGCATGCCCCTGCTGTCCGCGGGCGTCGTCCTCATCGCGGGCGGCTGTGTCCTGAGCGGGCTGGCCGGCACCCTGTGGGCGATGGCCCTGTGGAGCGGGGTGACGGGCCTCGGCCACCTGTGCTTCGTGATCGGCGCCCAGTCGCTGGTGGCCCGCCGGTCCGCGCCCCACGAACAGGACCGGAACTTCGGCCACTTCACCATCGGCGCCTCCCTCGGCCAGCTCGTCGGCCCGCTCGCCGCGGGCGCCCTCGTCGGCGGCCCCGGCCTGGCGCACAGCAGCGCGCTCGCCCTGCTCACGGCGGGCGCGGGCGCCGCCGTCGCGTTCACCACGCTGTGGCGGATCGAGGACCGTACGGCTATCGACGCGCACCCGCCGCGCGGCGCGCGGGTGCCGGTCGCGGGCATCCTGCGTGCCCGGGGCGTGCCCGCGGGCATCCTGATCAGCCTCTCGGTGCTGTCCGCGACCGACATCCTCACCGCCTACCTCCCGGTGGTCGGCGAGCACCGGGGCATCGCCCCCGCGGTGATCGGCGTCCTGCTCGGCCTGCGGGCCGGTGCCACCATCGCCTGCCGGCTCGTCCTCACCCCGCTGCTGCGGCTGCTCGGCAGGCCCGCGCTGCTCACCGTGACGTGTCTGCTGGCGGCCCTGCTGTGCGCGGGGGTGGCGCTGCCGGTGCCGGTGTGGGCGCTCGGCGCAATGCTCACGCTCCTCGGCTTCTGCCTGGGCGTGGGCCAGCCGCTGTCGATGACGACGGTGGTGCGGGCCGCGCCCGAGGAGGCCCGCTCCACCGCGCTCGCCCTGCGGCTGACCGGCAACCGGCTCGGCCAGGTCGCCGCCCCGGCCGCCGCGGGGCTGGTCGCCGGGGTGGCGGGGGCGGCGGCGCCGTTCGTGTTGCTCGGCGGCCTGCTGCTGGTCTCCTCGGGGGTCGCGCTGCGCTCGCCCGGGCGGGCCCGGGAGGGGGCCGGGCGGGTGACGCGGGAGCGTCGCGAGGGCCCGGGACTGCGCCGCACGAGCGACACCTGACGGGGCGCCCGGCGCCGTTGCCGGGGTCCGCGGGGGTCATGAGGCAGTGTCCAGACGAAAGAGCGATTTATATGAAAATCGTCTGAACTCGGAGGATTGTGCATGTCCACCCTGACACTCCCCCGTGCAGCCGGCTCCCGCGCGGGTGCCATCGTCGTCCTCACCGCCCTCATGGCGGCGGGCGCGTCGTGGGTGGCGGCGCCGAACGCGGCGGCCCGGGGGGAGAACGGCGACATCAGGATCCACAACGCCCGCTCGACCAACCCCCCGTGGTTCATCGGCTCGGCCAAGGACGATCCGGTGGTCTGCAAGTTCTTCCTGGAGGCCGTCAACTTCGACACCCTGACCGGCATCGCGTACACGATCACCCCGCAGCCCCCGCTGCCCGCCACCACCGTGACGGGCATCATCCAGCTCGCCGGCGGCGCCGGGCACGCCGGTCCGCTGGGGCTGGCGGACGGGCAGTACAAGATCGGCTGGACCGTGGGGGCGCCCCCGGCCCTGAAGGAGAAGGTCTTCCGTGTCAACTGCCACGACGGCAAGGCGGAGGGCGCGCCCGGCGGCCGGATCGAGGACCACCAGCAGCGCGACGGGGAGCACCAGGACAACGGGTCCTGGGGGCAGAACGACCACGACGGCCCGCACGGCGGTGTGCACGCGGGCGGCGGCGGTCTCATCGACACGGCCGCCGCGTACTCCCCGGTGGCCGCCGCGGCGGCCGTGGGCCTGGTCGCGGTCAGCGCCGCCGTGTACGTCCGGCTGATCCGCCGCCGGCCCCATGGCGCCGCGTAGGCGGCGCAGGCCCTGGTGCCGGTCCCGCGCCTACCGGCCGGCGAGGACGGCCGTGCTGGTGGTGGTCCTGGTGACGGTCGGCTCGCGCTGCGGGGGACACGACAGACCGGCCGTGGCCGGGCGGGCGGCGCGGACGAGGCGGCGGCCCCGCCTGGACGCGAACCGGGAGCCGGAGACGCCGCCGGTGGACCGGCCCCGGCTGGTCGGCTGGTACGAGGGCGGGCCCACGCCGGGCGAGGCCGGCACCGCGATCGCCGCCGGCCACCGCGACACCCGCAGCGGACCCGCCGTCTTCGCCGGGCTCGCCCGGGTGAAGCCGGGCAAGACGGCCGAGGTGCGGCGGGCGGACGGACGTACCGCCGTCCACTCCGTGGACCGGGTGGAGGTCTTCGGCGAGGCCGGCTTCCCCGACAAGGAGGTCTACGGCGCGACCGGGCGCCCCGAGCTGCGGCTCATCACCTGCGGCGGCCTGTTCGGCCGGCGCACCGGCTACACCGGCAACGTGGTGGTCTTCGCCCGTCCGACCGCGGCGAAGTGAGCGGGCGCGGGCCACCGGACGGCCGGCGGCCCGGCCGCGACGGACTCCGCGTCCGCACCGGCCGGGCCGTCCGCGATGATGTCCCGGTGGGCCCATGGCCCGGGAACGTCTGGCGCAACAAAACTATCACCGCTAGTTTGTGTGCCGGACGACGCGGACCCGCCGGGAGGACACAGCATGAAGGCACACGACGCCCTGTACATCGACGGCGACTGGCGCCCCGCCGAGAGCCGGGACGTGATCGAGGTCGTCAACCCCGCCGACGAGCAGGTCATCGGCAAGGTCCCGGCGGGCGGCCCGCTGGACGTCGACACCGCCGTACGGGCCGCGCGCGCCGCCCTGCCCGCCTGGGCCGCGACACCCCCGGCCGAACGCGCCGCCCGCCTCGCCGCCCTGCACCGCGCCCTCGTCGACCGCAAGGACGAGATCGCCGAGACGGTCACCGCCGAGCTGGGCTCACCGCTGAAGTTCTCCGAGGCCGTGCACGCGGCCGTGCCCCTCGCGGTCGCGGCCTCCTTCGCCGAACTGGCCGCGCGGCACTCCTTCGAGGAGAAGGTCGGCAACTCCACGGTCCTGCACGAGCCCATCGGCGTGGTCGGCGCCATCACCCCCTGGAACTACCCGCTCCACCAGATCGTCGCCAAGGTCGCCCCGGCCCTCGCCGCCGGCTGTACGGTCGTCCTCAAGCCCGCCGAGGACACCCCGCTCACCGCCCAGCTGTTCGCCGAGGCGGTGCACGAGGCGGGCGTCCCCGCGGGGGTGTTCAACCTGGTCACCGGCCTCGGCCCGGTCGCCGGACAGGCCCTCGCCGAGCACCCCGGCGTCGACCTGGTCTCCTTCACCGGCTCCACCGCGATCGGCCGGCGGATCGGCGCGGTGGCCGGCGCGGCCGTGAAGAAGGTCGCCCTGGAACTCGGCGGCAAGTCCGCCAACGTCATCCTGCCGAGCGCCGACCTCGCCCGGGCGGTGAACGTCGGCGTCGCCAACGTGATGTCCAACTCCGGCCAGACGTGCAGCGCCTGGACCCGCATGCTGGTCCACCGCGACCAGTACGCCGAGGCCGTCGAGCTGGCCGCCACCGCCGCCGCCAAGTACGGTGACCGCATCGGCCCGGTGGTCAGCGCCCGGCAGCAGGAGCGGGTGCGCGGGTACATCGAGAAGGGCGTCGCCGAGGGCGCCCGGCTGGTCGCGGGCGGCCCCGAAGCCCCGCGCGAACGCGGCTACTTCGTCAGCCCCACCGTCTTCGCCGACGTCACCCCGGAGATGACGATCGCCCAGGAGGAGATCTTCGGCCCGGTCCTCACCCTCCTGCGCTACGAGGACGAGGAGGACGCCCTGCGCATCGCCAACGGCACGGTGTACGGGCTCGCGGGCGCGGTCTGGGCCGCCGACGAGGCCGAGGCGGCGGCCTTCGCGCGCCGCATGGACACCGGCCAGGTCGACATCAACGGCGGCCGGTTCAACCCCCTCGCGCCCTTCGGCGGTTACAAGCAGTCCGGTGTCGGCCGGGAGCTCGGCAGCCACGGACTCGCCGAGTACCTGCAGACCAAGTCCCTCCAGTTCTAAGGAAGTCCGCGACCATGGCCGTACGAGCCGCCGTCCTGCCCGCCGTCGGCGCCCCGCTGGAGATCACCGCCATCGAGCTGCCCGACCCCGGCCCCGGACAGGTCCGGGTCCGCCTCGCCGCCGCCGGCGTGTGCCACTCCGACCTGTCCCTGTCCAACGGCACCATGCGGGTGCCGGTCCCGGCCGTCCTCGGCCACGAGGGCGCCGGCACGGTCGTCGCCGTCGGCGAGGGCGTCACCCATGTCGCGCCCGGCAGCCCCGTGGTCCTCAACTGGGCGCCCTCCTGCGGCACCTGCCACGCCTGCGCGCTCGGCGAGGTCTGGCTCTGCGCCAACGCGCTGAACGGATCCGCCGAGGTCTACGCCCGCACCACCGACGGCACCGCACTGCACCCCGGACTGAACGTGGCCGCGTTCGCCGAGGAGACGGTGGTCTCCGCGTCCTGCGTGCTGCCGGTGCCGGACGGGGTGGCGCCGGCCGACGCGGCCCTCCTGGGCTGCGCGGTGCTCACCGGCTACGGCGCCGTCCACTACGCGGCGCGGGTCCGGGCGGGCGAGACCGTCGCCGTGTTCGGCGTCGGCGGGGTGGGCCTCGCCGCGATCCAGTCGGCCCGGATCGCGGGCGCGGCCCGGATCATCGCCGTCGACGTCTCGCCCGCGAAGGAGGAGCTGGCCCGCGCGGCCGGCGCCACGGACTACGTCCTCGCCTCCGACACCACCCCCCGCGAGATCCGCGCCCTCACCGGCAAGCAGGGCGTCGACGTGTCCGTGGAGTGCGTGGGCCGCGCGGTCTCCATCCGCGCCGCCTGGGAGTCCACCCGCCGGGGCGGCCGGACGACGGTCGTCGGCATCGGCGGCAAGGACCAGCAGGTCACCTTCAACGCCCTGGAACTCTTCCACTGGGGCCGCACCCTGTCGGGCTGCGTCTACGGCAACAGCGACCCGGCCCGCGACGTGCCGATCCTCGCCGAGCACATCCAGCAGGGCCGCCTCGACCTCTCCACCCTGGTCACCGACCACATCACCCTGGAGGACATCCCGGCGGCCTTCGACAACATGCTCGCGGGGAAGGGGGGCCGGGCGGTGGTGATGTTCTGACGACGCCCCTCACCGCAGCGCGCCGGACGGGATGCCGAGCAGGTCGGACAGGGCCCGCTCGCCCACCGGAGTGATCCGCACGGCCCGCCCGCTGCCCACCCGCACACACCACCCCGCCTCCAGCGCCCGCCGGCACAGCGCCGCCCCCGAGGCCCCCGCGAGATGCGGCCGGCGTTCGGTCCAGTCGAGGCACGCGCGGGCGAGCGGGCGGCGGCCGGAGGGGTCGAGCGGGATGCCGGCCGCGCCGAACCACTCCAGCCCCGCGTCGGTCAGCGCGAACCCGGTGTCCCGGCGCAGCAGCCCCCGCTCGGCCAGCGCGTCGGTGACCGTGATGCCCAGCCGCCCGGCGAGATGGTCGTAACAGGTCCGCCCCCGGGCCAGGGCGGCCCCGGCGCTCGCCTCGCGCAGCCCCCGCGGGGCACGTTGCACCTCCGCCGGGGACACCTGGGCGGCGAGATCCTCCACCAGCTGCGCCACCCGCGCGCCGGCCAGCCGCACGTACCGGTGCCGCCCCTGCCGCTCCTGGACGAGCAGCCCGCCGGCCACCAGCCGGTCCAGGTGCTCGCTCACCGTGGAGGGGGCCACCCCGGCGAGCCGGGCCAGCTCGCCGGCCGTCCACGCCCGCCCGTCCAGCAGCGCCAGCAGGCACGCGGCCCGTGTCCGGTCGGCGATCAGTCCGGCCAGCGCGGCGAGGCCGGCGGCCCGGGGGTCTGCGGTGTTCATGCCTCCAGCATGGGACACCGGCGTTTCGGCGGTCGCCGAAGCGTCACACCCGGACCCGCTCGTACTGCTGCGCCAGCCCGTCCAGCAGCGCGCCGAGCCCCGTCTCGAAGGCCCGCTCGTCGATCTTCTCCTGCTGCTCGGCGAGCAGATGGGCCTGCCCGAGGTGCGGATAGTCGGCCGGGTCGTACGCGCTCGCGTCGTCCACGAAGCCGCCGGCGAACGAACCGAGCGCCGAGCCCATGATGAAGTACCGCATCAGCGCGCCGATGGAGGTGGCCTGCGCCGGCGGCCAGCCCGCGTCGACCATCGCGCCGTAGACCGCGTCGGCCAGCCGCAGCGCGGCCGGGCGGCGCCCGGGGCCCCGGGCGAGGACCGGCACGATGTTGGGGTGGTCGCGCAGGGCGGCCCGGTAGGAGACGGCCCAGTCGTGCAGCGCGGTCCGCCAGCCCCGGCCGTCCTCGAACACCGACAGGTCGACCTGGGCGCTCACCGAGTCCGCGACGGCCTCCAGGATCTCGTCCTTGGTGCGGAAGTGGTTGTAGAGCGAGGGCCCGCTCACCCCCAGCTCGGCCGCGAGGCGCCGGGTGGAGACGGCCGCCAGGCCCTCCCGGTCCACGAGGTCCCGGGCCGTCTCGACGATCCGGTCGGGGCTGAGGAGGGGCTTGCGCGGTCGGGCCATGGCGCACATAGTAGGGCTGCGACAAGAAACTAGCAGTGCTAATTTAAATGTACGGCTTTCAAGATCCGTCGGCGGATCCGTTCGGTGTGGGGTGATCTCGTGGTGAACCTGGGGCTCAGCGAGGAGCAGGCGGCCGTACGGCAGCTCGCCCGGGACTTCGTGGAGCGCGAGATCGCCCCCCACGTGGTCGCCTGGGACCGCGCCGAGGAGGTCGACCGGGGCATCGTCAAGAAGCTCGGCGACATCGGTTTCCTGGGCCTGACCATCGACGAGGAGTACGGCGGCTCGGGCGGCGACCACCTCGCGTACTGCCTGGTCACCGAGGAGCTGGGCCGCGGCGACTCCTCCGTGCGCGGCATCGTGTCCGTCTCCCTCGGGCTCGTCGCCAAGACGATCGCGGCCTGGGGCGGCGAGGAGCAGAAGCGGCGCTGGCTGCCCGGGCTGACCGCCGGCGAGTACGTCGGCTGCTTCGGCCTCACCGAGCCCGGCACCGGCTCCGACGCGGGCAGCCTCACCACCCGCGCCGTGCGCGACGGCGACGACTACGTGGTCAACGGCACCAAGATGTTCATCACCAACGGCACCTGGGCGGACGTCGTCCTGCTCTTCGCCCGCTCCACCGGCGAGCCCGGCCACAAGGGCGTCTCCGCCTTCCTGATCCCCACCGACACGCCCGGCCTGACCCGTCGCGCCGTCCACGGCAAGCTGGGCCTGCGCGGTCAGGCCACCGCCGAACTGGTCCTCGAGGACGTGCGGGTGCCCGCGTCGGCCCTGCTCGGCGCCGAGGGCAAGGGCTTCTCCGTCGCCATGTCCGCGCTCGCCAAGGGCCGGATGTCCGTGGCCGCAGGCTGTGTGGGGATAGCCCAGGCCGCGCTGGAGGCGGCCGTGACGTACGCGGGCGAGCGCGAGCAGTTCGGCACCCCCATCGCCCGCCACCAGCTGGTGCAGGAACTGCTCAGCGACATCGCCGTGGACGTCGACGCGGCCCGGCTGCTGACCTGGCGGGTCGCCGATCTGATCGACCGCGGCGAGCCGTTCGCCGTGGAGTCCTCCAAGGCCAAGCTGTTCGCCTCCGAGGCCGCCGTCCGCGCCGCCAACAACGCCCTGCAGGTCTTCGGCGGCTACGGCTACATCGACGAATACCCGGTCGGCAAACTCCTGCGCGACGCCCGCGTGATGACCCTCTACGAAGGCACCAGCCAGATCCAGAAGCTGCTCATCGGGCGGGCCCTGACCGGGGTGTCGGCGTTCTGAGTACCGTCTGAGTATTCCGGCGGATGTGCCGCGGGGCGCGTCCGCCGATGCTGGGGCCATGAGCGACGCACCGGTCCGACAGCAGAGCACGACCGCCTTCTACGGCCAGGCCGTGGCCTCCTTCTCGGTCGCCATGGCGGCCACCGGCATCGGCATCCTCCGGCTGGACGCGAGCGCCTGGGTCCGCGGCTTCCTGGCGATCGCCGTGCTGTACCTCGTCACCTCCGCCTTCACCCTCGCCAAGGTGATCCGCGACCGGCAGGAGGCCGGGCAGCTCGTCAGCCGGGTCGACCAGGCCCGGCTGGAGAAGCTGCTCGCCGAGCACGACCCCTTCGACAAGGTCTGAGCGGCCACGCTAAGCGCCCGCTCACCGTCGGCGGTATGGTGGTGCTCCTGTCACCGAGAGGGGCGAGCGAGCGATGAGTACGGCGGAGGAGACGACCGGCGGCGAAGTGGAGCCGTGGGAAGAGGTCACCCCGGACGCGGCCCGGCGGCTGCTCGTCGCCGCCGTGGAGGCCTTCGCCGAGCGCGGCTACCACGCGACGACGACCCGTGACATCGCGGGCCGCGCCGGCATGAGCCCGGCCGCGCTGTACATCCACTACAAGACCAAGGAAGAACTGCTCCACCGGATCAGCCGGATCGGCCACGACAAGGCCCTCGGCATCCTGCGCACCGCGGCCCGCCGCGAGGGCACCGCCAAGGAGCGGCTGGCCGACGCGGTGGGCTCCTTCGTCCGCTGGCACGCGGGACGGCGCACCACCGCGCGGGTCGTGCAGTACGAGCTGGACGCCCTCGGCCCCGACGCCCGCGCGGAGATCGTCGCGCTGCGCCGTCAGGTGGACGCCGAGGTGCGCCGGATCATCGAGGACGGCGTGGCCGCCGGCGAGTTCGACGTCCTGGACGTGCGGGGCACCACGCTCGCCGTGCTGTCCCTGTGCATCGACGTGGCCCGCTGGTTCAACGTGGACGGCCCGCGCACCCCCGAGGAGGTCGGCGCGCTCTACGCCGACCTCGTCCTGCGCATGGTCGGGGCCCGCTAGCCGGCGGCCTACAGGTAGTAGCGGGACACCGACTCCGCGACGCACACCGGCTTGTCGCCGCCCTCGCGCTCCACGGTGAACGCGACCGTCACCTGCACACCGCCGGTGACGTCCTCGACACCGGTGATCATCGCGGTGGCGCGCAGCCGGGAGCCGACGGGGACGGGGGAGGGGAAACGGACCTTGTTCGTCCCGTAGTTGACACCCATCTTCACGCCCTCGACCCGGATGAGCTGCGGTCCGAACAGCGGCAGCAGCGACAGGGTGAGGTAGCCGTGCGCGATGGTGGTCCCGAACGGCCCGGCGGCGGCCTTCTCCGGGTCCACGTGGATCCACTGGTGGTCCCCGGTCGCCTCGGCGAACAGACCGATCCGCTTCTGGTCGACCTCCAGCCAGTCGGTGTACCCCAGCCGCTCGCCCACGGCCGCCCGCAGCTCGTCGGGGGAGGTGAAGGTCCTCGGTTCTGCCATGTTCCCGGCCTCTCGCTCGCGTCTCTAAGCAACTGCTTAGCATGGTCGGACGGCGGGGCGATGTCAACGGACGCGCGGCCGGTGGGGCGGGGGGTCTCTGTAATCTCTGAGGGGTGCCCCAGATTCCCGAGAAGATCCACGAGCTGACCGTCGGCCAGTTGTCCGCGCGCAGCGGAGCCGCGGTGTCCGCCCTGCACTTCTACGAGTCCAAAGGCCTGATCTCCAGCCGGCGCACCTCCGGCAACCAGCGCCGGTACAGCCGCGACACCCTGCGCCGGGTCGCCTTCGTCCGCGCGGCTCAGCGGGTCGGCATCCCCCTGGCCACGATCCGCGAGGCCCTGGCCGAACTCCCGGAGGGGCGCACCCCGACCCGGGAGGACTGGGCACGGCTGTCGGAGAAGTGGCGCGCGGAACTGGAGGAGCGGATCCAGCAGCTGAACCGGCTGCGCGACCAGCTCACCGACTGCATCGGATGCGGCTGCCTGTCGCTGAAGACCTGCGCCCTGTCCAACCCTGACGATGTGTTCGGCGACCGCCTGACCGGATCCCGGCTGATGGCGGAACGCCGCTGAGGCGCCGTCCGCGGTGCCGGGCGGCGGGCCCGGCGGTCCACGGCGGGCCGCACGGCCGCGCCCTGCCGCGGACGCGGCGCGCGTCCGGACACCGTCTCGCGTCCGTCGGCGTACTCCGGCACCCGCTCGATGCCGTACGGCCCCGCGTACAGCCGGGACGCGGGCGGCGGTCCGCCCTCCGGCACGTCCTCGGGGTGCGCGGCGTCCGGCGTTCCGGCCGAGGGGGACGGGACCGTGCGCCGGCCGGACCCGGCGGTGTCACGGTCGCCCCCTCCGCCGCCGTGCCCGGCTCAGGACGCGTGCCGTGTCCGGGCGGCCTCGGCCCTCGCCTCCGCCACCAGCCGGGCGTTGGACCCGGCCCGCCGGCCGTCCGGCAGCAGCAGCGTGTCCTCCAGGCCGATCCGGGTGGCCAGGCCCCGCCGCAGCGCGAACCGCAGCACCGGCCAGGTGCCGCCCTCCTCGCCGTGCAGCAGCACCGGGCGGCCGTGCGCCGTCCCCAGCTCCGCCAGCAGCGCCCGTGCCGACGCCTCGGCGGTCGCCGGATCCGGGTCGGTCACCTCGGCCAGCACCCGCAGCACCCCGGCCCCGAGCGGCGAGGCCGCGAACCGGCGGGCCCCCTCGGTGCCGGACCACAGGCCCGCCTCCACGCCCACGCCCCGGGCGAGGAGTTCCGCCGCGACCTCCTCGGCGCCCGGCTCGTGCCAGTTGACCGAGGCGAAGTCGGGCAGCACCGCCCAGGAGCGCACCCGGCCGAGCCGGGCCGCCGGGTCGGGTTCCGCCCAGGCACCGGTGGTCACCCCGACCGGCACCGCCACCCGCGCCCGTATCGCCTCCAGCGCCGGGCCGACGACGCGCGCGGACAGGCTCTCGCTCCCGCACGGTGTCCGGGGATGGACGTGCACCGAGGTGGCACCGGCCGCCACGGCCTCGGCGGCGGAGCGGGCCAGTTCCCCGGGGGACATCGGGACGCCCGCGCCGTCGGCGGCCGACCGGCTTCCGTTGAGACACACCTGCACCATGCCTCGATGGTGCCAGCCGTCACCGACAACGGCCGAAGGACGCTTCCCGCCGTGCGGCCGGGCCTTCCCCGGAAGGGGTGCGGCATCCCCTGCGCACCCTCCGCACACCGCCGCGACCGGTGGTCAGGCGGGCGTCAGCTGGCGGTCCCGGCCCGCGTGCCGCAGGGCCCGGGGGCTGAGGACGGGGGACGGGACCAGGATGCCGCAGTCCGTGCACACCGGGCCGGACGACGGCTCGTGGTCCAGGCCGTACCTCCAGACCAGGCGCTCCCCGCCGCACACCGGGCACGACGACCCCGGCTCCCGCTCCAGCGCGGCGATCAGCCGGCGCAGCACCTCCGCCAGCGGCGCCCGCGGGTGGACGCGGGGATCGTCGCACCAGGCGACCCCGAACCCGCCCCAGGTCAGCCGGTGCCAGTCGTCCACGCTGCCCGGCCGGCGCA
Source organism: Streptomyces sp. NPDC029296 (assembly GCF_055569255.1). NCBI lineage: Bacteria > Bacillati > Actinomycetota > Actinomycetes > Kitasatosporales > Streptomycetaceae > Streptomyces > Streptomyces sp. NPDC029296. The sequence goes on from NZ_JBVHXT010000029.1 coordinate 74,380, forward strand.
GCCCGTCGTGCTTCTCCCTCCTGCGCCGCTCGGTGAAGTCCGTCTCGTAGGCGAGCCAGACGTCGCGAGCCTCCTCCAGCTCCTCCAGCGCGGCCACCAGCCGCGCCGGATCGGGGGAGCGGTCCTCCGGGCCGAAACCCGCCCGGGAACACAGATGGTCCCAGGTCGCCCGATGCCCGTAAGGGGCGAACTTCTCCAGGCACTTGCGCAGCGAGTACCGCCGCAGTGCCAGATCACAGTCCGGGTCGCGTACCTGTCTCGCCAGACTCCGGAAACCGGCCATCGCCCTGCACCTCCGTCACACCTGCACCTGCACTCCGGTCACTTCGGCGTCGTCGCACGGACGTCGCCGAATAGACGTATCGACAGGCGATTCGGCTCCATCTCTTCTCCGGCTCTCCCTGCGGACTCCTGAAAGTGACGCATGTTCACCTTTTAACGTGGGGATAACCGGCGGTAACGTTCGGCCACCCCAGTCGCTAGGAGCCGCCATGCCACGGCGAACCCCACGCACCGCCCCTGACAGACTGAGAACGTCCCGCCGACTCCCCGGGTTCCTGAAGACGGCGTCGGTATGCCTCCTCGTCGCCGGTCTCCTCACACCCCTCACACGGACGGCGGTGGCGGCGACCGACGCCATGGCCGTCAACGACCATTGCGGGGGCCGGTGTTCGGACATCCTGCCGCCCGGCGAGAACGGCAACGCCACCCTCGCGCAGATCCTGCTCAACCAGGCCTTCGGCACCCAGCCCGCACACGCCGAGGACCAGCTCGGCCCGTACGCGCAACTCGCCGGCGGTTACAAGACCCTGACCGACGCCACCGTCAACACCTTCTTCAACGACGCCTCCTTCGGCGTCCCGGCCGACCAGGTCGCCTCCACCGAGAAGCCGGCCGGCCGCGGCGACGTGACCATCGTCCGCGACAAGAAGACCGGCGTCCCGCACATCACGGGCACCACCCGCTACGGCACCGAGTTCGGCGCCGGATACGCGGCGGCCGAGGACCGGCTCTGGCTGATGGACGTCTTCCGGCACGTCGGACGCGGTCAGCTCACCGGCTTCGCGGGCGGCGCGCCCGCCAACCAGGGCCTGGAGCAGCAGTTCTACCGCAATGCCCCCTACACCGAGGCCGACCTCCAGGCGCAGATCGACAACGCCATCGCGCACAACGGCGCCCGCGGCCAGCAGGCCCTGGCCGACGTCAAGGCCTACCTCGACGGCATCAACGCCTACATCGACGCCTCCGACAGCGGCCGTTACTTCCCCGGCGAGTACGTCCTCACCGGCCACAAGGACTCGATCACCAACGCCGGCACCATAGACCACTTCAAGGTCACCGACCTGGTGGCGCTGGCCTCCGTCATCGGCTCCCTGTTCGGCTCCGGCGGCGGCGGGGAGGTCGACAACGCCCTCTCCCTGCTCGCCGCCCAGGCCAGGTACGGCGTCGAGGAGGGCACGAAGGTCTGGGAGTCCTTCCGCGAGCGCAACGACCCCGAGGCCGTCCTCACCGTCCACGACGGCGAGAGCTTCCCCTACGGCGCCAAGCCCGCGAACCCGCAGGGCGCGGCCCTGCCCGACGCCGGCTCCGTGACCCCCGAACCGCTCGTGTACGACCGCACCGGCAGCGCCGCCACCGCGAGCGCCGCGCGGACCTCGGCCACCGCGGCCCGGGCCACGGCCGGCTCCGCCCGGCGCGGCATGTCCAACGCCCTCGTGGTCAGCGGCAAGCACACCGCGAGCGGCCACCCGATCGCCGTCTTCGGTCCGCAGACCGGCTACTTCGCCCCGCAGCTGCTGCTGCTCCAGGAGATCCAGGGCCCCGGCATCAGCGCCCGCGGCGCCTCCTTCGCCGGCCTGAGCATGTACGTCGAACTCGGCCGCGGCCAGGACTACGCGTGGAGCGCCACCACCTCCGGCCAGGACATCATCGACACCTACGCGGTCGAGCTGTGCCAGGACGACTACCACTACCTGTTCCGCGGCACCTGCACCGCCATGGAGAAGGCCGAGCGGAAGAACGCCTGGAAGCCGACCGTGGCCGACGGCACGGCCGCCGGGTCGTACACCATGCGCGTGTGGCGCACCGCGTACGGACCGGTGGCCTACCGGGCGACGGTCGGCGGCAAGAAGGTCGCCTACACCACCCTGCGCTCCTCCTACCTGCACGAGGCCGACTCCATCATCGGCTTCCAGATGCTCAACGACCCCGACTACGTCAAGGGCCCGCAGGACTTCCAGAACGCGGCCCGGCACATCAACTACACCTTCAACTGGTTCTACGCCGACTCCGAGCACACCGCGTACTACAACAGCGGCGACAACCCGGTCCGGGCCGCCGGGGTCGACGCCGACTTCCCCGTGTGGGCGGCCCCCGCCTACGAGTGGCGCGGCTGGGACCCGGCCGGCAACACCGCCGAATACACCCCGGCCGGGGCCCACCCGAACTCCGTCGACCAGGACTACTACGTCTCCTGGAACAACAAGCAGGCGAAGGACTACGCCGCCGCGCCCTGGGGCGAGGGCTCGGTGCACCGCGGCGACCTGCTGGAGGACCGGGTGAAGAAGCTCGTCGCGGCCGGCGGGGTGACCCGGGCCGGACTCACCCGGGCCATGGCCGAGGCCGGCCTCGCCGACCTGCGCGCCGAGGACGTGCTGCCCGGGCTGCTCAAGGTCGTCACCTCCCAGCCGGTGACCGACCCCACGGCCGCCGCCGCGGTGAACAAGCTCCAGGCGTGGGTGACCGCGGGCGCCAGGCGCGCCGAGACGTCGGCCGGGTCGAAGACCTACGCCGACGCCGACGCGATCCGCATCCTGGACGCCTGGTGGCCGCTGCTGGTCAAGGCCGAGTTCGAACCCGGCCTCGGCACCGGCCTGTACACCGCGCTCACCCGCAACCTGCCCGTCGACGAGGCCCCGTCCGCCGGACACGGCCCGACCGGCTCGCACGCCGGCAGCGCCTTCCAGTACGGCTGGTGGTCCTACGTCGACAAGGACATCCGGGCGGTGCTCGGGGAACCCGTACGCGGCCCGCTCGCGCGCACGTACTGCGGCGACGGCAACCTCGCCGCCTGCCGCGACCTGCTGACCGGCACCCTGAAGCAGGCGGCCGCGCTGACCGCCGCCCAGGTCTACCCCGGCGACGACCAGTGCGCGGCGGGCGACCAGTGGTGCGCCGACTCCATCGTCCAGCGCACCCTGGGCGGCATCAAACACGGCAGGATCGGCTGGCAGAACCGGCCGACCTACCAGCAGGTCGTGGAGTTCACCTCCCACCGCTGAGCCGGCCGGTGCGCCCCGGGCGGCGGGTCAGGCGATCCGGCCCGCCGCCAGCACCAGCCGCGCCAGTTCGGGGTGCACGATGTCGCTGTGCGCCCCGGCCGGCGCGCCCCCGCGCCGGACCACGGCCGCCGCGTCCACGCTCACACAGCCCGACGCCGGCAGCCCCCCGGCGAGGGCCGCCGACAGGTCCAGCCGGGCGGCGTGCGGCACCCCCTGCACCCCGTCGTGCCCGAGGGCACCCCAGCGCGGGCCCAGCACGGCCGCGATCTCGTTCCCGGCGCAGGACCGGTCGTCCCCGGCGAGCCGCGAGGCCAGCGGATAGAACGTGCCGAGGGCGGTGTCGAAGTGAGAGTAGGCGCACACCAGGGGACCGTCGACGCGCCGCTGGGCGTCCTCGAGCGCCCCCGACCGGTCCGCCGCGTGCGGCAGCCGGGCGGAGAACACGTAGTGCGAGAAGGCCCCCTGGAGCACGGTCACCGACTTCACCGTGCGCACCGGTCCGGGCAGCCCGCGCAGCGCGAACGCCACCAGCCTGCCGCCGAAGCTGTGCCCCACCAGGTGCACCCGCACCCCGGGCGCCGCCTTCGCCAGCCGTCCGAGCAGCGGCCCGAGCCCGTGCTCGCCGATCGTCCCGGCCCGCCGTTTCATCTGCTGGTAAGCCGCCTGCCGCAGCAGCTCCTTCGCCCCGTCCCACGGATTCGGAAGGCCGAACCCCGCGGTGCCGGCGGCCGGGCCGAGCGCGGCCAGGGCCGCGGCGAACTGCTCGCAGGCGGTCACCGGATCGCAGGTGAACACGGCGGGCTCGCCGTCCTCGTACGTGTCGGCCACCGCCTGCCGACCGCCCGGCTCCGTCAGCAGCCGCACCAGCCGCCCGAACTCGGCCGTCCCGGCGTCGCCGGCCGGCCGCTCGTCCAGCAGCCGGGCCAGCCGGTCCAGCACGGTCGCCCGGCCCGGGAAGGTCTCCAGCAGCGCACGCCGGGTCTCCTTGTCCAGTGCCGGGCGGGGTGCCGCCCCGGCCGCCGCGGACCGCGGGAAGTCCGGGATCGGCTCGTCGCTGAACCGCATCGACGGCCAGACCACTCCGACGTACCCGATCCGGGCCTTCGGCGCCAGCGCCGGAACGGGGCCGAAGAACCGCCGGTACAGCGCGGTCGCGTCCGAACGGTCGTTGTTCCAGCCGTGCGAGAACACGATCAGGTCCCGGACGCCGTGCTCGGCGACCCGCGTCAGCAGCCGGTCGCGTGCGGGGCCGTCCACGTCCCCGTCCGCGTCGAAGGTCAGCTCCCAGTAGGGAGTCACGCTCGTCCCAGGATCCGCCATGCCGGGCTCCCTCGCCCCGAGAACACGTGCTACTTGTACAGGAGATACCCCTTTCGCACCCGCCGGAACGCGGCCAGCTCCTCCTGCCAGGCGCCCGTCACCTCGTCCGTGTCCGCCCCCGCGTCGATCATCGTGCGGACCCGGTCCGAGCCGGTGAGCCTGTCGATCCAGTGGTCGGACCGCCAGGCGAAGCCGTCCCACACCCTCCGGGCCGTCACCAGCAGCGCGATCCCGGTGCGTACCGGGTCGAAGGCGGCCCGGTCGGTCACGTGGAGCTGCACCCCGCCGACGGTCTTCCCCTGGAACTTGGAGAAGACGGGCGCGAAATACGCCTCCCGGAACCGCACGCCCGGCAGCCCCAGCCCGTTCACGGCGGCGGCCCAGCGCCCGTCCACGCCCTCGGCGCCGAGCAGTTCGAAGGGCCGGGTGGTGCCGCGTCCCTCGGAGAGGTTGGTGCCCTCGAACAGACACGTCCCCGAGTACACCAGCGCCGTGTCGGGCGTCGGCATGTTGGGGCTCGGCGGCACCCAGGGCAGCCCCGACGCGTCGTGGAACGCGCCGCGTCTCCAGCCCGACATGGGTACGGTCTCCAGCGCGACCGGGGTGTCCAGGAACTCCCCGTTGAACAGGGCGGCCAGCTCCGCGACCGTCATGCCGTGCGCCTGCGCGATCGGCCGCCGCCCGACGAAACTGGCGAACTCCTCGTGCAGCACCGGTCCCTCGGCCGCCCGGCCGGTCACCGGGTTCGGGCGGTCCAGCACGACGAAGCGCTTGCCGGCGAGCGCCGCCGCCTCCATGCAGTCGTACAGGGTCCAGATGTACGTGTAGAAGCGGGCGCCGACGTCCTGGATGTCGAAGACGACCGTGTCCACGCCGGACGCCGTGAAGATGTCGGCGAGCGGCCGGCCGCTCTTCAGGTACGTGTCGTACACCGGCAGGCCGGTCGCCGGGTCGTCGTGCCGCCCCTCCGAGCCGCCGGCCTGCGCGGTGCCGCGGAAGCCGTGCTCCGGGCCGAAGACCGCGGTCAGCTCGACCCGGGGGTCCCGGTGCATCACGTCGACGATGTGTTCCGTGGTTCTCGTGATGCCCGTCGGGTTGGTGACGATGCCCGTCTTCTGCCCGGCAAGGGGCGCGTAGGCGTCGGCGGCGAGGTTCTCGAAGCCGGTGCGGAGGGGGTCGCGGTGGTGGTGTGGCATCGGAGTGGCCGCCAGTGCGGTCGAGGCGAGCAGGTTTCTTCGGGACAGGTCCATGAGTCCTCCAGTCACCTAGAGGTTGGCGCGGTCACCCTTTCCTTTACACATACCGACTGGTTAGTCTGGCGTCGCTGAGCTGAGTCGCGTCGTGTCGTGTCGTGCCGAAGGAGACCGAGGGTGGAAACCGTGCGGGATGCGGGAGTGGTCGTCACCGGAGCCGGCGGGGGGATCGGGGCCGCGCTGGCCCGGCGGTTCGCCGCCGAGGGGGCCCGGGTCGTGGTGAACGACCTGGACGCGGCGAAGGCGCGGGCGGTGGCCGACGAGATCGGCGGCATCGCCGTGCCCGGCGACGCCTCCGGGATCGTCACCGAGGCACGCGACGCCCTCGGCGGCACGGTGGACGTCTACTGCGCCAACGCCGGGGTCGCCTTCGAGGACGGCGACCTCACCGCCCTGGACGAGCACACCTGGGCGACCTCCTGGGAGGTCAACCTGATGGCCCACGTCCGCGCCGCCCACACCCTGCTGCCCGGCTGGCTGGAGCGCGGCGCCGGACGGTTCGTCGCCACCGTCTCCGCCGCCGGACTGCTCACCATGATCGGCGCGCCCTCCTACAGCGTGACCAAGCACGGCGCCTACGCCTTCGCCGAGTGGCTGTCCCTGACCTACCGCCACCGGGGCGTCAAGGCGCACGCCATCTGCCCGCAGGGCGTCCGCACCGACATGCTGGCCGCCACCGGCAGCGCAGGCGACCTGGTGCTGCGGCCCACCGCGATCGAACCGGAGGCCGTGGCCGACGCGCTGCTGAAGGGCATCGAGGAGGACCGCTTCCTGATCCTGCCGCACCCCGAGGTCGCCGGCTTCTACCAGGCGCGGGCCGGCGAGCCCGAGCGCTGGCTCGCCACCATGAACCACATCCAGCGGAAGTGGGAGACCGCCCGGTGACCGCCTCCCCCTACGCCGCCCGCCCCTGGCTCGCGCTCCTGACCGACGCCCAGCGCGCCCCGCTCGACCCCGCCGACTCCCTCGTGCACGCCCTGCGCGCCGCCGTCGCCGAACACCCCGACCGCACCTTCCTGACCTACTTCGACGGCCGCCTGAGCTACCGGGAGACCGACGAGCTGACCGACTCCGTCGCCGCCCACCTCGCCGCGCGCGGACTCGGGCGCGGCGACCGGGTGGCCGTACTGCTGCAGAACTCCCCGCACTTCGTGCTGGCCGTGCTCGGCGCCTGGAAGGCGGGCGCCACCGTCGTCCCGGTCAACCCCATGTACAAGTCCGGCGAGGTCGCCCACGTCCTGCGGGACGGCGAGGTGGCCGCGCTGATCTGCTCCGACCGGGCCTGGGAGACGTACCTGCGCAAGACCGCCGACGGCTCCCCGGTGCGGATCGTGCTCACCGCCTGCGAGCGGGACCTGCAGACCCGGGACGACCCGCGCGTGCTGGCCTTCGAGCGGCTGCCCCAGGCCCCGGACGCCGACGACCTGACGGCCGTCGCCCGGCAGGGCGGCCGGGCCCCCGAGGGCCGGCTGCCGCGCCCCCGGGACATCGCGCTGATCAGCTACACCTCGGGCACCAGCGGCACCCCCAAGGGCGCCACCAACACCCACGCCAACATCATGTACAACGCCGAGCGGCAGAGCACCGGCCTCCCGCTGCCCGACGCGCCCGTCTACTACGCGCTCGCCCCGCTGTTCCACATCACCGGCATGGTCTGCCAGCTCGGCGCCTGCCTGAACAGCGCCGGCACCCTGGTGCTCACCTACCGCTTCGACGCCGGCGTCGTCCTGGACGCCTTCGCCGAGCACCGCCCGCACTACACCGTCGGCCCCTCCACCGCCTACATGGCGCTCGCCGCCCACCCGGACGCCACCCGCGACCACTTCGCCTCCTTCACCCACCTGTCCTCGGGCGGCGCCCCGGTGCCGCCGGCCCTGGTGGAGCGGTTCCGCGAGCGCTTCGGGCCGTACCTGTGCGTCGGCTACGGCCTCACCGAGTGCACCGCCCCCTGCGCGTCCGTCCCGCCCCACCTCGAGGCGCCCGTGGACCCGGTCTCCGGCACCCTGTCCGTCGGCCTGCCCGGCGCCGACACCCTCGTCCGGATCCTGGACGACCAGGGCGCCGAGGTGCCCCTCGGGGAGCACGGGGAGATCGCCGTGAGCGGGCCGCAGGTGGTCCCCGGCTACTGGCGGCGGCCCGACGCCACCGCCGAGACCTTCCCGGACGGCGAACTGCGCACCGGGGACATCGGGTTCATGGACGAGCGGGGCTGGCTGTACGTCGTGGACCGCAAGAAGGACATGATCAACGCGTCCGGCTTCAAGGTGTGGCCGCGCGAGGTCGAGGACGTCCTCTACACGCATCCGGCGGTGCGCGAGGCGGCCGTCGTCGGGGTGCCCGACGGATACCGCGGCGAGACCGTCAAGGCCTACATCAGCCTGCGTCCGGGCGCCGAGGCGGCCCCGGGTGAACTGGCCGCGTACTGCAAGGAGAGACTGGCCGCCTACAAGTACCCGCGTCAGGTGGAGATCCTGCCCGAGTTGCCCAAGACGGCGAGTGGGAAGATCCTCCGTCGGGAACTGCGTTCCCGGAACACCGACTGAAGACCACGGAAAGGCAGGTGGCGGCAGTGCCCAGGACCACGGACGGAGACGGAACGCCCGTCCCGCAGCGGCTGCTGGCCGCCGCCACCCGGCTCTTCGCCGAGCGGGGCTACGACCGCACCTCCGTCCAGGAGATCGTGGAGGCGGCCGGCGTCACCAAGGGCGCGCTCTACCACTACTTCGGCTCCAAGGACGATCTGCTGCACGAGGTGTACGCGCGCGTGCTGCGCCTCCAGCAGGAGCGGCTGGACACCTACGCGAACGCCGACGAGCCGGTGGAGAAGCGGCTCAGGGACGCGGCGGCCGACGTGGTCGTCACCACGATCGAGAACCTCGACGACGCGTCGATCTTCTTCCGGTCCATGCACCACCTCAGCCCGGAGAAGAACAAGCAGGTCCGCGCCGAGCGCCGGCGCTACCACGAACGCTTCCGCGCGCTCGTCGAGGAGGGCCAGAAGGAGGGCGTCTTCTCCACGGCGACCCCGGCCGACCTGGTGGTGGACTACCACTTCGGCTCCGTCCACCACCTGTCGACGTGGTACCGCCCCGACGGCCCCCTCACCCCCCAGCAGGTCGCCGACCACCTCGCCGACCTGCTGCTGCGGGCCCTGCGGCCCTGAGCCCGTCCGGGCATGGGGCGGGAGCCGGAGGCGCCCGCTGAGACGGCGGTGGCGGGACGCCGGGTGCGCCTCTCGGATGGCCGGCAGGAGGTGATCATGCGGCGGGTCCGGCAGGTGAACGCGGACGGCGGAGGGGGGGGGGGGGGGGGGGGGGGGGGGGGGGGGGGGGGGGGGGGGGGGGGGGACATCCCCCCCAGTTGCGCCG
>NZ_JBVHXT010000029.1:83611-119474 GCF_055569255.1 Streptomyces sp. NPDC029296
GGGAAAAGGAAGGGGGAGACGAGGGGAGACGCGGACCCCCCCCCCCCCACGCTCCCCCCCCCCCCCCCCCCCCCCCCCCCCCCCCCCCCCCCCCCCCCCGACTTCCGCACTCCGCTACTGGCGTGCCGTTCCCAGCGTTGCCGGCCGGGTCCGCAGCAGTGCGCGCACCGGCAGGCCCGTCGAGCCGAGGCAGAGCAGCACGGTGCCGACGGCCAGTGGCAGGGCGAGCATCGGCGGCACGTGGGGGGCGGAGCCGGTCACGCCCCGGGCGACGGGTACCAGCGTGAGCCCGGCGATCGACGCGCCGACCGCGAGCCCGGTCACGGCCACCAGCAGCGCCTCCCAGCGCATCATGTGGCGCACCTGGCGCCGGGTGGTGCCGGCCAGCCGCAGCAGCGCGACCTCGCGGCGCCGGTCGATCACCGTCATGACCAGGGTGTTGGCGGCGCTGACGGCGGCGAACCCGCCGAGCACGGCCGCCATCACGGTGTTGGCCCAGCCGCTGAGTTCCAGGTCCTTGTCCGCCTGGGCGACGAACCCGGCCCGGTCGGTCACGGCCGTCCCGGGCAGCGCGCCCAGGCCGGCGGCCAGGGCCGCGCGGTCGGCGCCCGGCGCGGCGGCGACCAGCACCTGGCTGTCGTAGGCGGCGGTGACGTGCGATGCGACCGCGGCCCGCGGCAGCAGCGCCTGGCCGATGCCGAGCCCTCGCTCGTACACCGCGACCACCGCGGGCCGGACCGCGGTGCCGTCGCCGAGCCACAGCGGCACCCGGTCGCCGACCTTCGCGCCGAGTGCGCCGGACAGGGTTGTGCTCAGCGCGATCGTGTCAGGGGCGCGGCCGAGGTCGGCGAGGGCACCTGTGCGCACGTCGAGGTCGAGCACCTTCGGCAGCCGGGCCGGGTCGCCGCCCACGCCGAGGGCGGGGGCGGAGCTCAGCATGTCGCCGCTCTCGTAGACCACGCCGGTGCGCAGCAGGCCGATGGCGGTGTCCACACCGGGCACCCGGGCGGCCGACTTCGCGGTTCCGGCGGGCAGGCCGGGGCCGGTGGTGGCGATCACGTGGTCGGCGGTGACGCCGGCCCTGACGTTCTCGCCGGTGGTGTGGCGCACGGTGCTCTGCAGGATCAGCAGGGTGCCGCAGAAGGCGGTGACCAAAACGATGGGGGTGATCGCGGAGGCCAGTCTGCGGGCGTTGGCGCGGGCGTTGTCGGCGGCGAGCGAGCCGGGCGCGCCGCCGGCCCGCAGCGGGGCGCCGAGCAGCGCGGCTGCCGCTGCGGCGAGCCGGGGACCGAGCAGGGCGACGGTCACCATGAAGCACATCACCACGCCGAGTGCGGTCTGGGCGGCTTTCTCGCCGTCCAGGGCGTTGGCGACGACGGCGGCCGTGCAGCCGCCGGCGGCGAAGAGCACGCCGAGGACGGTGCGCACCTTGCCGGGGCGGGGCGCTTCGACGGCGGCGTCGCCGAGTGCCTGGGCGGCCCGCATCCGGGAGGGGCGGCGGGCGGCCAGGAAGCCGGCGGTCAGCGCGGCGAGGGTGCACAGGAGCACGGCGGCGAGCATCGGCAGCGGGCCGATGTCGAGACGGACGTCCGCGGGTACGGCGCCGCGGTCGGCCAGCTGGCCGAACCACCAGCGGGCGAGGGCCAGTCCGGGCAGGATGCCGAGCGCGGCGGCGAGGGGCGCCACCAGCATCGCCTCGGTGGCGATGGTGCGGCGGATCTGGCGTGGGGTGGCGCCGATGGCGCGCAGCAGCGCGAATTCGCGGGCGCGCTGGCCCGTGGCGAGGGCGATGGTGCTCATCACCACGAACACGGCGGTCATGGTGGCGTAGCCGCCGAAGGTGCCGCCGAGGGCCGTCAGCATGCTGCGGGCACTGCTGAGGGCGGGGTGTTCGACGGTGCCCCGGTCGTCCCCGGTGAAGGTCCTGGCGTCGCCGCCGAGGGCCCGGCGGACCTGGGCCGCCAGTTCGCTGGTGGGAACGCCTTCGCGGGGTTGCACCGCGATGGCGTCGATGCGGCCGGGGTGGCCGGAGAGGCGGTCGGCGGTGGTGTCGGCGAACCAGGCGGTGGGGCCGCTCTGCTGGGCGGCGGCCAGACCGGAGATCCGGTAGTGCGCGGTGCCGCCGGGCGCGGTGAGCACGAGGCTCGCGCCGGGTGCGAGACGGGCGGCACGCGCCGTGTCGGTGTCCAGCACTATCTCGTTCGCGCCGGGTGCGCGGCCCTCGACCAGCTTGTCGCCGGGTCCGGCGATCCCGAGAGCGGCGAAGCCCCGGCCGGTCATGGCCGGTGTCCTCTCCCCGGCGGGCAGCGGGAAGGCCGTGTCGGGGCGGGCCGCCGCGACCGCGGGCAGGGCGGTCAGCCGGCCGACCAGCGCGGCGTCCGTGCGGGCCCGTTCCGGGGTGGCCTGCTCCTGGGTTTCGGTCTCCCCACCGCTCTTGCGCTCAATCCTGACCGCCTGGTCGGCTGCGACCACCACGGGGGCGGCGGCGTACCGTTCGGGCTTCAGGCTCGCGGTCAGGCCGGTCTGCAGCAGCGTGCCGCAGGCCACCACCACGGCGGCGCCCAGCAGCAGGGCGACCAGGGTTCCCACGAAGGACCCGGGCCGGAAGCGCACCGAGGCGCGGGCGAGTCCGTTCGTCATGCCGCCGCTCCCACCGGGCGGGCGGTCAGCGCGATCATCCGGTCCGCGACGGTCTGCGGGGTCGGGTACGGCAGGTCGTCCGCGATCGCGCCGCCGGCCAGGAACAGCACCCGGTCGGCGAAGGAGGCGGCCACCGGGTCGTGGGTCACCATGACCACGGTCGCGCCGAGCGAGTCCACGGCCTGCCGCAGCAGGCCCAACACTTCGTGCGCGGTGGTGGTGTCCAGCGCGCCGGTCGGCTCGTCGGCGAACACCACGTCCGGGTGAGTGATCAGCGCGCGGGCGATCGCCACCCGCTGCTGCTGGCCGCCGGACAGCTGTCCCGGGCGGCGCGACGCGTGCTCGCCCAGGCCCACCCGCGTGAGCAGTTCCCGCGCCCTGGCCCGGTCCTGGCGCTTCCCGGCGAGGCGCTGCGGGAGCAGCACGTTCTGCTCGACGCTCAGCGAGGGCAGCAGGTTGAAGGACTGGAAGACGAAGCCGATGCGGGAGCGGCGCAGCTTGGTGAGCCGGTCCTCGCTCAGTGTGGTGATGTCCTCGCCGCCGAGCCGGACCTGTCCCTCGTCCGGGCGGTCCAGGCCCGCCGCGCACTGCAGGAAGGTGGACTTGCCGGAGCCGGAGGGGCCCATGACGGCGGTGAAGCTGCCGCGGGCGAGCGCCAGGTCGATCCCGCGCAGCGCGTGCACCGTCGCCGCGCCGCTTCCGTAAGTCCGGCGCACACCCCGCAGTTCGATCGCGGGCTCCGCGGACGGGGCCCCGAGGTGCGGGGCCGAGCCGTACGGGTGCGCGGTGTACGGGGCCGTTCCGGGCCCGTCGGTCCTGTGGTCTCGGTGGCGTGCCATGGAGGGGTCTTCCTTCGGTTCTGTGGCGCTCGTCGTCAACGTCCTCAAACCTAGGAAGCACGGGCCGCGCGGACCATGCAGGCCACCGGCGGAACGGGGGTGGGGTTATCCCCCCACTCCCCGGCGGCGGGAAACCGCAGGTGGGAAGTCCGGCGCTTGCGGCCCAGCCGGTCCATGAGGCGGCCACCGCAGCGAGATGCTGACGACCGACCAGGCACGCTGCACCGGCGTCTCGACGAACCACCGGCGGATGAAGGCCTGCCGGCCGGGCCGCCCTCGCAGGCCGCTGCACCAAGGGCCCTTCCGCGCCGCGTACGGCCGCGCGGTCCCGGAGCCGCTCGAACACTGAGGCCGGCGCCGCAGCGCGAGCGCAGTAACACCCGGCCTCCGGGCTGTGCGCCAGGGCCGACTCTGCCGCCGTTCCCCGAACCGCGGTACCTCTCAGAGACAGGCGATCGCGGAGCTCCGGGGGACTTCAGAGAGAAGCCAGCCGGATACGGCGGCCGACGGGGGCCGACCACCAGTCGCCGATAGCCGCTCGACTCCAGCCGGGCGACCTGCTTGACGCCCGTTCACGACCGGGAGCGGGGTCCTACCACCCCGCCCGTCGGCGGGTGAGGCAAACCCCCGGGCCGATCGGGGGGTGCAGCGGATGGTGCGAGGAGCTCCCGGGCGGCGAGGGTTGGGGCCATGATCACACGCAAGTTCCTGCTCGCCGCTCTGCTTGTCCCGCTCGGTGCCACCCTGGCTGTCGCTCCGGCCGCCTCCGCCGCCGCTCCGCCCGCCGCGTCCGCGGCGTCGGCCTCCCCCGACGCCGTCGCGTTCCGCTCTCCCGAGGCCGCCCTCGACCGGGTGGCGCACCCGCTGCGCACCACCGGACCCCGCGGCAACGTCGCCGACCTGCGCCCGTTCGGCACGATGGTCGGCGACGCCACCGTGGTGGGCGTGGGCGAGGCCACCCACAGCTCGCACGAGTTCGTCACCCTCAAGCACCGGATGCTGCGGTACCTGGTCGAGGAGAAGGGCTTCCGCACCTTCGCCCTCGAAGCCGCCTGGAGCAGCGGACTGCGGATCGACGCCTACCTCACCCGGGGCGAGGGCGACCTGAAGCAGATCATGGACGAGGAGTTCCAGGGCACCTACCGCTGGTGGAACAACGCCGAGTACCGCGACCTGCTCCAGTGGGCGCGCTCCTACAACATCCAGCACCCCGGTGACCCCGTCCGCTTCGTCGGCGACGACAACGGCTTCGCCGGCCCGCAGCTGTACGACAAGGTGAACACGTTCGCGGCCGCGTCCAGCCCCGAACTCGCCGCGCGGATCACCGAGCTGTACCAAGGACTGCGGCCCACCATCAGCGCCGAGACCTACGTCAACGACTACTTCGCGAAGCCGCTCGCCGAGCGCAAGGCGATCGCCGAGCGGACCGGCCGTGCGGTGGACCTGCTCAGGCAGCACCCCGGTGCCGACCCCGACGCCCATGCCTGGGCCGTGCAGCACGCCAGCGCGATTCACCAGATGACCACCCTCTACGCCTTCGACTGGGACGACCCCCGGGACATCCCCGGCGCCATGCTCTACCGCGACCGCGTCATGGCGGACAACATCGCCTGGTGGCAGCAGCGCACCGGCAGCAAGATCATGATCTCCGCCCACAACAGCCACACCGCCCTCAAGACCTACGCTCCCGCCAGCCACCCCCGCGTCCAGGGCGAGTTCCTGCGCGAGCGACTGGGCACCGGCTACCTGAGCGTGGGCCTCACCTTCAACCAGGGCACGTTCAACGCCTTCAGCCACGACGGCGCCCCGCAGCGCTTCACCGCCGCACCCGCCGCACCCGGCACCGCCGAACACACCCTCGACAAGGTCCGCCACCGCGACTACGTCGTCGACCTGCGCACCGCCCCTACCGCGGCCCGCGCCTGGCTCGCCGAACCCCACACCATCAAGAACATCGGCGCCACCTACCCCGGCATCGCCGACGCCCCCCGGATCCGCCTCACCCAGACCCACGACGTCCTCATCCACCTCCATCAGGTCCAGGCCGCCCACATGCTCAACTAGGACTTGTCCGCCCGACCATGTCCCGAGCGGTTCGGACCATGGAAGACGGTCGACGAACGCCACCGGCTGTGGTCCGCCGACGGGACCTGGGAGCGCCTGCTTCGGCAGGTCCAGGCTGAGGCGGACGCGGCCGGTGAGGCCGACTGGGACATCTCGGTCGACTCCACCCCCGTGCGCGCCCACCAGCACGCGGCCGGCGCTCGCACCCATCCGCCACCAGCCCTTTCCTGAAAGGCAGAGGGCGGACTGCACCCGGTTCACAGCCGTACTGGAGAAGATCCGAGTCCCGCGGATCGGCCGAGGCGGGCCCCGCAAGAAACCCGACAGCCAGGCCGCCCGCCTGCGCAAGGGATCACGCGGCGGTCGGCCACCAGGCTTCGACGAGGACCGGTACAAGAAACGCAACACCGTCGAGAGGGCCATCAACAAGCCGAAGAACTCCCGTGCGGTCGCGACCCGTTACGACAAGCGCGGGTACGTCCTCCTCGGCACCGTCACTGCGGCAGCCCTCGTCATCTGGCAAGCACGTGATCGCCCGGACAAGTCCTAGCCGATGATCTGCTTGAAGAACAGCACCGCCGGGGCGGCGGTCCCGGCGCCCGCGCTCACCGCGACCGGCCAGGCGCTGCCGGCCAGCGCCGCCAGGACGGCCGCCCCCACGCCGGCCAGCGCGCCCAGCAGGAACACGATGGCGGCGCGCTGGGTCAGGAGCGGCCCGTCCCCGCCGGGCCGCCCGGGATCGGCCCGGGACACCGCGTCACTCCTCACCGGGCCCTGCCGGCCGGGACCGGCTCCGGGAGCGGCACGCCGTCCCGTTCCGTCAGCCGCCACGGGTCCTCGGCGGGCCGCACGAGCGTGAACTCCACCCGGCCGGCCGCGTCCGTCCGGACCCCGTGCACGGCCGGCTCGGGCAGGCTGTTGTAGTGGAACGGCGTGGAGAAGTAGTAGGCGCCGGTGTCCGGCACCACCACCAGGTCGCCCGGCCGCAGCGGCGGCAGCGCCCGGTCCCGGGCCAGCAGATCGCCCGCGAAGCAGGCCGGGCCGGCGATGTCCTGCCGCACGGCCCGCTCCCGCCGGGCCGCGCCCCGCCCGTCGTACGCCTCGATCCGCAGCGGCCAGGCGTCGGGGCTGAACACCGTCCGGGTGGCGACCTGCACCCCGGCGTGGGTCACGGCGATCGGCCGGCCCCCGGCGTTCTTGGTGTACTCGACGTACGCGGCGAGGAACCCGTTCTTCGCCAGCACCGAGCGGCCGAACTCGGTGACCACCCGGTACCGGCCCGCGAACAGCCCCGGGGCGTGCGTCCGCAGCTGCGCCACGTAGTCGGCGAAGGTCGGGGTGACCTCGTCGTCGGCGAAGTTCACGGGCAGCCCGCCCCCGATGTCGACGCCCTCCACCCGGCCCGCGCCGAACACGGCCGTCACCTGGTCGGCGAACTCCACCGCCTGCGCCACCCCGCGCGCCATGAGGTCCAGGGGGCAGCCCTGCGACCCGGTGTGGGTGTGCACCCAGGTCAGCCACGGATACGCGGCGAACGCCCGCAGCAGCCGCTCCCGGTTGCCGGGATCCGTCAGCGGCACACCGAACTTGGAGGTGCTCGTGGCGGTGCTCATCGCGGCGATGGCCCCGCCGCCGACCTGGCAGTTCAGCCGTACCCCGATCCGGGACGCGGAGGGGCGGCCCGCGAGCAGCGCGGCGATCCGCTCCAGCTCCTGGAAGCTGTCGGCGTTGACGGCCACCCCCAGCTCCAGGGCCCGGGCCAGCTCGGCACGGGTCTTGGCAGGGGAGTCGAAGACGATCCGGTCGGCCGGGAACCCGGCGGCCAGCGCCCGGGCCAGCTCACCGCCGGTGGCGACCTCGCAGCCCATGCCCCGCCGTTCCAGCTCCCGCAGCACGGGCACGAGGCAGTTGGCCTTCGCGGCGAACGTGTGGGTGACGCCGGGCAGTTCGGGGGCGCCGGGGAACGCCTCGTGCAGGGCCCGGACCGTGGCCGCGACACCGTCGAGGTCCACGAAGGCGGCCAGCGGGGCCCGCTCCGCGTCGAGCAGGCCCCGCCGCACTGCTTCCTTCAGGACGTGCTCGCGGCGCGCGGCGGCACGGGACACAGCGGTCATGGTGCACCTTCCGGTGTGGGACGGCGGCCCGGGGCCGTTTCCCCGGGCACACGACCAGGCTGCTCGCCGCACCCGGGGGCCGTCTTCGTCGGTTCCGCACAGGCATACCCGCCGCGGCCGGGGCCGCACCGGGGGAGCGCCCCTCGTGCGCGGCCCCTTCGTGCGCGGCGACGGGGAACGGCCCCTTCGGTGGTGCGTCCGCACGAAGGCCCGTCACGCTCCCGGGCCCCGCCCCGGCTCCGGGTCCCCGAGAGCCAGGCGCAGTTGCAGCTGCGCCAGCAGCCGCGCGTCCGGGCTGGCGAGGTCCAGCCCCGACACCGCCGTGATACGGCCCAGCCGGTACCGCATGCTGTTCGGGTGCAGCGAGAGGCTGCGCGCGGCGGCCGGCACGTCGCCGAAGTGGTCCAGGTAGGCCCGCAGGGACTCCACGAGGCGACTGCCGGCGTGCTCGGCGTCGAACGCGGCCAGCCGCGCAACCGATGTCCCCGGCGGCAGCTCGGTCTCCCGCAGCGCCTCCAGCACCTGGAGCACGCCGATCGTGTCGGCCACGTCCTCCACCCACGCCACACCGCGTGCGCCCCCGGTCCGGGTGAGCGCCTTCAGCGCCTGCTCGGCGCTGCGGCGCGACCGCGCGGCCCCGGCCAGCGCCGGCACCACCTCGCCCAGCCCGGCCCGCACGGACGCGCCGGTGGCCGCCGACAGCCGGGCGGTCAGCGAGGTGCCGAGCGCCGTCACCTGCTCCCGGGCCCGGTCCGCGTCCCGGTCCAGCGCGCTGACCAGGACCAGCGCCCGGCCGCCCGCCGGCACGACCACGATCCGGTGGCCGAGGGCCGCGCAGTGCAGGGCCAGCAGGGCGTACATCCGGGACGGCTCACCGGCCGGGTCCGGCCCGGACGCGCCGGTCCCGGTGCCCACCGCCAGCACCGCGCAGGGTTCCCGCGCCGGCAGCGCGGCCCGCTCGGCCAGCACCTCGGCCGAGCCGCGCTCCTCCAGCAGGGCGCGTGCCGCGTCCTCCACCAGCCGGCTGTCGGCGCCGCGCGTGCGGTGGTGCAGCAGATGCGGGGCGGCGGCC
Organism: Streptomyces sp. NPDC029296; assembly: GCF_055569255.1. Lineage (NCBI taxonomy): Bacteria > Bacillati > Actinomycetota > Actinomycetes > Kitasatosporales > Streptomycetaceae > Streptomyces > Streptomyces sp. NPDC029296. Next base: position 92,341 of record NZ_JBVHXT010000029.1, read on the forward strand.
CGGGACGCGGCGCGCAGCGCCTCCGCCGCGTTCGGGGACAGCGGCCGGCCCGCGACCGCCGCCACCCAGACCGAGCCCAGCACCTCGCCGCCCGCGCGCACGGCGCACACCAGCCGCTCGGGGTTGTCCCCCTGGGCACGCCGGTGCAGCACGTCGTCCGTGGTCCACAGGGCGCGGAAGAAGCCGGCGTCGCGCATCGCGGCCACCCGCCAGGCCGGCACGCGCCGCCCGAGGATGGTCAGCCGGCGCATCTCGTCCACGTTCTCCTCCGTCGAGGAGTACGCCAGCACCCGCGACTCGGTGTCCTCGATGGTCACCGAACCGCCGACCAGGGCGGCCACCGCGTCGGCCAGCCCGTCGAGGTCGCCCAGGACCAGGCCCCGGGCGGCCGGTAACGGCGGCACCCCCGCCGCGGCGAGCCCGGCCCGGAGCACCGCCACCAGCTCCTCCCATCGGTACCAGGTGCGGAACAGCACCGCCGTACCGGCCTCGTGGGCCGCCGACCGCAGGGCGCCGAGGGTCCCCTCGGGGCGTTCCGGGCCGAAGACCACCCCGCAGGCCCCGGCGGCACCGGCCCGCCGCACCACGTCCACCGCCTGGGCCGACCCGGCCGCGACACCGACCGCGAGCACCAGCTCCCGGGGCCGGATCTCGGGGGCCAGCACATCGAGCACGGTGGCGCCGCCGACGGCCACGGCCGGCCCGCCGGGCGCCGTGTCCAGCTCCAGGGCCCCCGAGCCCACCACCGACAGCAGCCGCTCCAGGGTCACCCCGGGCCCGGCGGCCGTCTCCCACTCCGCGTGGTCCCGCGCCTCGGTCACGCTTCCCCCTCGTCCCACCGGCGGCCGTATCCCGGCCACCCCCGGAAGAGGTACGACACCACACACCGGGCGCACGCTCAATGGGTCGGCGCCGCGCCCGGTGACGGGGTCAGAGGTACCTCTTCAGCTCCCGGCGCGCCAGCGACCGCTGGTGGACCTCGTCGGGGCCGTCGGCGAGCATCAGCGTGCGGGCGCTCGCGTACAGCTCGGCCAGCGGGAAGTCCTGGCTCACGCCGCCCGCGCCGTGCAGCTGGATCGCCCGGTCCAGGATGCCCACCACCGCGCGCGGAGTGGCGATCTTGATGGCCTGGATCTCGGTGTGCGCGCCCTTGTTGCCGACGGTGTCCATCAGCCAGGCCGTCTTCAGCACCAGCAGCCGCAACTGCTCGACGGTGACCCGGGCGTCGGCGATCCAGTTCTGTACGACGCCCTGCTGGGCCAGCGCCTTGCCGAACGCCGTACGGGACACCGCCCGCCGGCACATCAGCTCGATCGCCCGCTCGGCCATGCCGATCAGCCGCATGCAGTGGTGGATCCGGCCGGGACCGAGCCGGGCCTGGGCGATGGCGAAACCGCCGCCCTCCTCGCCGACGAGGTTCGTCACCGGCACGCGCACCCGGTCGAAGACGACCTCGGCGTGGCCGCCGTGCGCGTGGTCCTCGTAGCCGAACACCCGCATCGCGCGCGTGACGGTGACGCCCGGGGTGTCGCGGGGGACCAGGACCATGGACTGCTGGCGGCGGATGTCGGCGCCGTCCGGGTCCGTCTTGCCCATCACGATGAAGATCGCGCAGTCCGGGTTCATCGCGCCGGAGATGTACCACTTGCGGCCGGTGACGACGTACTCGTCGCCGTCCCGCTCGATGTGCGTGGTGATGTTCGTGGCGTCGGAGGAGGCCACCTCCGGCTCGGTCATCGCGAACGCGGAGCGGATCTCCCCGTCCAGCAGCGGCCGCAGCCACCGCTTCTTCTGCTCCTCGGTGCCGAACTGCGCCAGCACCTCCATGTTCCCGGTGTCCGGCGCCGCGCAGTTGGTCGCGGTGGGCGCGAGGTGCGGGGAGCGGCCGGTGATCTCGGCGAGCGGGGCGTACTGGAGGTTGGTCAGCCCGGCGCCGTGCTCGGCGTCCGGGAGGAAGAGGTTCCACAGGCCCTGCCGGCGTGCCTCGGCCTTCAGCTCCTCCACCACGGCCGGGGTGTCCCACGGCGAGGCGAGCGCGGCCCGCTGCTCCTCGGCGACCGCCTCGGCCGGGTGGACGTGCTCGTCCATGAAGGCGAGCAGCCGGGCGCGCAGCTCTTCCGTACGCGCGTCGAACGCGAAGTCCATGGAGGTCAGCCTTCCTGAAGGGTGGTCAGTCCGTGGTGGATGAAGACGGGAACGAGGTCGCCGATGCGGTCGAAGCCACGGCCGACCGTCTGGCCGAGCGTGTAGCGGTAGTGGATGCCCTCCAGGATCACGGCGAGCTTGAACCAGGCGAACGCCTCGTACCAGGAGACGGCCGACACGTCCCGTCCCGAGCGCTCGGCGTACCGCTCGACCAGCTCCCGGGGCGAGGGGTGCCCGGGCGCCCCGGCGGTCGTGGAAACGGGGGAGTCGGGCATGTCCAGCGGCCGGCTGTACATCACCAGCAGGCCGAGGTCGGTCAGCGGGTCGCCGAGGGTGGACATCTCCCAGTCGAGGATCGCCTTGATCCGGTCGTCGTCGCCGATCAGTACGTTGTCCAGGCGGTAGTCGCCGTGCACGACGGCCGGGGCGGGGGAGGCGGGCAGGGCGCGGCCGAGCGCCGCGTGCAGCTCGTCGATGCCCGCGAGGTCACGGTTGCGGGAGGCGTCCAGCTGCTTGCCCCAGCGGCGCAGCTGCCGGTCCAGGAAGCCCTCCGGGCGGCCGAAGTCCGCGAGGCCCACTTCGGCCGGGTCCACGGCGTGCAGCTCGACCAGCGTGTCCACCAGGGACAGCACCGCGTCGCGGGTGCGCTCCGGGCCGAGCGGGGCGAGCTGGCCGGCGGTGCGGTACGGGGTGCCCTGGACGAACTCCATCACGTAGAAGGGGGCCCCGAGCACCTCCTCGTCCTCGCACAGCAGCACCGGGCGCGGCACCGGCACCCGGGTGGGGTGCAGGGCGCTGATGACCCGGTGTTCGCGTCTCATGTCGTGCGCGGTGGCCAGCACATGGCCGAGCGGGGGGCGGCGGACGACCCACCGGGAGCGGGTGTCGCAGAGCGCGTAGGTGAGGTTCGACCGTCCGCCCTCGATCAGCCGTCCGGTCAGCGGGCCGTGCACCAGACCGGGGCGCTCGCGGTCGAGCAGGTCGCGCAGCCGGTCCAGGTCCAGCCCGGGCGGGTGGTCGGCGCTCATACATCACTCCTAGGGACGGGTGCACAGGACCAGACTCATGATGCCGACCGGTCGGTATGCCGTCCAGTGTGGAAGGGAAGATCGCGCCGAACGTGACACGGCCCACGATAAGCCCGCGGCTTCCCGCGCCACCCGCCCGGGAAGCCGCGGGCCCGCGCGGTCCGGGCCGGCGGTCGTCCCGGTCGCCCCCGTGGGCGCTGTGTTCCCGGTGGAGGGCGGTCATGGCGCCCACCTCCGGGGGTACGGGGTGGGGACGACGGGCCGCGCGCGGATCACCCCGGTTGCGCGGCACACGAGTACCCCGGAGGGTCGAGGGCATGAAGGGCATCAGCTACCGCCGCTACGGCGGACCCGAGGTGCTGGAGTACGGCGAGCTGCGCGATCCCACGGTGGGTCCCGACCAGGTGCTGGTCGAGGTGCGCGCGGCGGCCGTCAACCCGGTCGACTGGAAGTGCCGCGAGGGCTATCTGGACCCGGTGCTGGACGCCGTCTTCCCGGTGGTCCCCGGCTGGGACGTCAGCGGGGTCGTCGTCCGGCCCGGCCCCTCCGTCACCGAGTTCTCGCCCGGCGACGAGGTCATCGGCTACGTCCGCGAGGACTTCCTCTCCCGGGGCACCTGCGCCGAGTACGTGGCCGCACCCGTGCGCACCCTGGCCCGCAAGCCGCGCACGCTGTCCTTCGAGGAGGCCGCCGGACTCCCGCTGGCCGGCCTCACCGCCTACCAGGTGCTGGTCAAGGCCCTGGAGGTCAAGCGGGGCGAGACCGTCCTGGTGCACGCGGCGGCCGGCGGAGTCGGCTCGCTCGCCGTCCAGATCGCCGCCCACCTCGGCGCCCGGGTCCTCGGCACGGCCGGGGAGGCCAACCACGACTACGTCCGCTCCCTGGGCGGCGAGCCCGTGACCTACGGCGAGGGCCTGGCGGAACGGGTGCGCGGGCTCGCCCCCGAGGGGGTGGACGCGGTCTTCGACACCGTCGGCGGCGACACCCTGAAGGTCTCGGCCAACCTGCTCGCCCCGGAGGGCCGGCTGGCCTCGATCGCCGACCAGGAGGTGCGGGAGTACGGCGGCCGGTACGTCTTCGTCCGCCCGGACCCCGAGGACCTCGCGTGCCTGTCGGAGTGGGCGGACCAGGGCGTCCTGTCCGTCAACGTCCAGGAGACGTTCCCCCTGGAGCGCACGGCGGACGCCCACCGGCTGAACCAGGAGGGCCACACCCGCGGCAAGATCGTGGTCACGGTGGAGCGGGAGCGGGGCGAACCGTAGGACGCCGTACGGCGGCCGGGCGCCGGAGCGCGCCGCCTGCCTACACCACCAGCACCGCCGCGCACACCGCCAGCGCGACCGCGCACAGGACCGCTGCCGTCGCCTGCCGGGGGGCCAGCGCGGGCGGGCGGGGCGTCGTGGACAGGGCGCGCAGGCGGGCGTGGGCCACCCCGAGGAAACCCAGCCACAGCGCGCAGCACGCCGCGCACGCGAGGACCCCGGCCGCCGACGGCCCCGCGTGCAGCGCGGTCTTCACGGCCAGCACGGTGGCCACGGCCGACGACAGCGTCGTACGCCGCCAGGCCAGCCGGGTGCGCTCGGGCTGGAGCCCGGGGTCCCGGACCGCCGCCTCCGGGCCGGCCGTCACCCCTCCCACCCCACCAGCACCACCACGACCATCGCCACGGCCACCGCCGCGACGACCAGGCTCAGCAGCACCGGGAACCGGGAGGCGGGCAGGTCCTCGCCGCGCCGCATCGCCCGCTCGCAGCGCACCCAGTGGTTCACCGCCCGCAGGGAGCACAGCACCCCGGCGGCGAGCAGCGCGAGGGCCAGCCCGGCCCGCCAGGCCCAGCGCAGGTCGGGCAGGAACTGGTCCACCGCGAATCCGCCGCCGATCAGCGCCAGCGCGGTGCGCAGCCAGGCGAGGAAGGTCCGCTCGTTGGCCAGCGAGAACCGGTAGTCGGGCGTGCCGCCCTCCTCCCGCACCCGTTCCGGCGCGAACCACAGCCGGATGTTCCGCACGAATCCGCTCACCCGGCCGACCTTACCGGGCGGTCACCCGGTCGCCCGGAACGCCCGCAGCCGCTCGTACGCCGCCAGCCCGTCCGGCACCCACTCCCAGGTGCCGAGCCGCCGCTCGACCTCCTCCTCGGGCAGGAAGGCGTGCCACTGCACCTCCTCCGCCTGCGGGCGCACGGGCAGGTCGCAGCGCACCTCGTACACCGCCGACCACCAGCTGTTCCCGGCGCCGTCGTCGTAGAGGAACTTGAACAGATACGACGGCCGCGGCAGCCCGCCGACGCCCAGCTCCTCCTCGGCCTCGCGCAGCGCCGCCGCGTCGTAGGACTCGCCCGCGCCGACGACTCCGCCGACGAACATGTCGTACAGGGACGGGAACACCAGCTTGGTCGCCGTGCGCCGGTGCACGAAGAGCCGGCCGGCCGCGTCCCGGGCCTGGACGAACACACAGCGGTGGCGCAGCCCGCGGGCGTACGCCTCGCCGCGCGGGCGCCGGTCGACGACCCGGTCGTGCTCGTCGACGATGTCGAGGATCTCGTCAGCAGGATTCATGCCCGCCATCCAAGCAGGGCCCGTGCCGGGCACGGGTGCGGGCGGGGGCCGGGTCAGCGGCGCTGGAGGTCCGGGGTCTCCGGCTCCGCCTCGCCCGTGCCGCAGGGCATCGCCGGGTGCAGCCCGAGCAGCACGATGCCCCCCACCACGGCCGCGAGTCCGGCCGCCTCCCAGGCCAGCGCCCCGGTGTCGGTGCGCAGCCGGTCCCCGAGGAAGCCCACCCCGCACAGGATCCCGGCCAGCGGCTCGGCCGCGGTGAGCGCGGGCAGCGACATGCGCAGCGGGGCCGTCTCGAACGCGCTCTGCACCAGCACCAGCCCGGTGACCCCGCAGGCCACCACGCCGTACGGCTGCCAGCCGGTGAGCAGCCCGGTCAGGCCGCCGTCGGAGAAGCGGGTGCCGCTCACCCGGGTGAGCGCGTCCTGGACGCCGTACAGCAGCCCGGCCGCCAGCGCCAGCAGCACCGGGCCGCCGCTCAGCCGGGAGCGTTTGGCGTACGCCGTCAGGAGCAGGGCCGCGCCCACCACCAAGCCGATGATCAGCCAGTGCCGCAGCGGATCGGTGACGGCCGTGCCGGCCCGCGGCTCGCCCGCCATGATGAACGCGCTGACCCCGCCCGCGAGCAGCAGCAGCCCGGCCCAGCCCTGGCGGCCGAGCGGCTGTCCGCTCTGGTGCCGGGAGAGGGCGAGGGCGAACAGCAGATTGGTCGCGAGCAGCGGCTCCACCAGCGAGATCTCGCCCTTGCCGAGGGCGACGGCACCCAGCACCATGCCGGCCACCATCAGCGCCAGGCCGCCCAGCCAGCGCGGTATCCGCATCAGGTCGAGCAGCAGCCGGAAGGAGAGGAAGTCGCCGAGCGGCGCCCGCTGCGCCGCGTTCTGCTGGAGCACGAACCCGAAGCCCAGGCAGCAGGCCGCGCTCACGGCGAGGAGCAGAACCAGAACGGACACGCTGTGTACCTCGATCATCCGGCCGGACCACGGGCGGGTAGTGGCCGACTGTAGCGCCACGGGGACAGCAATGCCCCGGAAGTACCCGGAATCGGGCAGTCGCACGCCATCGTCCGCGACCCGGGCGCGCGGCGCCATGGCGCACGCCACATCCGCGCCGCGGATCGCGGGGCGTACGGCCCGGTACGGCGGGGCACACGGGCATGGCATACGCCACAGGAAATTCTCCGCGTTCACACCCGTGACGGGGCCCACCTGCGCCGGGAGGATCCAAGTGCCCTGCCGGACGGGGAAGTTGAAGGTGCTACCAGCCTCGTCCCGCTTGACGCGACCCTTGGCGGGGGGTTTGCTGTGCGTGATCGGTCGATGGCAGCCCGAGAAACAGGAAGCCCGCGGTGCCCCCTTCCCCGCCTCTGCTCGGCGCGCGCCGGGCCGCACCGGACCCGTCCGGCGACAGTGCCCCCGGCGTCCGCGATGCCTTCGACGCCGCCCTCGACGACGCCGACCTGCGCACGGCGCGGGCGGCGTTGGCCCAGGGCCGGCGGCAGGCCGCCCGCTCCCTGCTGGCGCACACCGGCGACGACTGGGACCGCCGCGGCCACCGCCTCACCACCCTCGCCCGCGACCCCCGGGCCACCGCCTGGGCGGACGACTGGCTGGCCGCCGAGCCCGGCTGCGCCGACGCCGCCACCCTGGCGGCCCTGGCCCTGGTCCACCGGGCCGTGCGCGGCGAGGAGGACCCCGGCCGGGCCCGCGACTCCTGCGCCGAGGCCGCCGCGCTCGCCCCCGCCGACCCCACCCCCTGGCTCGGGCTGCTCCTGCTCGCCCGCGCCTTCGGCCCGGAGGGCGCCCTGCTCGGCGCGTTCACCGAGCTGCGCCGCCGCCACCCCGAGCACCACCACGCCCACCACCTGCTGATCGCCTGCCTCGCCGAACGGCCCGGGTGCGACGCCCGCGCCGAGGCCCACGAGGTGTACGACGCCGCCGAACGGGCCGCCGCCGAGGCCCCCGCGGACTCCCCGCTGGCCGTCCTGCCGGTGATCGCCTACGCCGAGCGGTACCGGGTCCTCACCGCCGCCGGCCTGGCCCCCGCCGACCCGGCCGCCTCCCGGCACTGGTGCGGCCCGAGGGCCCGGCGCGTGCTGTGCGCCTCCTTCGACTGGTGGCTGGAGTGGGAGCACGACGAACACCCGCGCCGCCTCGTCGACCTCAACCACCTGGCGTTCGCCCTGTCCTGCGCCGGCCGCCCGGCCGAGGCGGCGGCCCTGTTCCAGCGCATCGGCGACCACGCCACCCCGGCCCCCTGGGCCTACGCCCACCGGGACCCGCTGACGGCCTTCCGCACGGCCCGCGCCCGCGCGTTCGGGCACCGGTGACGGGGCGGGTGACGGGGCGGACGGCGCGGGCGGGGACGACGCGAACGACAAAGGGCCGGCCCATCGGCCGAGGGGTTCCCCCGGGCGATGAGCCGGCCCGCCGTGGCGCTCCCGGCCGACGGGCGCCGGCCGTGGACACCACGGCCGGCGCGTCCCTCGGCGATCGACGTGTCGCCGGGTGAGCGGCGTGTCCCTAGACGATCAGGGACAGCAGCAGCACCAGGCCGCCCGCGACCACCGAGATGATCGTCTCCATCAGCGACCAGGTCTTGACGGTCTGCCCGACGTTCAGCCCGAAGTACTCCTTCACCAGCCAGAAGCCGGCGTCGTTGACATGGCTGAAGAACAGCGAGCCCGCACCGATGGCGAGGACCAGCAGGGCCGTGTGGGCGGTCGACATGTCGGCCGCGAGCGGCGCCACCAGGCCGGCCGCCGAGACCGTCGCCACCGTCGCCGAGCCGGTCGCCAGCCGGATCGCCACCGCGATCAGCCAGGCCAGCAGCAGCGCCGGGATCGACCAGTCCTCGGAGATGTCCAGGATCATCCGGCCCACGCCGGAGTCGATCAGCGTCTGCTTGAAGCCGCCGCCCGCGCCGACGATCAGCAGGATGCCGGCGATGGGCATCAGGCCCTTCTCGACCGTCTGCTGGAGCCGGTCCCGGGTGAACCCGGCGGGCCGGCCCAGCGTGAAGAAGCCGACGATCACGGCGGCGAGCAGCGCGATCAGCGGGGAGCCGATGACGTCGAAGACGCGCTGGGTGTGGTCCGCGGGGTCGTCGACGACGATGTCCACCAGCGCCTTGGCCAGCATCAGCACCACCGGCAGCAGCATGGTGGCGAGCGTCGGACCGAAGCCCGGACGGCGCTCCACCTGCTCCGAGGCGCGCTGCGGCAGCATCCGGTCGGGGGCGGGCACGTCCACCCAGCGGGCCGCGACCCTGGAGAACAGCGGACCGGCGATGATCACGGTCGGGACGGCGACCACGATGCCGAGCGCCAGGGTCACGCCCAGGTTGGCCTTCACCGCGTCGATGGCGACCAGCGGGCCGGGGTGCGGCGGGATCAGGCCGTGCATCACGGACAGACCGGCCAGCGCCGGGATGCCGATGCGCATCAGGGAGTAGTTGCCGCGCTTGGCGACCATCAGCACGACCGGGATCAGCAGCACGATGCCGACCTCGAAGAACAGCGGCAGGCCGACCACGGAGGCGATCAGCACCATCGCCCACGGCATGGCCCGCCCGCCGGCCCTGGCCAGGATCGTGTCGACGATCTGGTCCGCGCCGCCGGAGTCGGCGAGCAGCTTGCCCAGGATCGCCCCGAGCGCGATCAGGACGCCCACGCCGGCCACCGTGGAGCCGAGCCCGCTGGTGAAGCTGGTGATGGCCTTGTCGAGCGGTGCCCCGGCGACTGCCCCGAGCGCCAGCGACCCGATGGTCAGCGCCAGGAAGGCATGGAGCTTGAACTTGGTGATGAGCAGGACGATGAGGGCGATGCCCACCAGGACGGCGATGCCGAGCTGTGCGTGTCCGGCGGAGGTGATCGGCGGAGGTGCGTCCGCTGCCAGCATCTCGACGCTGAGTCTGGTCACGGGGGTTTCCTTGCGGTTACGGGGGTTTCTGGGGTGCTACTTGGAGCTGCCCGCGGGGTCGGGAAGCGTCGCGAGGGCGCGCACGGCGCGCTCGGTGATCTCCTCGGGGCCGCCGCTCACGTCCACGGCGACTCCCGCCTCGTCCGCCTGGAGCGGCTGGAGGGTGGCGAACTGGGAGTCCAGCAGCGCGGTCGGCATGAAGTGGCCCTGCCGCCGGGACATGCGTTCCTCGATCAGCCGCCGGTCGCCCGTCAGGTGCAGGAACACGATCCCGGGTGCCACGGACCGCAGCCGGTCGCGGTACGAGCGCTTCAGCGCGGAGCTGCTGACCACCCCGCCCAGACCGGCCCTGCCGTGCGCCCAGTGCCCAATGGCGTCCAGCCACGGCCACCGGTCGGCGTCGTCGAGCGGGATCCCGGCCGACATCTTGTCGATGTTGGCCTGCGGGTGGAAGTCGTCGCCCTCGGCGTACGGGACGCCCAGCCGCGCGGCGAGCAAGGGACCGATCGTGGTCTTGCCCGTCCCCGCGACGCCCATCACGACGACGACCTGGGGGGTTCGCATCACTGCCTCGCTGTCTTCCTCGACATCCGACGCCACTGCGGCGTCGCCACACTGAAACCCATTAGGTACGACGAATTCAAGAGACTGTGACGTATAAGTCTGACTTTTTATCTCTGTGATCCAAGTCGTACGCTGAGTGCATGAGCACACGGGGCCGGGGGCTGCACGGCCATGTACTGGACACCCTCGGCCCCGCGATCACGTCCGGCGAGTACCCGCCGGGCAGCGTCCTGCGGACCGACGAACTGGCCCAGCACTTCGAGGTGTCCCGCTCCGTGATGCGCGAGGCGGTCCGCGTGCTGGAGTCCATGCACCTGGTCGAGTCCCGCCGCCGGGTGGGCGTCACGGTCCGCCCCAAGGCCGAGTGGAACGTCTACGACCCGCAGGTCATCCGCTGGCGCCTGGCCGGCGCCGACCGCCCGCACCAGCTGCGCTCGCTCACCGTGCTGCGCTCCGCCGTCGAGCCCGTGGCGGCGGGCCTGGCCGCCCAGCACGCCACGGCCGAGCAGTGCGCCGAACTCACCGAGTGCGCGCTCGGCATGGTCGCCCACTCACGCGGCCACCGGCTCCAGGAGTACCTGTTCCACGACGTGGCCTTCCACCGGGTCATCCTCAACGCCTCCGGCAACGAGATGTTCGCCCGCCTCGGCGACGTCGTCGCGGAGGTGCTGAGCGGCCGCACCCGGCACGAGGTCATGTTCGAGGACCCCGACCCGGCCGCCGTCACCCTGCACGTGCGGCTCGCCGAGGCCGTCCGCGCCCGGGACGCCGCCCGCGCCGAGGAACTGACCCGCGAGATCACCGCGGGCGCCCTCCAGGAACTGGACGTCCTGGTCCCCTGAGCGGCGGTGGCCCGCTGAGCGGCGGCGGGGCGCCGCGGGGCCGGTCAGTCCTCCGGGAACTCCCCGTCCACGTACACCCACGCCCCGTCCACCCGCTCGAACCGGCTCCGCTCGCGCAGCGTGCCGCCCCGGTAGGAGGCGCGGAACTCCACCGTGCCCGTGGTGTGGAACGCCGACCCGTCGGCCGTGTCCAGGATCTCCAGCCCCGTCCACCGCGTCCGCGGATCCAGGTCCAGCCGCCCCGGCCGGGTCCGCGGGTGCCAGGTGCGCAGCAGATACCCCGCGTCCCCCGTCACGAACGCGCTGTACCGCGAGCGCATCAGCAGCTCCGCGGTCGGCGCGGCGGCCCGCCCCGCGTGGAAGCGCCCGCAGCAGGCGTCGTAGGTCCCGGGGAGTCCGCAGGGGCAGTCGCGCGAGGTCATGCGCCCATTGTGCCCGCCGGCAGCGGAGGCGCCCGGCACGGGCCGGGTGCACAGTGGAAGAGCTGGACCGCACACCGGCACAGGGAGGAGAGGTCGAGGATGACCGGACCGTTGAGCAGCCGGCCTCCCGCCGTCAAGGAGTGGCGGCTGAACCTGTACCTGTCCGAGCACGATCCGGACACCACGGCCCGGATCGTCCTGGACACCGGGGACAACGTGCTGGAGAGCCACGCCGAGGCCCGCCGCAACCCCTACGACCGGGCGATGCCCGAGATCGGCGACGAACTCGCCGCCGGGCGCGCCCTCATCGCCATGGGCCGCCTGCTGCTGCGCGCCGCCGACGGCGACATGAAGGCCACCGGAGCGGCGGGCACGGACGGCCCGGTCCCGCTCTGGCTGTCCCGCGAGTGAAGGAGTGCCGCCGTGCGTTTCGCGAACCGTCTGCAGGCCGGACGGCGGCTGGGTGAGCGCCTGGAGTACCTCAGGGGCCAGGACGTGGTGGTGCTCGGACTGCCCCGCGGCGGGGTGCCGGTCGCCGCGGCGGTCGCCGAGGCGCTCGACGCGCCGCTGGACGTCCTCCTGGTGCGCAAACTCGGCGTCCCCTACCAGCCCGAGCTGGGCATGGGCGCGATCGGCGAGGACGGCGTCCGCGTGATCAACCAGGAGGTGCTGCGCGGCACCGGCGTGGGACCGGACGATCTCGCGGCGGTCGAGGAACGCGAGCGCCGGGTCCTCGCCGAGCGCAGCGCGCGCTACCGGGGCGCGGCACCCCCGGCCCCCGTCGCCGGCCGGACCGCCGTGGTGGTGGACGACGGCGTCGCCACCGGCTCCACCGCCCGGGCCGCCTGCCGCATCGCCCGCGCCCGGGGCGCGGCCCGCATCGTGCTCGCCGTCCCGGTCGCCCCCCGCGACTTCGCCCGCCGCCTGGGCGAGGACGCCGACGAGCTGGTGTCCCTGGACACCCCCTGGGACTTCGCCGCCGTCGGCCAGTTCTACGCCGACTTCACCCAGGTGCGGGACGAGGAGGTCACCGCCTGTCTGCGGCGGGCCGCCGAACGCCACCGGCACGCCGCGGGCGCCGCGTCCGGCACCCGGGAGGTCACGGTGGCCGCCGGTGCCGTCCGGCTCGGCGGCCGGCTCACCGTGCCCGACGGCGCCACCGGCGTCGTGCTCTTCGCCCACGGCAGCGGCAGCGGCCGGCACAGCCCGCGCAACCGCTTCGTCGCCCAGGGACTGCACCGCGCCGGGCTCGGCACCCTGCTGTTCGACCTGCTCACCGACGCGGAGGAGGGCGACCGCGGCAACGTCTTCGACATCGGACTGCTGGCCGCCAGGCTGCTGGCCGCCACCGTCTGGCTGCGCGAGGAACCCGACGTCGAGGGGCTCGCCCTCGGCTACTTCGGCGCCAGCACCGGCGCCGCGGCCGCCCTGTGGGCCGCCGCCGACCCCGTCGCGCGGCCCGCCGCCGTCGTCTCCCGCGGCGGCCGGCCCGACCTCGCCGGGGCCCGGCTGCCCGAGGTGACGGCCCCCACCCTGCTCGTCGTCGGCGGCGCCGACCCGATGGTCCTCGACCTCAACCGGGACGCGCAGGCCCGGCTGCGCTGCGAGAACCGGCTGGCGGTCGTCCCGCGCGCCACCCACCTCTTCGAGGAGCCCGGCACCCTGGAGCGGGTCACCGAGCTGGCGTGCGCGTGGTTCACCGACCACATGGCACCCGCGCACGTGTAGGCCGCCGCCGTGCCGTCCCTCGCCCGGAGGCACGCGAAAGGCCCCTGCAGAGCAGGGGCCTTGCTGGTGTCCGAGGGGGGACTTGAACCCCCACGCCCGATAAAGGGCACTAGCACCTCAAGCTAGCGCGTCTGCCATTCCGCCACCCGGACAAGGTGTCTGTCGTGCGAGATCTTCCCTTTGGGCGGGGTTTCCCTCGCGGCGACGAAGGAAACATTACCAGGCTTTCGGGGGTGTCCGATCACCCCCCGTCCCGGCGGCGGCCGCACGTGAACGGCGTGTCACAGGCCGGGTCCGGTCTTGGGCCCGGGGCCGGGCGGAGAGAGGATGAGGAGGACCACCAGCAGTGACAGCGGGAGGAAGCATCGTGAGCGAGACGGGCACGGCCAGGACCGTCACCGGCGAGGACGAGGTCGTGGACCTCTGCCGCGAGCTGATCCGGTTCGACACCAGCAACTACGGCGACCACTCCGGCCCCGGCGAGCGCAAGGCCGCCGAGTGGGTCGCCGAGAAGCTCGCCGAGGTCGGACTGGAACCGAAGATCTACGAGTCGCACCCCGGCCGCGCCTCCACGGTGGCCCGGATCGAGGGCGAGGACCCGTCCCGGCCCGCGCTGCTCATCCACGGCCACCTGGACGTCGTTCCGGCCAACGCGGTCGACTGGACCCACGACCCGTTCGCCGGGGAGGTCGCGGACGGATGCGTGTGGGGCCGCGGCGCCGTCGACATGAAGGACATGGACGCCATGACCCTCGCGGTCGTCCGCGACCGGCTGCGCGGCGGACGCCGGCCCCCGCGGGACATCGTGGTCGCCTTCCTCGCCGACGAGGAGGCCGGCGGCACGTACGGCGCCCGCTACCTGGTCGACCACCACCCCGAGCTGTTCGAGGGCGTCACCGAGGCCATCAGCGAGGTCGGCGGCTTCTCCTTCACCATCGACGACCAGCGGCGGCTGTATCTGATCCAGACGGCCGAGAAGGGCATGCACTGGATGAAGCTGACCGTGGCCGGCACCGCCGGGCACGGGTCGATGATCCACCGTGACAACGCCATCACCGAGCTGTCCGAGGCGGTCGCCCGGGTCGGCCGGCACACGTTCCCGGTGCGGGTGACCAAGACCACCCGGGCCTTCCTCGACGAACTGGGCGACGCGCTCGGCACCGAGCTGGACCCGGAGGACATGCAGGCCACCATCGCCAAGCTCGGCGGCATCGCCAAGCTGATCGGCGCGACCCTGAGCAACACCGCCAACCCCACCCAGCTGAACGCCGGCTACAAGGTCAACGTCATCCCGGGCGAGGCCACCGCGCACATCGACGGACGGTTCCTGCCCGGTCACGAGGAGGAGTTCCTCGCCGACCTGGACCGGCTGCTCGGCCCGCACGTCCGCCGCGAGGACGTGCACTCCGACAAGGCGCTGGAGACCGGCTTCGACGGCCCCCTGGTGGAGGCCATGCAGGCCGCGCTGCTCGCCGAGGACCCGACCGCCAAGGCGATCCCGTACATGCTCTCCGGCGGCACCGACGCCAAGTCCTTCGACGACCTCGGCATCCGGGGCTTCGGCTTCGCCCCGCTGAAGCTGCCGCCGGAGCTGGACTTCGCCGGCATGTTCCACGGCGTGGACGAGCGGGTGCCGGTCGACGGGCTCCGGTTCGGGGTGCGGGTGCTCGACCGGTTCATCGACGCGTCCTGAGGACCGGGGCGCGCGGTCCGACATTCGGGCAGTCGTACGAGACGCGCTGAGACGGGTGAATGCGACGATCAGTTCGTAGCTTCATTGGTTCCTCCTCGTTGCATCTGATGTGATCCCGCGCCTTGGGGTCGCATTGTCAACTAGGAGGAACAATGTTGAAGAAGGTCGTCGCCGCTGCGGCTGCCACGGGTGGTCTGGTCCTCGCGGGTGCGGGCCTCGCCGCCGCCGACTCCGGCGCCCAGGGTGCCGCCGTGGGCTCCCCGGGTGTCGTGTCCGGCAACGTCATCCAGGCGCCCATCCACGTCCCGGTGAACGTGTGCGGCAACACGATCGACGTGATCGGCGTGCTGAACCCCGCCTTCGGCAACGCCTGCGTCAACAAGTGACGTCGGCTCCCTGAGGGCGCCCTTCACGAGCCGTCGGCCCCGGAGCGCACGTCACGCGCTCCGGGGCCGACCGGCTTCCAAGAATGAAAGCACGGAAGGCAGGGGGAATCCAGCATGCGACAGGGCACGCGCAAGGGCCTGATGACCATGGCCGCCGCGACCGGCGTGATCGCCGCCGCGAGCGGCTACGCACACGCCGACTCGGGCGCGACGGGCACCGCCGGGGGCTCACCGGGCGTACTGTCCGGCAACACGGTGCAGGCGCCGGTGCACGCTCCGGTGAACATCTGTGGCAACACCGTGAACGTCGTCGGACTGCTCAACCCGTCGGTGGGCAACACTTGCGGCCACCACGCCGGCACCCCGGCGGGCCGGCCCGGCGGCTCGCACGCGCACGGCCGTACCGGCGGCTCGCCGGGCGTCGGCTCCGGCAACACCGTCCAGGTGCCGGTCGACGCCCCGGTGAACGTGTGCGGCAACAGCGTCGACGTCATCGGGGTGGGCAACGCCGCGGTGGGCAACGACTGCGCCGACGACGGGGGGTACGGCACCCCGCCCGGCAGGCCGGGAGGACCGGGAGAGCCGGGCCGCCCCGGACAGCCGGGAAAGCCGGGCCAGCCCGGGAAGCCGGGAGAGCCGGGCCGTCCCGCCCTCCCGGGGAAGCCGGGCACCCCCGGCGAGCCGGGCCGCCCGGCCGAGCCCGGAAAGCCCGGACACCCCGGCACGGGCACCCCGCCCCGCGAGCACACCCCGGCCCCCCACGGCGGGTCCCGGGTCACGGCCCACGCGAGCCGCTCCGCACAGCCGGTGGCCGAGGGCCAACTCGCGCACACGGGCGGTGACGTGCCGCTCGGCATCGCGATCCCGGTCGGCGCGGGCGCGCTGCTGGCGGGCACGGTCCTGTACCGCAGGGCCCGCACCGCACGGTGACGGCACGGCGCTGAGCGCACGGCCGTGAGCGGAAAACGGAGCGGGCCCTGCCATGCCGGCGGGGCCCGCTCCGTTCGTGCTCGATCACATCCCCGGGCTCACCATGTGGCTCGCACCTGGCGGATGATCCGCCGGCGCAGCCGCACCCTGCGACTGCCGTCGCGCAACAGACTCAGTCGGTCCAACTCCCAGTGTCCGTACTCGGCATGATCCGTCAGCAGACGTGTCGCCTCCTTGCGGGAGACCCCGCGCGGCACGTACACGTCGACAAATTCGTATTCCGGCATCGCATCTATTGTGCGGGCTGGTGCCTGGTACGGATAGCGTCTGCACTATGTCTGATGCTGCGCAGCCCACCGCTGCCGAGGTACGCGCCGCCGCCGAGGCGGTCAAGACCGCGCTCGACCGTCATCTCGCTGCGATCGAACGCAGGTCGGGGGAGGACGACCCGGCCGTCTCCGAGGCGTTCAACCAGCTGGCCGCAGCCGCCGAGGCGTACGACGAGCTGCTCTACGACCGATTCGACGAGGTCACACCCTTCGAGATCCCCGGCGCGGAGGACGCACTGCCGCCGTACGCCGGGCCCGAGGAGCCCCATGCGATCAGTGTGCTGATCCGCCGCGACTACACCGTCGCGGAACCCCAGCGGCTGCTGGCGCAGGCCCAGCGGGTCGAGGCGGCGGAGTACGACGAAGGCGGGGACGACGAGGCCGCCGGGTCCGTTCCCGGCGCGCTGGGGATCCTGTTCGGCGAGTTCGAGCCGGACGAGATCGCCTCCCGGCACAAGGAATTCGGCCTGGAGGAGGGTGACTCCACGCTCTGGGTCACGGCGGCGGAGGAACCGCCCGAGGCAGGGGAGTGGCTCGCGGCGCCCTTCGAGCACATCGATCCGCAGGCGGTGGTGTGCCGCTTCGACGTGAGCGCGGTCTTCGACGACGACGCGGCCGCCGACGACGAGGACGAGGACGAGCTGGACTTCGTCGAGGACGACGAAGAGGAGCTGGAGCCGCTCGACGCCGACAAGTGAAACAGGCCCGGCGGTGCCGTGCGGGCCGGGCCCGTCACGGCACCACCGTCCGCACCCCGCGGCGGCGGGGGTGGACGGCCAGGTCAGCTCGCCGGGACCTGTGGGCGCAGCAGGGTCGCCAGACGCGTGGTGCGGGGCTTGGCCGGGACCTCCGCGACCGCCCTCGGCAGGGCCTGCTCCACGCCGTGGACCACGGACAGGTGCCGGTCCGCCCGGCCGAAGGCCGTGTACACCCACGGGCGGCTGAGCGCCTGGGCGGCGTCGCCGGGCAGCACCACGACCGCCGCGGGCCAGCGGGCGCCCACCGCCTGGTGCGCGGTCAGCGCCCAGCCGTGCCGCACGACGCCCTCCACCCGCTCACGCGGTACGACGACGGGGGCGCCGGCGCACGACAGGTGCAGCCCCTCCGCGTCGGCCTTCACCACCACGCCCGGCACGGTGCGCCCCGGCGCGGGGGAGTAGACGATCCGGTCGCCGGGGTCGAAGCCGCCGAACCGGCCGGGGCCGGGGTTCAGGCGCTCCTTCAGGGCGGAGTTCAGCGCGCGGGTGCCCGCGGCCCCGCCGTGGCCCGGGGTGATCACCACGGTCTGGTCGGCCGGGACGCCGAGCGCCCGCGGCACCGAGTCCGCCACCAGCTGCACCGTCCGGTGCACGGCCTCGCCCGCGTCCCGCACCGGCACGATGACGATCTCCTTGCCGGGGGCCGCGACCTGGTTCAGCTCGCCGGCGCCGATGCCGGAGACCAGCTCGCCGAGGGGGCCGGGGTCCGGGACGCGGGAGACGGCCTGCGGGCAGACGCGGGCCGCGAGCAGGTCGGCGAAGACCCGGCCCGGCCCGGCGGACCACAGCACCCCCGGGTCACCGCTGAGCACCAGCCGGGCCCCGTCGGGCAGCGACTCCACCAGCATCGCGGCACTCTCCACGTCGAGCTGCGGCGCGTCCAGCACGATCAGCAGATCCAGCTCCAAGGCCCCGTCGGCATCCCGCCCGGGCCCCTCGGCACCGCCCAGCAGACCGGCCACGGTGACCACACCTCGTACGCCGGGGCCGGCGGCCGGCCGCCCGGGGTCCGCACCGGGTCGCGCACGCTCCGTGCCCGGTCGCCCGGGGTGCTCGCCCGACCACCCGGGGGCCTCGCCCGGCCGCCCGTCGGCTTCGCCCCGCCGCGCCGGGTCCGCCGCGTGGCGTGCCGATTCCGCCGCGTGGCCTGCCGGGTCCGCCGCGTGCCGCGCCGGGTGGGCGCCCGTGTCCGTGGGGTGGCCGCCGTGCCGCGCCGGCTCCGTGCCCTGCTCCGTGGCGGCTTCGCCAGGCCGTCCGGCGTCCATGCCCTGCCGTGCGGGATCTTCCCCCGGCCACCCGCCGTCTCCGCCCGGCCGGCCCGTGCCCGCCCCCTGCCGCCCGGGGGCCTCGCCCAGGTGCGCGGTCAGGCGGTGGCGGCCGTCAGGGGTGTGGCAGGCGGCGTAGGCCCGAAGTCCCGCCGCGCGGGCGGCGGCGAGCAGCGCGGCCGGTTCGGCGCGGGCCGCCTCGCCGCCGGTGTGCAGCACCAGGCCGTGTCCGGCGACCGCGCGGGCCAGCTCGGCGGCGCCGCCGGACAGCCCGGCCGTGACCGCCTCCCACGCCTGCCCGGCCTCCTCGGGCACGGAGTTCGCCAGCCGGGCCAGGCCGTCGGCGAGGCTCTCCTCGGCCAGGGCGTACCGCTCCAGACCGACCAGGACCCGGACCGGCGGCTCCTGCTCCTCGTCGGTCTCCCGGGGCGTGGGCGCGCCGGGCTCCTCCAGGGTGTCCTGGAACGCCAGCGCCTCACCCTCGGCGAGCGCGCCCTGCACCGCCGCGTCCGGGTCCGGCACCCCCTGCCGGCCGAGCGCCGCGGTGAGCGTGGGCAGCTCCAGGGCGGTGTGTCCGGCCACGGCCGCCTGCTCCAGCAGCCAGACCGTCAGCGCCCGGCCCCGCCGCTCGTCGTCCGGGCGGCAGTCCGGACCCAGCAGCGCCCGCGCGAAGCCGTCGGCCTGCTCCGGCCGGACCCCGCCGACGCGGAGCAGCTGCCAGGGGTCCTCCCGGAGCGCGGTGCCGGCGCCCTCGCCGAGCACCGCAGCCACCTGCGGGGCCAGGGTGTCCGGCGCGCCGCCCTCGGTCAGCACCCGGCGCACGGCGTCGACGGTCTCCGGCGCGGGGACGCCGGGTGCGGCCGGGGCGGGGGCGGGCTGGGGGCGGCGTCCCGGCTCCGGGGCGGGGCGGCGCGGGGCCGGTGCCGGTTCGGCGAACACCGCGGTCACCGGCTTCTCGCCGGTCTCCACCGCCCGGACCGCCGCGAGCAGGTCGGCCGCCTTGCCGCTGAGCTTGGCGCCGCTGTCGATGGGGGCCTTCTTCCCGGCCTTGCGCCGCTCGATCCGCTCCCGCTCGATCCGCTGCGCGGCCAGCTCGGCCTCCCCCTCGGACAGCCCGGCCGCACCGCCCTCGGCGCCGGCGCCCTCGGCTCCCTCGGAAGCACCGGCCTCCTCGGAAGCACCGGCCCCGGCCGAGGCGCCGGCCCCCTCCGGGGCACCTGCCCCGTCGGCGGAATCCGCCTCCTCGGCAGTGACGCCCCCCTCGGCACGTCCTTCGGCACGGGCGTCGGCGCCTCCTTCGGCACCCTCGGCCCCCTCCGGGCCCTCCTCCGCGGCCGTACCGCCCTCCATGTCCGTGCCCCCGGCCGGCGTGCCCTCGGTGCCCGCGCCGGTGTCCCCCTCCCGTGTCTCACGGGTGTCCGGCGTCCCCGGCCCGGCTTCCTCCGTGGTCTCCGGCTCCGTGCTCACAGCGTGCTCCAGTCGTGATCGGGATAGCGGTGTACGGGCGCCGACACATCGTCCAGCGCCCGGCAGATCTCGTCAGGAAGACTAAGGGTCTCCACTGACAGCGCCGCCGTGAGCTGCTGCGCCGTGCGCGCGCCGACGATCGGCGCGGCCACCCCGGGCCGGTCCCGCACCCACGCCAGGGCCACCTGGAGCGGGGTCACCGCCAGCCCGTCGGCCGCCGTCGTCACCGCGTCCACGATGCGCGTCGCGGTGTCGTCCAGATACGGCTCGACGAACAGCGCGAGGTGCTCGGAGGCGCCGCGCGAGTCCGGGGGAGTGGTGTGCCGGTATTTGCCGGTCAGCACGCCCCGCCCCAGCGGGGAGGACGGCAGCAGGCCCACGCCGAGGTCGAGCGCGGCCGGCAGCACCTCGCGCTCCACACCGCGCTGGAGCAGCGAGTACTCCATCTGGGTGCTGGCCAGCCGGGTGCGGGCGCCGGGTGCCGCGAGCTGCCAGGTGGCCGCCTTGGCCAGCTGCCAGCCGCAGAAGTTCGAGACGCCCGCGTACCGGGCCCGGCCGCTGCTCACCGCGAGGTCGAGGGCCTGGAGGGTCTCCTCCAGCGGGGTCTTCGGGTCGTAGGCGTGCACGTGCCACAGGTCGACGTACTCCGTGCCCAGGCGGGTCAGGGAGGCGTCGAGCGCGGCGAGCAGATGGCCGCGGGAGCCGTCGAAGCGGCGGTCCGGGTCGGGCACGCTGCCGGCCTTCGTGGAGACGACCAGATCCCGCCGGGGCACCAGCCCGTCCATGAGCCGTCCGAGCAGATACTCCGCCTCCCCGTCGCCGTACACGTCGGCGGTGTCGACGAGGGTGCCGCCGGCTTCCCAGAACGTCTTCAGCATGTCGGCGGCGTCGTGCTCGTCGGTGTCCCGCCCCCAGGTGAGGGTGCCGAGTCCGATCCTGGACACGCGCAGGCCGGTACGGCCGAGATGCCTCTGCTCCATGCGGGCGAGATTACTGGCCGGAACCGGTGTGGCGGGTGGCCTGTGGACAACCACGACCGGAGAGGTCCGGGCCGCGTGCCGCAGGGAGCCGGGGCGGGCGCGGGACCCGCCGCCGCTCTGCCGCCCCTCGCCGTCCCCGCGCTATGGTCTGCCCCACAGGCACGTTACTCACGGGTAAGGGGAATCGCGCATGCAGCTCGGGATCAACCTCGGTTACTGGGGTGCCGGAATGGACGGCGACAACCTGGCCGTGGCGCAGGAGGCCGACCGGCTGGGCTACGCGGTGTGCTGGGCCGCCGAGGCCTACGGCTCCGACGCGGCCACCGTGCTCAGCTGGGTCGCCGCGCAGACCGAGCGCATCGACGTCGGGTCCGCCATCTTCCAGATCCCCGCCCGCCAGCCCGCGATGACGGCGATGACCGCGGCCACGCTCGACTCGCTCTCCGGCGGCCGGTTCCGGCTCGGCCTCGGCGTCTCCGGCCCGCAGGTGTCCGAGGGCTGGTACGGCGTCCCGTTCGACAAGCCGCTGGCCCGCACCCGCGAGTACGTGGAGATCGTCCGCAAGGCGATGACCCGGGAGCGGCTGACGTACGAGGGCGAGCACTGGACGCTGCCGCTGCCCGGCGGCCCCGGCAAGCCGATCAAGCTGACCGTGCACCCGCAGCGCGAGCACATCCCGCTCTACATCGCGGCCATCGGCCCGAAGAACCTGGAGCAGACCGGCGAGATCGCCGACGGCGCGCTGCTGATCTTCCCCTCCGCCGAGCACCTGGAGGAGACCACCGTCAAGCACCTGCGGGCCGGCCGGGAGAAGGCGGGCCTGACGCTGGACGGGTTCGACGTGTGCCCGACGCTGCCGATCGCCGTCGGCGACGACCGGGACGTGGCCCGGCTCGCCGACACCTTCCGCCCCTACACCGCCCTGTACGTGGGCGGCATGGGCAGCGCCAAGCAGAACTTCTACAACCGGCTCGCCCAGCGCATGGGCTATGAGAAGGAAGCCGCCGAGATCCAGCGGACGTACCTGTCCGGGGACAGGCAGGGCGCCGCCGCCGCGATCCCGCAGGACCTCATCGACCGGACCACCCTGCTGGGCTCCGTCGGCCGCATCGCCGACCGGATGCGGGCCTACGCCGACGCCGGGGTCACCACGCTCAGCCTGTCCCCGGCCGGCTTCACGCTGGAGGAGCGGCTCGCCTCCCTGCGGGCCGGCAGCGAGGCCCTGGAGCGTGCCGGACTGGCGTGAGGGGAATGTCACGGCCGTGGTGGGGGCTCGGGGGTCTTCCCCGCCACGGCCGTCACCGGGAACAACGCGCCCGGTGCCGCGCGGTTACGACCTCCGGAGCCCTTCTTCGGTCCGCTCGGCCGCGCGCACGCCCCGCGGGCCCGTCCGGATGCGCCCGGACCGGCCCTCACAGCCAGCCGCGCCGCTTGAACAGCCCGTACAGCAGCACCTCCAGCACGGCCATCAGCACGATCACCGCCGGGTACGACCACACCCAGTGCAGCTCGGGCATGTGGTCGAAGTTCATGCCGTAGATCCCCGCGATCATCGTGGGCACCGCGGCCATCGCCGCCCACGCGGAGATCTTCCGCATGTCGTCGTTCTGCCGGACGCTCATCTGCGCCAGATGGGCCGACAGGATGTCCGACACCAGCCGGTCCAGGGCCTCCACGGACTCGTTCACGCGCGTGAGGTGGTCGCCCACGTCCCGGAAGAAGGGCCGGGACTTGTCGTGCACGAACGGCACCGACGTGCCCAGCGGACCGTTGCCGGCGAGCCGGGTCAGCGGCAGCGTCAGCGGTCCCGTCGCCCGGCGGAACTCCAGGATCTGCCGCTTGAACGTGTAGATGCGGGACGCGGTGTTGCGGGAACCGCCGGTGTCCGGCCGGAACACCTCCGCCTCCAGCTCGTCCAGGTCGTTCTGCAGCTCCGTCGCCACCTCCAGATAGTGGTCGACGGTGGCGTCGGCGATCGCGTACAGCACGGAGGTGGGGCCCTTGCCGAGCATCTCCGGCTCCTCCTCCAGCCGCCGCCGCACGGCCTTCAGCGGCGCGCCCTCGCCGTGCCGGACCGTCACCACGAAGCTCTCGCCGACGAAGACCATCACCTCGCCGGCCGAGACCGTGTCGCTCTCGGGCTCGTACACCACCGGTTTCAGCACCATGAACAGCGAGTCGTCGTACACCTCCAGTTTGGGCCGCTGATGTGCCTTCAGGGCGTCCTCCACCGCCAGCGGGTGCAGCCCGAACTCCTGGGTGACCAGGTCGAACTCCCGCTCTGAGGGCTCGTGCAGGCCGATCCACACGAAGCCGCACGCGGCCCGCGCCCCCGCGAGCGCGTCGGACAGGTCCGACGGCCCCTCGGTGCGGTGCCCGTGCCGGTAGACGGCGCAGTCGACGATCACGGAGCGCATTCTCCCTTCGCCCGGTCATCGGCGCACCTCCCGATGCGCCTACCCTTGCCGCATGCCCACGCTGATCCTCGTAAGGCACGGACGTTCCACCGCCAACACCTCGGGACTGCTCGCCGGCTGGACGCCCGGCGTCGCCCTGGACGAGCGCGGCGCCGCGCAGGCCGCCGCGCTGCCCCGGCGGCTCGCCGGACTGCCGATCTCCGAGGTCGTCACCAGCCCCCTCCAGCGCTGCCAGGAGACCGTGGCCCCGCTGCTCCGGGACCGCCCCGGCCTGCGCTCCCACACCGACGAGCGGATCGGCGAGTGCCACTACGGCGACTGGTCCGGCCGCAAGCTCGCCGAGCTGAACGACGAGCCGCTGATGGAGGTCGTCCAGGCCCACCCGTCCGCCGCCGCCTTCCCCGGCGGCGAGTCCATGCGGGCCATGCAGACCCGCGCCGCCGAGGCCGTACGCGAGTGGAACGCGCGCGTGGAGCGCGACCACGGGGCCGACGCCGTCTACCTGATGTGCTCCCACGGCGACATCATCAAGTCCCTCGTCGCCGACGCCCTCGGCCTGCACCTCGACCTCTTCCAGCGGATCTCCGTCGAGCCGTGCTCCGTCACCGCCATCCGCTACACCCGGCTCAGGCCGTACCTCGTCCGGCTCGGCGACACCGGCGACTTCGCTTCGCTCGTCCCGCGCGAGGAACCCGGCGAGGGCGACGCACCGGTCGGGGGCGGTGCGGGCGCACCGTGATCGTCGGCCGCAGTAGGGTGAAGCGACCCATCCCGTTCGCTTTCCCGTACGGCCAACCGCCGAACCTCTGGAAACCACGACCCAATGGAGACAGGACGTGTCCCGTCAGGTGTTCCTCTACGACCAGCCGGACCGCTTCGTGGCCGGCACGGTCGGACTGCCCGGGCGCCGTACGTTCTTCCTCCAGGCCATCGCGGGCCCCCGGGTGACCAGCGTGGCCCTGGAGAAGACCCAGGTGGCCGCGCTCGCCGAGCGCATGGACGAACTGCTGGACGAGGTCGTACGGCGTAGTGGCGGCAGCGCCGCCGTCCCCGCCGTCGCGCCCGCCGAGATCACCGACACCGCACCGCTCGACACTCCCATCGAGGAGGAGTTCCGCGTCGGCACCATGGCCCTGGCCTGGGACGGCGAGGACCAGCGCATGATCGTCGAGGCGCAGGCGCTGGTCGAGCTGGACGCGGACACCGAGGAAGACCTCGCCGAGGCCGAGGAGCGCCTGCTCCAGGACGAGGAGAACGGACCCCCGATGCTGCGGGTCCGGCTGACCGGCGCGCAGGCCCGGGCCTTCGCCAAGCGCGCCCTCGACGTCGTCAACGCCGGGCGGCCGCCGTGCCCGCTGTGCAGCCTCCCGCTCGATCCGGAAGGACACGTATGTCCGCGCCAGAACGGATACCGCCGCGGAGCGTGACGGCCGATCCGAACCCGGCCGAGCTGCTCGCACGGGGTGAGCTGACCGTACGCGGGCGGATCCGCGAGGCGTCCAACGCGGCCCTGTTCTGCACGGTCGCCCTCGACGGCCGCCAGGCCTCCTGCGTGTACAAGCCGGTCGCCGGGGAGCGCCCCTTGTGGGACTTCCCCGACGGCACCCTGGCCGGCCGCGAGGTGGCCGCCTACGAGGTCTCCGAGGCCACCGGCTGGGGGCTGGTGCCGCCCACCGTGCTGCGCGAGGGGCCCTACGGCGAGGGCATGTGCCAGCTGTGGATCGACGTCCACGCGGAGGCCGAGCTGCTCGCCCTGGTCGACGGCGAGGAGCCGGAGCCGGGCTGGAAGGCGGTCGGTCTCGCCGACGTAGGCGAGGGCCGCACCGCGCTGCTGGTGCACGCCGACGACGAGCGGCTGCGCCGGCTCGCCGTCCTGGACGCGGTCATCAACAACGCCGACCGCAAGGGCGGCCACCTGCTGCCCACCGCCGACGGCCGGCTCTACGGCATCGACCACGGCGTCACCTTCAACGTCGAGGACAAACTGCGCACCCTGCTGTGGGGCTGGGCCGGCGAGCCGCTCCCGGCCCAGGCCGTCGGCGTCCTCAAGGGGCTGCGGGACGCCCTGGACGGCCCGCTGGCCGCCCGGCTGGCCGCGTTGATCACCGTGGCCGAAATCGACGCCACGCGTGCGCGGGTCGACGCGCTGCTCGCCTCCGGCCGGCACCCGGAGCCCGGCGGCGACTGGCCCGCCATCCCCTGGCCACCCGTGTAGACCCGTCCGGCGCCCGGGCGCATGCCGCCTCCCAGCACATCCGGCGCCGATGTTCAAGAACGCCGAACCGGTCATCCGGCCCGATCCCGTTCGTATACGCGGCCGGGTGCCGGTTAGGCTCATGTACATGCATGCCTGGCCCGCTTCCGAGGTCCCCGCCCTGCCTGGTCAGGGCCGCGACCTGAGGATCCACGACACCGCGACCGGCGGTCTGGTCACCCTCGACCCCGGTCCCGTCGCCCGTCTGTACGTCTGCGGCATCACGCCGTACGACGCGACCCACATGGGTCACGCGGCGACCTACAACGCGTTCGACCTCGTCCAGCGCGTGTGGCTCGACACCAAGCGGCAGGTTCACTACGTCCAGAACGTCACCGACGTCGACGACCCGCTGCTGGAGCGGGCCGTGCGGGACAACCTCGACTGGACCGCCCTCGCCGAGCGCGAGACGGCCCTGTTCCGCGAGGACATGACCGCCCTGCGGATGCTCCCGCCCCGGCACTACATAGGCGCGGTCGAGGCCATACCCGGCATCGTCCCGCTCGTGGAGCGGCTGCGTGAGATCGGCGCGGCGTACGACCTGGACGGCGACATCTACTTCTCCGTCGAGTCCGACCCGAACTTCGGCAAGGTCTCGCACCTGGACGCCGCCGCCATGCGGCTGCTGTCCGCCGAACGGGGCGGCGACCCGGACCGCCCGGGCAAGAAGAACCCGCTGGACCCGATGCTGTGGATGGCGGCCCGCGAGGGCGAGCCCAGCTGGGACGGCGCCTCGCTCGGCCCCGGCCGGCCCGGCTGGCACATCGAGTGCGTGGCCATCGCCCTGGACCACCTCGGCATGGGCTTCGACGTGCAGGGCGGCGGCTCCGACCTCGCCTTCCCGCACCACGAGATGGGCGCCTCGCACGCCCAGGTGCTCACCGGCGAGTTCCCCATGGCCAAGGCGTACGTGCACGCCGGCATGGTCGCCCTGGACGGCGAGAAGATGTCCAAGTCCAAGGGCAACCTCGTGTTCGTCTCCGGGCTGCGCCGCGACGGCGTCGACCCCGCCGCGATCCGTCTCGCCCTGCTGGCCCACCACTACCGGGCCGACTGGGAGTGGACCGACCAGGTCCTCCAGGACGCCGTGGCCCGCCTCGGGCGCTGGCGCGCGGCGGTCTCCCGCCCCGACGGCCCCTCCGCCGCCGACGCCCTGGTGGAGGAGATCCGCGAGGCCCTCTCCCACGACCTGGACGCCCCCACCGCCCTCGCGGCCGTGGACCGCTGGGCGGCCCGGCAGGAAGAGCGGGGCGGCACGGACACCGGCGCCCCGGGCCTGGTGACCAGGGCGGTGGACGCCCTGCTGGGCGTGGCCCTGTAGGACACACTCCGAGGCGAAGCGCCCCGCAAGGGGCGCGGGGGAACGCCGCGACGGAACACGGAGGAGGGGGGGGGGGGGGGGGGGGGGGGGAGCAGCCCCCCGATCCCGGCCACCGGAGGAGGTAAGACGGTGA
>NZ_JBVHXT010000029.1:119484-128113 GCF_055569255.1 Streptomyces sp. NPDC029296
GGTGGGCAAGAGAGGGGGGGGAGAGGGGAAGAGAGAAGGGGGGGGGGGGGGAGGCCCCCCCCCCCCCCCCCCCCCCCCCCCCCCCTCCTCCGTACCCTCAGTCCTCCGAGTCGTCCTCGTCCTCCTTGCCCCCGCCGCCGGAGGCGGGCGGCCTCGGCTTCCCGCCCGGAGGGCCCACGTCCCGGCGCCGCAGATACCGCTCGAACTCCCGGGCGATCGCCTCGCCGGACGCCTCCGGCAGCTCCGCGGTGTCCCGGGCCTCCTCCAGCGTCTGGACGTACTCGGCGACCTCGCTGTCCTCGGCCGCCAGCTGGTCCACGCCCACCTGCCAGGCCCGCGCGTCCTCGGGCAGCTCGCCCTGCGGGATCCGCAGGTCCAGGAGGTCCTCCAGGCGGTTGAGCAGCGCCAGCGTGGCCTTCGGGTTCGGCGGCTGGGAGACGTAGTGCGGCACGGCCGCCCACAGCGAGACCGCCGGGACGCCCGCGTGCGTGCACGCCTCCTGGAGGACGCCGACGATGCCCGTCGGCCCCTCGTACTTGGTCTCCTCCAGGTCCATGCGGCGGGCCAGGTCCGGGTCGGACGTGACCCCGCTGACCGGGACCGGGCGCGTGTGCGGGGTGTCACCCAGCAGGGCACCCAGGATGACGACCAGCTCCACGCCCAGCTCGTGCGCGAAGCCGAGCAGTTCGTTGCAGAACGAACGCCACCGCATGGACGGCTCGATGCCCCGGACCAGCACCAGGTCGCGCGGCTTGTCGCCGCCGACCCGGACCACCGACAACCTGGTCGTCGGCCACGTGATCTTGCGCACACCGCCGTCCATGAACACCGTGGGACGGTTCACCTGGAAGTCGTAGTAGTCCTCGGCGTCGAGCGCCGCGAACACCTCGCCCTTCCATTCGCGTTCCAGATGCGCGACCGCCGTGGAGGCGGCGTCGCCGGCATCGTTCCAGCCCTCGAACGCGGCCACCATGACTGGGTCGATCAGCTCGGGAACCCCCTCCAGCTCGATCACCCAGTGCCTCCTTCCGACGTGCCCTCGCTTGACCCACCAACCTTACGGCGTCCCGCGGGGGCGCCCGCAGCCCCCTTGCACGGGGGAGTGAACGGATCACTGCCCCGTTCGCCGCCGTGGGACACGCGCGCGGCGCGGACTCACGGCGTGGAGCGCAGCCACTGCTCCACGCTCGCGATGTGCACGGTCGCCCAGGACCGCGCCGCCTCCGCGTCCCGGTCGCGCAGCGCGCCCAGGATCGCCCGGTGCTCGCGCAGGGTGCGGCCGACCGCGTCCTCCTGGGTGAGGCCGCGCCAGATCCGGGCCCGTGTGGTGGGCCCGGACAGCCCGTCGAGCAGCGAGCACAGCACCGAGTTGCCGGCGCCGCGCACGATGCTCCGGTGGAACTCCAGGTCCGCCGCGACCAGTTCCTCCACCGGGGGCGTCTCGCCCAGGGCGTCCAGCCGGGCCGCCAGCGCGTCCAGTTCCTCCTCGCCGATCCGGAAGGCCGCCATCGCCGTCGCGGCCGGCTCCAGGATCCGGCGTACCGCGAGGAACTCCAGCACCGTGTCGTCGCGGTGGAAGTCCACGACGAAACTCATGGCCTGGAGCAGCAGTTGCGGATCGAGACTGGTGACATAGGTGCCGTCGCCCTGCCGCACGTCGAGGATGCGGATCAGCGACAGCGCCCGTACGGCCTCCCGCAGCGAGTTGCGCGACAGCCCCAGCCCGGCGGCCAGCTCGCTCTCCCTGGGCAGCCGGTCGCCCGGGCGCAGCGCACCGGAGACGATCATGTCCTTGATCTTCTCGATCGCCTCGTCGGTGACTGCCATCAACCGGCCTCCCGTCGCCCGGACATCGGATGTCTCGGCACATTATGCGGGCGCGCGAAGGGGACGCCCGCCCGCGAGCGGAGGCGCCCCCTTCGTACACGGTCCTTGCCGTACCGGCCTACTTCTCGTCCAGGACCTCTTCGACCTTCGCCCGGACCTCGTCCGTGGCCAGGCCCCGGATGGTCAGCGTGGTGCGGCGGCGCAGCACGTCGTCCGCCGTCTCGGCCCACTCGTGGTCACGGGCCCAGACCACCTGCGCCCAGATCTCGGGGGCGTCGGGGTGGACCCGCTCGGCCAGCTCCGGGTTCTCGTTCGCCAGACGGGCGATGTCGAAGGCCAGGGAGCCGTAGTGGGTGGCCAGGTGCCTGGCGGTGTCGGCGGCCATGCGCGGGCCGGGCGCCGGGCCGTCGGCCAGCAGCCGGTGGGCGACCGCGCGCGGGTTGGCGACACCGGGCAGCGGCAGCTTCTTCGGCAGCGAGGCGATCGGCTCGAAGTCGTCGCCGAGCGGGTGGCCCGGCAGCGCCTCCAGCTTCTTCATGATGGTGCGGCCGATGTGGCGGAACGTCGTCCACTTGCCGCCCGCCACGGACAGCATGCCGCCCCTGCCCTCGGTGACCACGGTCTCCCGCTTGGCTTTGGCGGTGTCCCCGGGGCCGCCCGGCAGCACCCGCAGACCGGCGAACGCGTAGGTGATCAGGTCGCGCCGGAGCTGCTGGTCCCGGACGGAGAACGCGGCCTCGTCCAGGATCTGGGCTATGTCCTTGTCGTTGACGGACACGTCCGCCGGGTCGCCCTCGTACTCCTCGTCCGTGGTGCCGAGCAGCAGCATGTCCTCCCAGGGGAGGGCGAAGGTGATGCGGTACTTGTCGATGGGCGTGGCGAGCGCGGCCTTCCAGGGGGAGGTGCGCTTCAGGACCAGGTGCGCGCCCTTGGACAGGCGGATGGACGGCGCCGCGTTCGGGTCCTCCATCCTGCGCAGGTGGTCGACCCACGGGCCGGTCGCGTTCAGCACCAGGCGGGCGCTGACGCCGAACTCCTCGCCGGACAGGCGGTCCTTCAGTTCCGCGCCGGTCACCCGGCCCCGGGTGAAGCGCAGCCCGGTGACCTCGGCGTGGTTGAGGACGACCGCGCCCGCCTCGACGGCCGCGCGGACCGTCATCAGCGCCATGCGCGCGTCGTTCATCTGGTCGTCGCCGTACACGGCCACGGCCTTGAGGTTCTCGGTGCGCAGCTCGGGCACGTCCTGCGCCGCCTTGGCCGGCGACAGCAGGTGGCCGACGCCGTCGCCGAACGCGGACAGCGCGGAGTAGGCGAAGACGCCCGCGCCGAGCTTGGCCGCGCCGTGCGGGCCGCCCTTGTACACGGGGAGGTAGAAGGTGAGCGGGTTCGCCAGGTGGGGGGCCACCTGGCGGGAGACCGCCCGGCGCTCGAAGTGGTTCTCCGCCACCAGCTTCACCGCGCCGGTCTGCAGGTAGCGCAGGCCGCCGTGGAGGAGCTTGGAGGAGGCGGAGGAGGTGGCACCGGCGAAGTCGCCGGCGTCGACCAGCGCCACCCTGAGCCCGGACTGCGCGGCGTGCCAGGCGGTGGAGATGCCCAGGATGCCGCCGCCGATCACAAGAAGGTCGTACGACGCCTTGGCGAGCTGCTCCCTGGTCTCGGCGCGGCTCGGGTTCGAGCCGGAGGCCGGGCGCGTCCCCAGGGCAGGTACGGACTGCAGGGTGGACTGACTGGTCATGTGGGGTACTTACTCCTCGTCAGAGCTGACTGAGCCGGTTGAACCGCTCAGCTCTCGTCGTCGAGCCAGCCCATGGACCGGTCGACGGCCTTGAGCCAGTTCTTGTACTCACGGGCGCGGGTCTCCGCGTCCATGCGGGGGGTCCACTCGGCGGCCCGGCGCCAGTTGGCGCGCAGGTCGTCGGTGCTGGACCAGAAGCCGACGGCGAGACCGGCGGCGTAGGCGGCGCCGAGGCAGGTGGTCTCGGCGACCATCGGCCGCACCACCGGTGCGTCCAGGACGTCGGCCAGGGTCTGCATCAGCAGGTTGTTGGCGGTCATGCCGCCGTCGACCTTGAGGGTCACCAGCTCGTCGCCGGAGTCCTTCACCATGGCGTCGGCGATCTCCCGCGTCTGCCAGGCGGTGGCCTCGAGGACGGCGCGCGCGAGGTGCGCCTTGGTGACGTACCGGGTCAGGCCGGCGATCACCCCGCGTGCGTCGGAGCGCCAGTGCGGGGCGAACAGGCCGGAGAAGGCGGGCACGAAGTAGGCGCCGCCGTTGTCCTCGACCGAGAGCGCGAGCGTCTCGATCTCGGCGGCGGTGGAGATCAGGCCCATCTGGTCGCGCATCCACTGCACCAGCGAGCCGGTGACGGCGATGGAGCCCTCCAGGGCGTACACGGTCGGCTGGTCGCCGATCTTGTAGCCGACGGTGGTGAGCAGACCGGCGTAGGAGTTGATGATCTTCTCGCCGGTGTTCATCACCATGAAGGTGCCGGTGCCGTAGGTCGACTTGGTCTCGCCCTCGGAGAAACAGCACTGGCCGAACAGGGCCGCCTGCTGGTCGCCGAGCGCGGAGGCGACCGGGATGCCGCCGAGCAGTTCGCCCAGCCGGCCGCCGCTGATCTCGCCGTAGACCTCGGCGGAGGAGCGGATTTCGGGGAGGATCCGCTCCGGCACGCCGATGGACTCGCAGATCTTGTCGTCCCACCGCATCGTGTGCAGGTTCATCAGCAGGGTGCGGGAGGCGTTGGTCACGTCGGTGACGTGCCGGCCGCCGTCGACACCGCCGGTCAGGTTCCAGATGACCCAGGTGTCCATGGTGCCGAAGAGGATGTCGCCGGCCTCGGCGCGCTCGCGCAGGCCCTCGACGTTGTCGAGCAGCCAGCGGGCCTTGGGCCCGGCGAAGTACGACGCGAGCGGCAGGCCGGTCTCCCGGCGGAAGCGGTCCTGGCCGACGTTGCGGCCCAGCTCCCGGCACAGGGCGTCGGTGCGGGTGTCCTGCCAGACGATGGCGTTGTGGACGGGCTCGCCGGTGTTCTTGTCCCACAGCACGGTGGTCTCGCGCTGGTTGGTGATGCCGATGGCCTTGATGTCGTCCCGGGTGATGCCGGCCTTGGCGATGGCACCGGCGACGACGTCCTGGACGTTGGTCCAGATCTCGTTGGCGTCGTGCTCGACCCAGCCCGGCTTGGGGAAGATCTGCTCGTGTTCCTTCTGGTCCACGGCGACGATCCGGCCGTCCCGGTCGAAGACGATGCAGCGGGAGGAGGTCGTGCCCTGGTCGATCGCCGCGATGAAGGGGCCTGCGGTGTGGGCGTCGGTCACTGTGTGCTCCTGGAAGTCCGTGGTGAGGGGGCTGTGCGTACGGCTGCTGCGCGAAGACTCGGTGCTTTCCGCGAGCTTCCTAGGCGAAGGCGAGGTTGTAGACGCCTGCTGCGATCGCGCCGCCGGCCAGCGGACCGACCACCGGGATCCAGGCGTAGGACCAGTCGGAACCGCCCTTGTTGGGCAGCGGCAGCAGGGCGTGCACGATGCGCGGGCCGAGGTCGCGGGCCGGGTTGATCGCGTAACCCGTCGGACCGCCCAGCGACAGGCCGATGGACACCACCACGAGCGCCGTGATCAGACCGCCGAGGATGCCGAGGCCGTTGCCCTGGTCGTTCAGGCCCTGGGTGAGGATGGCGAGGACCAGCACGAAGGTGCCGATGATCTCCGTGGCGAGGTTCTGCGCCACGTTCCGGATCTCCGGACCGGTGGAGAAGACGCCGAGGACCGGGCCGGCGCCCTTCTCCTGGGCCTCGACGGCCTTGGCCGAGGTGGCCTGCGCGCCCGGACCGCCGACGATCTCCTTGTCGGTCAGGTGGGCGAGGAACTGGCCGTAGTAGGTGACCCACACCAGGGCGGCGCCGATGAGGGCACCCAGCAGCTGGCCGGCGAAGTAGGTCGGGACGTTGCTCCAGTCGCCGTCCTTGATGGCGAGGGCGACGGTGAGGGCCGGGTTGAGGTGCGCGCCGGACAGCGGTCCGGAGATGTACGCGGCCGTCATGACGGCGAAGCCCCACCCGAAGGCGATGGCGAGCCAACCGGCGTTACGGGCCTTGGAGGCCTTCAGCGTGACGGCGGCGCAGACACCGCCGCCGAGCAGGATGAGTATGGCGGTACCGATGGTCTCGCCGATGAAGATGTCGGAGCTGGACACCCGCGACTCCTTTGTCCTTCGTCCAGGGGTAGCCGAACCCCGGGTCCCTCCGGTGGTTCTGGCGCCCTCGTGGGTGAGAGCGATGCCGGCCCTTGGCGTTGTCACACTCTAGCGCGTATTGCCGGTAGGTGTTCGACAATGCCGACCGATGGACGGGAGTCTTGTTCGGCGTTACCCGTGCGTCAAGAGTTCTGTTATCGAAAACAGGATCGTTATTGATCGCTGCGGGTTATCGACCTTCGTGCCCTGGCATACGATATAGGGCTTTTCGCCCGTTTCTGGGTAGATCAACAGCCGGAACGCCGCCTGGCGTCCCGGCTGGATTCCCCGCTCCTGTGCGTGCCCTGTACGCGCCCCGCGGGTGGCCTGGCCGCGGCCCGTCGCGGCACGCCTCAGAACCGCCCGGCGCCCAGGTCCCGCGACACCGCGCGGGCGCAGTCCCGCACCGCCGCGATCAGCTCCGGACGCAGCTCGCCCTCCCGGCACAGCCGCTCCACCGCGCCGGTGATGCCGACCGCGCCCACCGGCATGCGGCGCCGGTCGTGGATCGGGGCGGCGATCGACGCCACGCCCTCCCAGGTCTCCTCCACGTCGGCCGCGTAGCCCCGCGCGCGCGTGAGGTCGAGCAGGTGCTCGAAGCCGGCCGCGTCGCACACCGTGCGGTCGGTGAACGGCTTCCGCTCGGCCTCCAGCGCCTCGCTGTGCGCCACCGGGTCGTACGCCGAGAGCACCTTGCCCAGCGCCGTGGAGTGCAGTGGCTGCATGGCCCCGATCTCCAGCACCTGCCGGCTGTCGTCGGGCCGGAAGACGTGGTGCACGATCAGCACCCCCTGCTGGTGCAGCACCCCCAGGTGCACGCTCTCCCCGCTGGAGCGGGCCAGGTCGTCCGTCCACACCAGGGCCCGCGCGCGCAGCTCGTGCACGTCGAGGTACGTGGTGCCGAGGCGCAGCAGCTCCGCGCCCAGCTGATAGCGGCCGGAGGCGTCGTCCTGCTCCACGAACCCCTCCTGCTGGAGGGTGCGCAGGATGCCGTGGGCGGTGCCCTTGGCGAGGCCCAGCGACGAGGCGATGTCCGACAGCCCCAGCCGCCGCTCGCCGCCCGCGAGCAGCCGCAGCATCGCCGCCGCCCGTTCGAGCGACTGGATGTTCCGTGCCATCGCCGTCCTGCCTCCGTCCCCTTCGACTGCGTACGGTGCAGTCACCGTTCGGCAATGTCGAACACTACCGGTCCTTGCCGACCTCCCGCTAATGGTCGGACGGCACCAGTTACCTCACACGAGGCCCGGGCGTCACGCCACGGCCACGCACGTCCGTCTCGTGGACGTGGTGCCCATCCAAGCCCACTCCCGGTTACCCTGACGCCGTGCGGCAAGCCCGGCCCGTCCGGGAAGGCCGCATAGCCGACAGCCGTCGCATCCCAGGGAGCCCTTACATGGCCTCGTCGCCAACGTCCCCTTCCGCCGACAGCCGGGCCCGTGTGTCCGCGCTCCGCGAGGCGCTCGCCACCCGTGTGGTGGTCGCCGACGGAGCCATGGGCACGATGCTCCAGGCCCAGGAGCCCACCCTCGAGGACTTCCAGCACCTCGAGGGCTGCAACGAGATCCTCAACCTCACCCGCCCCGACATCGTCCGCTCCGTCCACGAGGCGTACTTCGCCGTGGGCGTCGACTGCGTCGAGACCAACACCTTCGGGGCCAACCACTCCGCGCTCGGCGAGTACGACATCGCCGAGCGGGTGCACGAGCTGTCGGAGGCGGGCGCCCGGGTGGCCCGCGAGACCGCCGACGCGTTCACCGCGCAAGACGGCCGTCCCCGCTGGGTGCTGGGCTCCATGGGCCCCGGCACCAAGCTGCCCACCCTCGGCCACGCCCCCTACGCCACCCTGCGCGACGCCTACCAGCGCAACGCCGAGGGCCTGATCGCCGGCGGTGCCGACGCGCTGCTCGTGGAGACCACCCAGGACCTCCTCCAGACCAAGGCCGCCGTCCTCGGCGCCCGGCGCGGCCTGGAGGCCCTCGGCCTGGACGTGCCGGTGATCGTGTCGGTGACGGTCGAGACCACCGGCACGATGCTGCTCGGTTCGGAGATCGGGGCGGCGCTGACCGCGCTGGAGCCGCTGGGCATCGACATGATCGGCCTGAACTGCGCCACCGGCCCGGCCGAGATGAGCGAGCACCTGCGCTACCTCGCCCGCAACGCCCGCATCCCGCTGTCCTGCATGCCCAACGCGGGCCTGCCGGTCCTCGGCAAGGACGGCGCCCACTACCCGCTGACCGCGCCGGAGCTGGCCGACGCCCAGGAGACCTTCGTCCGCGAGTACGGCCTGTCGCTGGTCGGCGGCTGCTGCGGCACCACCCCCGAGCACCTGCGCCAGGTCGTGGAGCGGGTCCGGGGCGTCACCCCGCCCGAGCGCGACCCCCGTCCGGAAGCCGGCGCCGCCTCCCTCTACCAGTCGGTTCCCTTCCGTCAGGACACGTCCTACCTGGCCATCGGTGAGCGGACCAATGCCAACGGGTCGAAGAAGTTCCGCGAGGCGATGCTGGAGGGCCGCTGGGACGACTGTGTGGAGCTGGCGCGGGAGCAGATCCGTGAGGGCGCGCACATGCT
>NZ_JBVHXT010000030.1:0-55548 GCF_055569255.1 Streptomyces sp. NPDC029296
CCCCCCCCCCCCCCCCCCCCCCCCCCCCCCCCCCCCCCCCCCCCCCCCCCCCCCCCCCCCCCCCCCCCCCCCCCCCCCCCCCCCCCCCCCCCCCTGCCGTACCCGTGGGCTCCGGCCGCCGGGTAACCGCCCCGTCCGGGCCCGTCTGCTGGGATCATCGGACGTGCAGGGCGGAACAGCCTCCGGAAGACACTCGGGAAAGGCAGCAGGCGCTATGAGCGGGTCGCAGCTCTGGGTCGACGTCGACGACTACTTCACCAGCCATCTCTCCCCGGACGACGAGGCGCTGCGGGCGGCCCTGCGGGACAGCGAGACCGCCGGGCTGCCCCCGATCGCGGTCACGGCCGCGCAGGGCAAGCTCCTCCACCTCCTCGCCCAGACGCAGGGCGCCCGGCACGTCCTGGAGATCGGCACCCTCGGCGGGTACAGCACGATCTGGCTGGGCCGCGCCCTGCCTCAGGACGGCAGGCTGGTGTCGCTGGAGTACAACGCCAAGCACGCCGACGTGGCCGTCCGCAACATCTCCCGGGCCGGGCTGGAGCGGGTCGTGGAGGTGCGGGTGGGCCCGGCCCTGGAGTCGCTGCCCAAGCTCGCCGACGAGAACCCGGCGCCCTTCGACCTGGTCTTCATCGACGCGGACAAGGTGAACAACCGGCACTACGTGGAGTGGGCGCTCAAGCTCACCCGGGCGGGCAGCCTGATCGTCCTGGACAACGTGGTGCGCGGGGGGCGGGTGGCCGACGCCCGCAGCACCGAGCCGGACGTGCTCGGCACCCGCGCCGCGCTGGAACTGATCGCCTCGCACCCCCGGCTGAGCGGCACGGCCATCCAGACGGTCGGCCTCAAGGGCTACGACGGCTTCGCGCTGGCGCGGGTGCAGGACTGAGCGCGCGGCCCGGCCCGGTTCACACCTCGTGGAAGAACCCGACGCTGACGCTGCGCGGGCCGGAGCGGTCCTGGACGACGATCTCGCCGGAACCGCCGCGCGGCAGCGGCACGGTCGCGCCGTAGCCGACGGGGCGGGCGTGCGGGCCGTGGGTGAGCCGGACCTCGGAGGCCGGGTCGGGCCGGGAGCCGCGCAGCCAGGTCAGCTCCCAGGTGCCGTCGGGGGCGCAGCGGAACTCCAGGTGGACGCGGGAGACGAACAGCCAGTCCTCCGGGGTGACCAGTCGGCACACCGCCCCGTCCCGGCCGACCCGCAGCGCGGTGCCGGGCGCGCTGGGCACCTCGGCCAGCGTCATGCCGGCGGTGGCACCCGCGTCCGCTCCGGAGACGGCGACCATGGTGAGTTCGAGCACGAGCGTTCCCCCCTGAAACGTCCTTGTGCGGCGGTGGGCTGCGGCGGGCGGGCCGCCGTACCGTCGCCGCATGATAAGACGCCCGGCACGGTGGCGTCCGGCACACTGGGGTCATGACCGAGCGAAAGCCACCGGGCGTTCCGTTCGACTCCTGGGTGGACAAGCAGATACGCGACGCGCAGCGGCGCGGGGAGTTCGAGGCGCTGCCGGGGGCGGGGGCGCCGCTGCCGGCGGAGGTCGACTCCACGTACGACGAGCTGTGGTGGGTCAAGCGGAAGATGGCGCGGGAGGGGCTGGCCTTCCTGCCGCCCGCGCTGGCGCTGCGCAAGGAGGCGGAGGACGCGCTCGCGGCGGCGTACGCGGCACCCTCGGAGCGGATCGCGCGCAAGATCATCGAGGACGTGAACGTCAGGATCCGCGACATGATGTTCAAGCCGCCGCCCGGGCCGCCGCTGGGGAAGAAGCCGTACGACGTCGAGGAGGTCGTACGGGAATGGCGGCAGCGCAGGGCTGCCGCCGACGGCGCGGACCCGGCCGCGCGCTAGCCGTTCAGCCGCGCAGCAGCCGTTCCGCGAGTTCCCGGTAGTCGCGCAGGGCGAGCCGCAGCTGCTCGGTGTCGGTCCCGGCACCGGGCCCGCGTTCCTCGGCGCCCTCCCAGGACATCCGCAGCGTGCGGCGCCGCCGCGTCACCGCCTCGGTGAACCGGGCGGCGATCTCCTCCAGGGTGCGGTCGGCGCGCTCCACGGCGCCCTTCGGGTGGTCCACGAACCCGGCGACGACCTCGTGCAGCCGCCGCTGCCACTCCTGGACCTCCTCCCCCGCGAGCAGGGGGGAACCCTGGGCGGAGGCGCCCGGTCCGTCGTCCGTGCGGGGCGTGTCGCCGGACGGTGTGCCCGGTGCCGTCGGCCAGGTGTCGTGGCCCGGGGCGTCGGTCGTCGCCGACTCCCGCCGGGACGCCTCGCCGGGCGCCGGCGCGCCCAGACCGTTGTCGGGCATCCGGTCCTCCTCCGAGATCGCTTCCCGTTCCGCGCGGTGACTGGCCCCGAACCCCTCGTCGGCTCCGGCCCCCAGCCCTTCCGTCCCGTGCCACTGCCCCGTGCCCTGTGGGCCGTGTCCGTGCCCGGCCGGCCCTTCCCCGCCGGACCCGCGCGCGTTCCCCGCGCCCCTGCCCTCGGTCCCCGGCCGCAGCCCCTCCATGCCCGCCGGGCCCGGAGGCGGCGGCGGGGTCTCATGCGGGGCGTGTCCGTACCCGGCCGGTTCCTCCCCGCCGGACCCGCGCGCGTCCTCCGCGCCGAGGCCCGCCGGGCCCGGGGGCGGCGGCGGGGTGTCCTCGGGGGTCCGGTCGTCGCCGGTCAGGCCCTCGCGGCCGGGGCCGGTGGAGCCGGCGAGCCGCCCGCCCGAGGGTCCCGTGGCGCCCGCGCCCGGGGTGCCGGCGCCCGCCGTCCACGCGCCGTGCGCCCCCTCGCCCGGCGGCCGGCCGGCCGGCGCTTCCCCGGCCGGTATCGGGGCGCCCGATGCTCCCGCACCTCCCGGGGCCCGGCCCGGCTCGCCCGGGAGGCGTTCCTCCGGGCGGGGACTTCTGGCGGTCCGCCGGCCCGGGGCCCCCTCTTCGGTGTCCGGCGTGTCCTGTTCCGGGGTCCATTCCTCGCCCGGGGCCCGGGAGAGGCGTTCGGTGCGGCGGCGGTCGTCGCCGGGGCCGCTCGTCATGTCCCGCACTGGTCTCAGCTCTCCTTCGGTCGGCTCCGGTGCAGGGCCCACGGCGTGTGCGAGCGGGCACGGGAGCCGCCGCCGTCGGACGGCGTGGCGCGGACCGTCTTCGCCGGCGCCCGGTGCCGGCCCGCCTCCGTGCTGGTCAGGTCGTCGAACAGGGCGCGCCCGCCGAGCAGCGCGGACCGCAGCTCCTCCGTCCCGCCGCCCGCACGCGCCACCCGGTGCAGCCGCCGGTAGCCGTCGACGTGGTCGGCGTGGTGCACGGACAGCGCGTCGACCTGCTCCTCGTACCGCCCGCCGTCGGGGTAGCCGCGCTCCGCCGCGAGCCGCGCCAGCAGCCGGTCGGCCTCGGCCACCGCCTCCTTCGGCGAGTCCACGAACCGCTCCTGCACGGCCGTCCAGAGATCCGCGTACCGCTGCCGCCCGGCCCCGTCCAGCGGCCGTTCCCGCAGCTCGCCATGGCGCTCGACGCGCTCGGCCAGCTCCCGTTCGGCGGCCTTGGTGTCGCCGTCGTGCAGGGCGACGACCCGTTCGTACTCGGGCCCGAAGCGACGCTTCAGGCTGTGCCCGCCGCGCCGGTCGCGACCCCGCCAGGCCACGAGCCCGGCCGCGCCGAGGACCACGACCGCGATCACGATCAGCAGAATGATCAGCCAAGTCGACATGGTTGCCTTCCGGCCCCTTCCGATCGGACCGGCTCCGCCGGCCGGTTCATCCCCCGGGTGACCCGGAACCCGGTCCACAAACGACGGCCCGCGCCGCACAATGGCCGCCATGACGTGGACGATCACCGCCGAGCCGTACGACTCCCCGGCCGCCGCCGCACTCTGGCGGGCGTACTACACGGAGGTCAGCGACCGCTGGTACCTCCTGCACGAGGGGCGCCGCACCCACCCCGGCGAACTGGAGCGGGAGATCGCGGCCACGACCGGCGCGGAACTCGCCCCGCCCACCGGGTGCCTGCTCGTCGGGCGGTACGACGGCACCCCGGCCGGTACGGCGGGCGTACGGCTCCTGGAGGCGGACACCGCCGAGCTGACCCGGGTGTTCGTGCTGCCCGAGTGGCGCGGCCGGAACGGGGCCGCGCTGCTCGTGGCCGCCGCCGAGCTGCGCGCCCGGCTGCTGGGCGCCCGGCGGATCGTCCTGGACACCCGCGGCGACCTGGTCGAGGCCCGCGCCCTGTACGCCCGCCTCGGCTACACCGAGACCGCCCCGCACAACACCGACCCCTACGCCGACCACTGGTTCCGCAAGGAACTGGGGTCGGACCCGGCCTCGTGGCCGGAGTCGGCGGACTTCCTCAGCTGACCTTGGTCAGCGTGGTCCCGTCGTGCGGCCGTTCCCGCTCGGCGCCGCACAGTTCGCCGGTGAGGTCGTGGACCAGCCGGGCCAGGTCGTCGGAGCGGCCGGGCCGCCACCAGTCGCCGAGCATCGAGGCCAGCGACTCCTCGCGGGCGGCGGCGAGCCGTTCGGCGACCTCGCGGCCGGAGCCGGTCAGCACCAGGTCCAGTCCCCGGCGCTCGGCGAGCCGCCGCTCCTCCACCTGGCGGGCGGCGGCCATGACCGCCTGGAGCGGGACCGCGTTGCGCTCGGCCAGCATCCCCGGTTCCACCGAGCCGTAGCGGCGGATGCGCAGCAGCAGCCAGCCGGCGGCGGGCAGCAGGTCGTACCCGGCCCGTTCGGTGATCTTCCGGTAGACCTCGCGGCGGCCCTCGCGGGTGCCCAGCACGGACAGGGCCCGGCAGCACTCGTCGTAGGAGGAGCGCTGGACCGGGTTGGGCGGGATCGTCTCGGAGACGTCCGGCGCGGTGACCGAGCCGCGCAGCCGGTCCTCCTTGAGGAACCAGGCCAGCACGAAGCCGAGGAGGGCGACGGGGGCCGCGTAGAGGAAGACGTCGGTGATGGCGGAAGCGTAGGCGTGCAGGGCGGCCTGGCGCGGCACGGGCGGCAGCGCGGCGATGCCCCGCGGGTCCGACCTCAGCGCGTCGGCGCCGACGCCGGGCGGCAGCCGCACGCCCCGGAAGGCGTCGGTGAGCTTGTCGCCGAGGCGGCTCGCGAAGACCGTGCCGAAGACGGCCACGCCGAAGGAGGCGCCGATGGAGCGGAAGAAGGTGGCGCCGGAGGTGGCGACGCCGAGGTCCTCGTAGGAGACGGCGTTCTGCACGATGAGCACCAGCACCTGCATGACCAGGCCGAGGCCGAGGCCGAAGACGAGGAAGTAGACGCTCGTCACCGCCGTCCCGTCGTGCTCGTCGAGCCGGGCCAGGAGCAGCAGGCCGAGCGTGGTGACGGCGGTGCCGGCGACCGGGAACACCTTCCAGCGGCCGGTGCGGCTGACGATCTGCCCCGACACGGTGGACGACAGCAGCAGGCCGAACACCATGGGCAGCATGTGCACGCCGGACAGCGTCGGGGAGACGCCGTGCACGACCTGGAGGAACGTCGGCAGATAGGTCATCGCGCCGAACATGGCGAAGCCGACGACGAAGCTGATGACGGACGCCAGGGTGAAGGTGCGCACGCGGAACAGCCGCAGCGGCAGCACGGGTTCGGCGGCCCGCCGCTCCACGGCGACGAACACCACGGCGAGGACGACGCCGAGCACGGCGAGCCCGATGATCCGCGCCGAGCCCCAGGCCCAGGTCGTACCGCCGAGCGAGGCGACCAGCACCAGGCAGGTGGCGACGGCGGCGATCAGGAAGGTGCCGAGGTAGTCGATGACGTGGTGGGCGGCGTGCCGCGGCAGGCGCAGCGCGACGGCGATCACGGCGAGCGCGACGGCGCCGACGGGCAGGTTGACGTAGAACACCCAGCGCCAGCCGAGATGCTCGGTGAACAGGCCGCCGAGCAGCGGGCCGAGCACGCTGGTGGCGCCGAACACGGCACCGAACAGGCCCTGGTAGCGCCCGCGTTCGCGCGGGGGCACGAGGTCGCCGACGATCGCCATCGACAGCACCATCAGCCCGCCGCCGCCGAGCCCCTGGAGCGCCCGGAAGGCGATGAGCTGGGGCATGTCCCGGGCCGTGCCGCACAGCGCGGAACCGATCAGGAAGATCACGACGGCGGCCTGGAACAGCCGCTTGCGGCCGTAGAGGTCGCCGAGCTTGCCCCACAGCGGGGTCACGGCGGTGGACGCCAGCAGATAGGCGGTGACGACCCAGGAGAGGTGCTCCAGCCCGCCGAGGTCGCTCACGATCGTCGGCAGCGCGGTCGCGACGATGGTCTGGTCGAGGGCGGCCAGCAGCAGGCCGAGCAACAGCGCGCCGATCGGCACCAGCACGCCGCCCGGAACGTGTTCGCCGCTTCCGGTGTGCTCGGCCGTGCCGTGCGTGTCCAGGGCCATGGAGACCTCCCGGGGCTCGGGTGCACCTTCCATCGTCATCGGTGTGGCCGGTTATGGCCTGTCGAGTCCTGCGGAAACGGCGCTCGTCCGCATAACCTCTGAAGTTCCCGAGGGGAGGGGGACGGGCGTGACGGGAGAGCGGGGCACCACGTGCCCGGAGTGCGGGACGCCGAGGGGGCCGGACAACACGCCGGCGTGCGACTGCACCGAGCGCGCGGCCGAGGCGCTGCGCGAGACGCGCACGGCACAGGCCGCGGCGGCGGAGGACTTCGACCCGCTGCGGATACGTCCGTACGTCACGGCGGCACCGGCCACGACGGCCCTCCCGCCCGTGCGCACCGGCGTCCCCGGACCCCCGCTCCCGCCCGTACCCGCCCCCCGGCCGCCGGCCCCGGAGCGGGACGCCGGGCCCGGGTCCCGCTCCCGCCGTACCGTGCTGGTCGTGGGCGCGGCCCTCGGCGCGGCCCTCCTGGCGGCGACCGCCTTCGCCCTGGTCTCCTACCGGACCCCGACCCACGACCGGGCGGCCGACGAGATCAGGCAGAGCGTCCCGGCCAAGCCGGCGACGACTCCCGCGCCACCCCCGGCACCGGCGTCCGAGGCACCCCCGCCCGCTCCCCCGCCGTCCTCGCCGGCTCCGACCGCCCCGACGCCTTCACCGACCCCCGCGTCCCCGTCCCCGACCCCCACGCCGACACCGTCCCCGACCCACTCCCCCACCCCGTCCCCCTCGGCGTCCTCCGCCCCGCCGCCCACCCTGGCGGTGGCCCCGGTGCTGCGGCGCGGCGACAGCGGCCCGGAGGTGACGGAACTCCAGCAGCGTCTACGGCAGCTCAACCTCTACGGCGACCGGATCGACGGCATCTTCACCCGCCCCCTGGAGGACGCCGTGCGCAACTACCAACTGGCCCGGGGCATCAAGGACGACCCCCTCGGCGAATACGGCCCGGCGACGAGACGAAGCCTGGAACGGGAAACCGAGGACCCCTGAGGGGACACGGGCCGTACCCGGCATGCGGCTCCGCCGCGCGGGTCAGCCGATCCGCAGGCGGAGCGTGCGGTCGGCGTCGGCCTCGACGGCCACCCGCGTGAGGTCCGGCACGGCCACGTCCGGCTCGTGGGCGACCGCCCGCGGCCCGATCCCCACGACCCGCATCCCCGCGGAGCGCCCCGCCGCGATCCCCGCACCGGAGTCCTCGAACACGACGCAGTCGGCCGGATCGATCCCCAGCTCGGCCGCGCCCTTCAGGAAACCCTCGGGATCGGGCTTGCTCGCGCCGACCGACTCCGCGGTGATCCGGACCGCCGGCGGCTCCAGCCCGGCGGCGGTCATCCGCGCGGTCGCGAGCCCGAGGTCGGCCGAGGTCACCAGCGCGTGCGGAAGCCCCGCCAGCGACGCGAGGAACGCCCCGGCGCCGGGGATCTCGACCACGCCCTCCATGTCGGCGGTCTCCTCCGCGAG
The DNA here is from genome assembly GCF_055569255.1 of Streptomyces sp. NPDC029296. Classification (NCBI taxonomy): domain Bacteria; kingdom Bacillati; phylum Actinomycetota; class Actinomycetes; order Kitasatosporales; family Streptomycetaceae; genus Streptomyces; species Streptomyces sp. NPDC029296. The sequence goes on from NZ_JBVHXT010000030.1 coordinate 7,814, forward strand.
CATCCGCTCGTTCTCCGCGACGTTCTCCTCCATCGGCCGGCCGGGCAGCAGCAGGGCCATGGACGCGTGCCCCTGCCGGCCGTGGATGACCCGCATCACCTCGTCGCCGTCCAGCCCGTGCCGTCCGGCCCAGCGCCGCCAGACCCGCTCGACCACGGCGTCCGAGTTGACGAGGGTGCCGTCCATGTCGAGCAGGAGGGCACGGCAGGTGAGGACGGTGGGCGTGGCGGTGGCCGGCATCGGCGAGCTCCAGAAGGGAGGAAGGCCCGTGTCGGGTGGGACGGCGGGAGGGACAAGGCGGCCCCGCCCGCCGGTCAGGGAGAACGGGCGGGAGCCACTTTGTTTCTCCACGGTACAAAACGGGGCCGTGTTTCCGCCACCGCCCCGGCGAGGATTCACCCCGCGTTCGCCCGCCCGCCCGCTCAGCCGGCCACCGCCTCCCACAGGCTCCACGCGCCGAGCGCCAGCATCAGCAGCGCCGCGATCTGGGTGATCAGCCGCAGCGGCACCCGCTTCATCAGGGCCTTTCCGCCGACGATGCCCAGTCCGGCGACGGCCCACAGACCGAGCACCGCACCGAGGCCGACGGAGATCGGGTCGTCGTAGCGGGCGGCGAGGTTGGCGGTCATGATCTGGGTGAGATCGCCGAACTCGGCCACGAGGATGAGCATGAAGCCGGTGCCCGCGACCTTCCAGAAGGACTGGTCGGCGGGCTTCTTGACCTCTTCCTCGTCCTCGTCCTTCTTCAGCAGGAGCATCGCGGCCCCGCCGAGGAAGAGCACGCCGGTGATCGCGTGCACGAGCTGCTGCGGCAGCAGGGTGAGCACGCTGCCGGCCGCGACGGCGAGCACGACGTGCAGCAGGAAGGCGGCGGCGACGCCCGCGAAGACGTACGAGGCGCGGTAGCGGGTGCCGAGGACGAGGCCGGCGAGCGCGGTCTTGTCCGGCAGTTCGGCGAGGAAGACGACGCCGAAGACGAGCGCCGTCACGGTGATGCTGATCAAGGTTCCTCAATCGGTCGGGCTGCCCGGCCGAGAGTGCGGTACGTCACGCGATGACACCTCGGCACGGCAGCGCTCTCATCGCCCGGGCCCGGTGGGGCACGGACGTGCACTGCTTTGCCGAAGGTCTCGCTGGCGGCTCCCGCTGGAGGCCGCCTCCGGGCGCCGGCTCAGGCTCGCTGAGCAGTATGTCGACGGTCCGGCGAAGAGCTACTCCCCTTCTGCGCCTCCCATGGTACGGGATGTGAAAGTTCTGCCGTCAACCTTGTCTTGACATGATCACGTCACTACCTTCTTACCAAGCGCTCATCCGCCGGCAACCCCTCACCGCGAGCATTCCCTCGCCCGCACCCCAACACCCCCAGCTCCAAAGGGAGTTCACGCATGCCCAGATTCTACGCGCGTCGACGGACGAGCATCCTGGCCGCCCTCACCGGCCTGATCGCCTCCGTCGCCCTGTTCAACTCGCCGAACGCCTCCGCCGCCCTGCCCACGCCGGTCAGCGGCGCGACCGCGCGCGGCTACCTCGCCCAGCTCACCGTGGCCACGGAGAACCGCACCGGCTACAGCCGCGACCTGTTCCCGCACTGGATCACCGTCAGCGGCACCTGCAACACCCGCGAGACGGTCCTGAAGCGGGACGGCACGAACGTCGTCACCGACTCCTCCTGCGCCGCGACCGGCGGCAGCTGGTACTCCCCCTACGACGGCGCGACCTGGACCGCCGCGTCCGACCTCGACATCGACCACCTCGTCCCGCTGGCCGAGGCGTGGGACTCGGGCGCGAGCAAGTGGACCACCGCGCAGCGGCAGTCCTTCGCCAACGACCTGACCCGGCCGCAGCTGATCGCCGTGACCGACAACGTCAACCAGGCGAAGGGAGACCAGGACCCGGCCACGTGGGTGCCGTCGCGGTCGGCGTACGTGTGCACGTACGTGCGGGCGTGGGTCCAGGTGAAGTACTACTACGGCCTGTCGGTCGACTCGGCCGAGAAGAGCGCGCTCACGAATCAGCTGGCGGGCTGCTGAGCGGCGCACCCGCGCGGGCCCGCGTCAGGAAGCGGGCTTGCGCCGCATGAGGAAACCCGCCGCCGCCCCCGCCCCGAACAGCGCCGCCACCGACACCCCGGTGGCCAGCCAGGTGGCGCCGAGCCACTGGGCGCCGTAGTAGCCGAGGGCCACGCTGTAGGCGGCCCAGGACAGGCCCGCCAGGGCGGACCAGGGCAGGAAGTCGCGGGCGCGGCGGTGGGCGGCGCCGGCGCAGAAGGAGACGACCGAGCGGCCGGCGGGGGCGAAGCGGGCGAGGACGACCAGGGCGCCGCCGCCCCGGGCAAGGGCCTCACCGAGGCGTTCCTGCGCGGAGGTGAGCCTGCGGGAGCGGGCTATGGCCCGGTCCAGCCGCTCGCCGCCGCGCCAGGCGAGGCGGTAGGCCACCAGGTCACCGAGGACCGAGGCCGTGGCGGCGGACAGGATCAGAGCCAGGATGTCCGGCACCTCGTGCGCGACCTGGCCGGCCGCGCCGGTGCCCGCGGCCGCCGCCGTGCCAGCCGTGATGACCAGCACTCCGCTGGGCAGGACCGGCAGGAACACGTCGAGCAGCACCGAGACGGCCACCACGGCATAGATCCACGGCCCGGCCGCGAGCGACCCCACGCTTTCCCACACGACGACTCCCGACATTCCCCCGTTGACGGCTGTACAGCGTACGCGGGGGGTGTGACAGGAGGTTCGCGGGGGTTCGGGAAGCGATCACGGGACGTTCACAGCGGCCCGCCGTTCACCGGCGGGCCGCTGTTCACAGGTGGCCGGTTTTCGCCGCCGGCCGCCCGTGCCGTGTGGACTCAGGCGGCCACGGGGGTCTGCTCGGCCGTCGTGCCGCTCTCCGGCGCGGGGCGCCGGGCGAGGAGGCGGTCCAGGCCGAAGGCGCCGGAGCCGGTGAAGACCAGCAGCAGGAACGACCAGCAGAACAGCACCGACAGCTCGCCGCCGTTCTGTATCGGCCACAGCGCGGCCTGCTGGTGGACGTCGAAGTAGGCGTAGGCCATCGAGCCGGAGGCGACCAGTGCGGCCCCCCGGGTGCCGAGACCGAGCAGCACCAGGGTGCCGGCCACGAGCTGGATCACAGCCGCGTACCAGCCGGGCCAGGTGCCGGCCGCGAGGGTGCCGCCGTGGGTGCCGGCGGCGCCGCCGAGGACGCCGAACAGGGAGGCGGTGCCGTGGACGGCGAAGAGCAGGCCGACGACGACGCGGAAGAGCCCCAGGACATAGGGCTGAGCGGAATTGAGACGAGCGGACATGTGGGGACGACTCCTTCTTCGGTGTCTGGCCGGCGGGGACTGGGGACGGCCGGCCATGGGGACGGGTACCGAAATCGAGCCAAGGTTAGGGGTACCTAATCTGTGCTTGCAAGTTCAACATCAAGCCTATTTTTGGCCAGGCCCGGTCCGCCCCCGCACCTCCAGCGCCCCCAGCAGTTCCGCCGTGGCGCGGGCCACGGCGTCCACCGCCGCGTCGAACGCCTCGCGGTTGTGGGCGGCGGGGGCCCGGAAGCCCGAGACCTTGCGGACGTACTGCAACGCGGCCGCGCGGATGTCCTCGTCCGTGGCCTCGCCGGGCAGCACGGGCGGGCGCAGCGTCTTGATGCTTCGGCACATGCGCCCAGTCTCGCGCCGGCCGCCGCGCCCTGCGATGATCAGCGCGAAGGCGGCCACCGACTCCCGGGGCCGACCGTCGAAGGGAACAACTCCATGACGCATCCGCTCACCGTGGCCGTCCTCGGCCCCGGCGGCACCGGCGGCCTGCTCGCCGCCCTGCTGTCCCGTTCCGGCCACCGGGTGATCTGCCTGGCCGGCCGGGCGACGGCCGACGCGCTGCGCCGCACCGGCATCACGGTCCGCAGCCCGCAGTTCGGCGACTTCACCGCCGCCGTCGACGCGGACACCGCGCTGCGCGTGCCGGTGGACGCCTGCCTGGTCACCGTCAAGCACACCGCGCTCGACGCCGCCCTGACCCGCGTCCCGCCCGCCGTGCTCGGCGACGCTCTGGTCGTCCCGCTGCTGAACGGCGTCGAGCACCCGGCGGCCCTGCGCGCCCGGTACCGGCCCGACCGGGTCGCGCCGGGCGTGATCCGCGTGGAGTCCACCCGCGTCGCGCCCGGCGTGATCGAACACGGCAGCCCGTTCACCGAGATCGAGCTGGCCGGAGACGACGTGCCGCGCGACCGGCTGGAGGCGCTGGCCGCCGCGCTGCGGGAGGCCGGCACGGCCGCGCGGGTGGCCGGGGACGAGACGGCGGCGCTGTGGGCCAAGATGGCGTTCCTCGCGCCGTTCGCCCTGCTCACCACCCGTTACGGCGTCCCCCTCGGCACCGCCCGCACCCGGCACCGCGCCGAGCTGGAGGCACTGGTCGCCGAGACGGCCGCCGTGGGCCGCGCGTGCGGCGTCCCCGCCGATCCCGGCCAGGCCCTGGCCCGGTACGACGCCTTCCCGCCCGCCGCCAGGTCGTCCATGCAGCGCGACGCCGAGGCGGGCCGCCCGCTGGAGCTGGACGCCATCGGCGGCGCCCTGCTGAGGGCGGCCGAACGGCACGGGGTGCCGGTGCCGGTGGCGCGGCGGCTGGTGGGAGAGCTGCGGGCGGCGGGATACTGACCACCGGTCACTCGTACGGCTGAAACCACACCCGTACCCCTGGTCGGAGCTCGCCCCGGTAATTCGAACAGGCGTACCATTGCCGTGTGGCTACGACCTATGAATTCCCCAGTGACCTCCTCGCCGGTCAGGAGGAGCTGCATCAGGTCCGGGCCGAGCTGTCGGCCCTGCTCAAGCGGCTGCCCTGGTCGGTCGAGCCGATGGACGGCTTCAGCGACGACAACGGCTGGCGCAAGGTGGAGCGGCCCGCGTCCCCCGGCTGGACGGAGGACGAGCAGGCCCAGGTGGAGAAGCTGCGGCGGCGCGAGCACGAGCTGGCGGTGTTCGTCAGCACCCACCGGTTCTGGACGGAGGTCCCGGTGGCGGACCGGATGGACGCCCGCACCCGGCTGAAGCACGTCCGCGAGGAGCAGGCCGGGGAATAGCGGGCACGCGGGGATCCGGGACACGGGGAAACGGAAGATACGGAAACGGCCCCTCGGAGACTTCTCCGAGGGGCCGGATCTGTGGGCGCGGACGGTTTCGAACCGCCGACATCCTGCTTGTAAGGCAGGCGCTCTACCCCTGAGCTACGCACCCGGGACAGGTCGACAGCCTACATGGCCCGGCGGCCCGCACCGCAAACAGACGGCGACGTCACGCGCGGGAAGCGAACCGACCGGCCCGTGTGTTCGTCTCCCACGGGTGGGAGAATGACACCACCCAGGGCGAACCACCACACGGGAGAGGAATGTGACGGCGACACCGGGCACGCCGGCGACAGCGCCGTACCCGCCGCCGTCCGCCGCACGGACCCGGCGCGGCCGCCGTGCCGTGCGGGACGCCCTCGTCCTCCTGGTCCTGCCGGTGCTGGCCGCGCCGCCGCTGGCCGCCGCGTTCGCCGGCGGGGGCACCCGGCGCTGGTTCGGCGGCCGGGCGGAGAACCAGCGCGCCGAGGCGCAGGCCGCCAAGGACGCCGCCGCGGCGGCCTTCTACGAACTCGACACCGCCCAGCGGGACCTGCGGATCCCGGTGGAGACCATCGCGGCGGTGGACGACTCCCCCGCCGCCCGCCGCGCCGTCACGGACTTCGCGGCGCTCGGGCGGCGCATCGACGAGGCCAGCCGGCAGTACATCGAGGCCGTGGACGCCCACGACCTGGACCGGGACGGCCTGGAGGCGGGCCCGGCCGCCCGGGCGCGGGCCGAACTGGGCGCGGCCCGGGACGAACTGCTGCGGGCGCGGCGGGAGCTGGAGGAGTTCGGCCGCTCGCTCGGGCCGCTGCTGGACAAGGCGGAGACCCGGCTGGCCCGGCTGGCGCCCGCCGTGGAGCGGGCCCGGCAGTCGCTGCTGGCCGCGAGCGACGCCCTGGACGCCGTACGCGCGCGGGGCCTGCGCGCCGACGACCTGGCCGCACGGCTCGCGGCCCTGTCCCCGGAGCTGACCCGGCTGAACCAGGGCGCCGGGCAGCACGGCGTGGACGCCACGCTGGAGCGGGCCGAGCGGGTGCAGCGGGAGGCCGGGGCGATCCGGGCCGGGGCCGAGCGGCTGCCGGAGCGGGCCGCCGAGATCGACCACCGGCTGGTGTCCCTGCGCACCCGGGCCCAGGCGCTGACCACCCGGGCCGAACAGGTCGAGCCGGTCCTCAGCGAGCTGCGCCGCCGGTTCACCGCCGCGTGCTGGCAGGACCTCCAGCGGGTGCCCGCGCTCACGGCGGAGAACGTGCGGCAGGCCGAGCTGCGGCTGGCGGAGGCACGGGCGGCGCGGGACGCCCAGCGGTGGGCGGACGCCACCGCGCTGCTGGCGACCGTCCGGGCGCTGCTGAACGCCACCGCCGAGGCGGTGTCGGCCGCCGGCGACCGGCTGGCCCGGCTGAACGCCGTACAGAAGGACCCGCAGGCGGAGATCGAGCGGACCCGGTTCGCGATCCGGGACGCCCAGCGGCTGGCGATGGCGGGCCGCACGACACCCGACCCCCGGCACGCCCGGCCGCTGGACGACGCGGTGGCCCGGCTGGAGCGGGCGGTCGGCACGCTGACGGAACGGCACCCGGACTACTGGCACTTCCTGGGTGAGACGGACGCGGTGCGGCAGAGCGTGGCACGGGTGGTGACACTGATCCGCGAGGAGCGCGGCGCCGGGCACTGAGCCGCACGGAGCACCGCGTGTTGCCGCCCGGCGGAGCCGGACGGATAGTGAAGAAACGAGACGGACGGCCTCCGCTAGCGCCCGAGGAGGCGGACATGGCCACACACGCAGTGCGGACGAGGAACGCCCGGGAACGCAAGCGGACCCGGCTGGACGATCACCTGCCCGTGGATCACCGGCTCAACCGGGTCTACCGCGTCGGCGCCGGCCTGATCGGCGCGTTCCTGGTCGCCTTCGGCATTCTCGGCCTGCTGGACCAGATCGGCTTCTTCAGCACGGGCGGCAACCAGGTCGCCGGGCTGAACACCAACGGCGCGCTCAGCGTGCTGTCGATCTGCATCGGCCTGCTGCTGCTGGCGGGCGCGGCCGTCGGCGGGAACTTCGCGTCCACCCTGAACATGGTCCTCGGCGTGCTGTTCCTGCTGAACGGCTTCCTGTTCCTCGGCCTGCTGGACACCGGCAGCAACTTCCTGGCCTTCAAGATCCAGAACGTGTACTTCAGCTTCGTCGTCGGCCTGCTGCTGATGACCTTCGGCATGTACGGCCGGGTCGGGCACGCGCTGCCGCACGACAACCCCTACTGGCGGGCCCGCCACCCCGAGCCCTCCCCGCAGGAGCGGCGAACGCGGGACGAGCGGGAGGAGGACGGCCGGCGGCAGGGCCCGCGGCGGGGTCCGGATCAGGTCCGGTAGGCGTAGAACGCCGCGTTCGGGTACGAGGCGACGAGGCTGGCCACCGACCGGTTGTAGGTGTTGGTCGAGTGGTAGCTCACGTACGGCACGCCCCGGCGGTCCCGGGAGGTGACGATCATCGAGTGGTCCTTGGACCCGTCCCGGTTGAAGTCCACCTGGAGCACGTCGCCGAGGTCCAGCTGGTAGACGTTGGCGAGGCTGGTGACCCGCTTGGAGGACAGGGCGAACCAGGAGAACTCGTTCACGCCGACGAAGGAGTCCGACTGGATCTCGGAGTTGCCGAACCACTTGTGGAAGTCGTACGTGTACCCGGGCACGTGCTTCCAGCCGCCGGCCTTCAGGGCCTGGCTGACGAAGTTGGTGCAGTCGCCCCCGGCGCCCTGGCCGTTGAAGCTGGGGTAGTCCGGGTTGTAGTTGTTCCAGTACTTCTGCGCGTAGGCGACCATGGCCTTGTAGTCGTAGCCGCTCGCGGTGAAGTTCTTCGGGCTGGCGGGCGCCGGCCGGGTGGTGGCGGCGCGGGCCGCGCTCGGCGGGCCGCCGTCCTCGGCCGCGGTCCGCGGCGTGGCGACCTCCGGCTTGGCGACCTGGTTCACGGCGAGGTAGCCGTCGTCGGTGTCGCGGATGCCGGTGAGCCGCCAGTCGCCGTGCCGGCCGGCCGTGAAGCTCAGTTCGTGGTGCGCCTGGAAGCCGGTCGACTTCGGGCTCTTCCCGGCGGCCTCGCCGTACGTCAGCGTCGTGGTCTCGGTGACGGCGACCTTCGCGTGGCGGCCCTTCACCCGGGTCGCGTCGAGCGTGACCTCGGTGCTGCCCGCGTGGTACGTCTCGCCCAGCCGGGCGAGCCGGCCGCGGCGGTCGTTCAGCTCCTTCAGCGCCGACTTCTGCTCCCGCGTCTGCCCGCCGGACAGCCGCACGGACCCGGAGAAGCCGGCCGTGTGCCGGGTCTCCTTGGTCCCGGCGCCTTCCACCAGGGCCTGCGTGCGGTCGGTGAAGACCGCGTCGGCCAGTCGCTGGAAGGTCGCCTTGGTGGCCGCGTCCACCGTCGGGTCGTCGGTCACCGCGGCGCCCGCGCTCCAGTTCGGCACCAGGGCCACACCGGCGACCACCGAGGCGGCCGCGGCGGTCACTATGGCGGTACGGCGCCGACTACGGCTCAGTCTTCTGGATTTCAATGATGTTCCCCTCTACGCCGGTACACCTACCGGGCGAGGGGCATCTTCGCATGGCCGGTACACCGGATGTGAAGAGGGGCGCACAAGCGGAATCAGCCGTGCTGACTTGTTACTTGACGACCGCCGACCAGTCCGGCGACTGGGCCGGATCGAGGCTGCGCAGCGCGGCCAGGGTCGACGGCTTCTGCGCGTCGAGCCAGTCGGCCAGCTCCTTGAAGGACACGCACTTGACGCCCTTCTTGGTGCACACGTTCTTGACCACCTGGTCGATGGCCTTCATGTAGATGCCGCCGTTCCAGTCCTCGAAGTGGTTGCCGATGAACAGCGGCGCGCGGCTGCCGTAGTAGACCCGGTTGAAGCCGGCCATGTACGAGTCGACGGTCTGCTGCTCCCAGTGGGGGAACTTGGCGGGATCGCCCTGCGTCTCGCCCTCGGACTGGTTGTAGAGGAAGTTGAAGTCCATGGACAGGCCCTGGTACTTGCCGCTCTCGTACGGCAGCATCTGCAGCGGGAAGTCCCATATGCCGTTCTTCTTGGCGGGCCATATCTGGAAGTCGCCCGGGGAGCTGGCGTCGTAGCGCCAGCCGTAGTCCTTGATGGCCTTCAGCAGGTTCGGCTGGCCCTCCAGGCAGGGCGCCCGGCCGCCGGCGACCTCCTTCCTGAAGTCGAAGGGCAGCGGGGGCAGGTCGGTGAAACCGGTGTTGGTCTTCCAGTGCTCCGCGAACTCGAAGAACTGGTCGATCTCGCTCTTCCACTCCGCCACGCTCCAGTCGCCGCCGCCCTTGGCGTCGCAGAAGTGGCCGTTGAAGTGGGTGCCGATCTCGTTGCCGTCCTCGTACGCCTTGGACAACTGCTCCAGGGTGGTGCGGATGTGGTCGTCGGTGGCGTAGTCGATCGCGGCGTCGCCCGGGGAGTGCATCGGGCCGTGGTACTGCGCCTTCTTGCTCTTGGGCAGCAGGTAGATGCCGGTGAGGAAGAAGGTCATGTGGGCGTCGTACTGCCTGGCCAGCTCCCGGTAGTGCGAGAACAGGTGGTCCCCGCCCTCCAGCGCGCCGTCCCAGGAGAACACCACGAACTGCGGCGGCTTCTCCCCGGGCTTGAGCGGCTCGGGCTTCAACTGCCCCTTCTGCGGGCCCGTGTAGGAGGTCGAGCCGTCCCCGAGGACCTTGACCTTGCCGTCCCACGACGGGGTCGGGCTGGGCCTGGGCGCGGCCGTTCTCGGCTTCTTGCCGGTCGCGGCGGCCGGGGTGTTGTCGCCGTCCGTGCCGGACAGCGCCAGGAACCCGGCCACCAGCGAGGCCACGACGAGGAGCGCGGCCAGTGTCAGGACCTGGGGGCGGGTGGCGCGGGGCGCGCCGCGGCGGCGGGGGGCTCGACGGCGGCCTGACGACGACATCTTGCGGGACATGCGCGGCTCATTCTGGGGAAGGGGAGGGTAGACGGGTGATCCCTGCTCAGCCGAGGCCCGTCGCGGCCGACCAGAGGGCGTACGGAACGCTGTGGGCGGACCCGGCCAGACCTCTGAGCGGCAGCGGCTCCAGGGACTTGGCCAGGTCGATCCGGTAGACGACGATCGCGGTGGACACGGCGTCGGCCGTGCCCACGTACCAGGCGGCCGTGTCCTTCTCGTTGCCGCCGGCCTTCCCCGACACCCCGGACCGGCCGGCCGCCGCGTCGGGGTGGGCGGTGCGGAAGGAGTCGGTGAGCGCCTCGGTGACCCGCTCGGCCACCCGGGCGCCGACGGCCCGCTTCGGGTGCGGGGTGTTCAGCGCGAGGGGGGCGCCGTTGCGGGTGATCCGGCGCACCGAGTACGGCTCGGTGTGGTTGCCCCCGGCGGCGAAGGTGGCGTAGCCGCTCGCCATCCGGATCGCGCTGGGCGTGGAGGTGCCCAGCGACAGCCCGGGCACCTGGGGGCCCATGCTGGAGCGCAGCAGCCCGGAGGCCACGGCGGTGTCGCGCACCTTGTCCAGTCCGGTGTCCATGCCGAGCTGCATGAAGGGGGTGTTCACCGACTTGGCGAGCGCCTCGCGCAGGGTGATCTTCCCGTAGGACTTCCCGCCGTCGTTGTGGGCGGCGACCTTCTTGCCGCTGCGGTCCCAGTACGGCCCCTCGGGCGTGGTGACGGGCACGCCGTCGTCGCCGTCGTAGACGCTGTCCGGCCCGATGGGGGTCGCGGGGCCGCTGCGCGTCTTGTGCACACCGTGTTCGAGTCCGGCGGCGTAGACGAACGGCAGGAACGCGGTGCCGGCCGGGACCGTGGTGGCGTTGGACTCGTTGTAGCCCTGCTTGCGGTGGTCCGGGCCGCCGTAGACGGCGAGGACCCGGCCGTCCGCGGCCACCGATGCGGCGCCGTAGTGGCCGCTCTCCGCCACCTCGGGATCGTTCGCCCCGGCCTCCTTGCGGGCCTTGGCGACGGCGTCGGTGAGGGCCCGCTCCCGCTTGCGGTCGAAGGTCGTGTAGATCTGGTAGCCGCCCAGGTCGAACTGCTTGTCCGTCAGGTGCGCGGCCTTCTTGGCGTACTGCGACGCCAGTTCCACCAGGTAGTCGCTCTGCTCGCCGGTGTCGTACAGCGGGTTGGTCTTCAGCGGGTCGGGGAACTTCGTGTACTTCGCCCGCTCCCGCGGCGACAGCTTGCCGATCTTGACCATCCGGTCCAGGGTCCACGACCAGCGCTCCACCGCGCGGGCGCGGTTGGCCTTGCCGAGCGTGGGGTCGTACAGCCCGGCGCCCTTGAGCAGCGAGGCGAGCATGGCCGCCTCGGACACGTTGAGCCTGCCGACGTCCTTGCCGTAGTAGGCCTGGGCGGCGCGCTGGATGCCGTAGGTGCCGCGGCCGAACCAGCTGGTGTTGAGATAACCCTCCAGGATCTCGTCCTTGCTCATCTTGTTGTCGAGCTTGAGGGCGATCATCGCCTCGGTGAATTTACGGCTGACCGTCTGGTTCTGCGTCAGGTAAACGTTTTTCACATACTGCTGGGTAATGGTGGAACCGCCCTCGGTGTCCCCCTCGCCCACCGTGCGGAACAGCGCCCGGCTGATGCCTTTGAGGGATATGCCCGGGTCCGAGTAGAAGCTCTCGTTCTCCGCCGCGAGGACCGCCCAGCGCACGTCCTGCGGGATGTCCTTCAGCGGCATCGCCTGCCGCTGCACCCAGCCCGTACGGGCCATGGGCGTGCCGTCGGACCAGAAGTAGACGTTGTCCTGCTGCGTGGCGTACGAGTTGATGTTGGCCGGTATGTCCGTCATCGCGTAGGCGGTGACCAGGAACGCGCCGAGCAGGCCGAACGAGGTCAGGACGGCGCCGATCCACTGGCGCCAGGAGGGCATCCAGCGGCGCCAGCCGGTGCGGCCCGGGCGCGGATAGACGGGCTTTAGACGGCGCGCGAAGGGGGCTGTTCGGCGCGCGTACGGGGCAAGTGGCCCGAGCCGGCGGAAGGAGGCGGCCGTGGCCGCGCCCGGCTCGGCGGTGCGCTTCCGGGCGGCGGAGCGTGCGCCGCGCCGGCGCTCGGCCCGGCCGCCGGCCGGCGCGGGCGTCCCGGGCGGTGGGGGGACCCGCAGCCGCATCGTCTCGTCCGCCCGGAGGGCGTCGACTCTCAGATGCAGGGTCTCGTCGGCGCCCGCCGGCTTCTCGCCACGGCCACCGGTCACGGTGCCGTCCTCCCCCTGCGACGCATCGGTCACGCCTGCGTCTCCCTCCGCACTCGGTCTCGCTCGCGCGGGTGAGCTGAGCATCCTCGCCACGGCGTTCACAAATTATCAGTAACGTTTTCGAATGCCCCGCACATATGCCGGACGGATGGCAACACCCGTGAGACATCGAGCTGCCCTCGACACGCCCCCGACGGCTAACCTGAGCCCATGCCTCGCTACGAGTACCGCTGCCGGAGCTGCGGCGACACGTTCGAACTGAACCGTCCTATGGCGGAGTCCGCCGACCCCGCGCCATGCCCCGCCGGGCACGACGACACGGTGAAGCTTTTGTCCACGGTGGCCGTGGGGGGCGTCGCCGGCGCCCCCGCTCCCCGGGCGGGCGGGGGCGGGGGGTGCTGCGGCGGAGGGTGCTGCGGCTAGCTCCGCCCGGGATCCCGGGCCGTTCCGAGGAACTCCCGCAGGATCCGCTCCCCCGCCAGCACGCCCCGTTCCGGCAGGGCGGTGATCCGGGGGGCCGTCCAGCCGGTGTCGGCCAGTTCGCCGTGACCGGGGCGCCAGCCCCGGTCCGCCGCCAGGAGCAGGTCGGTGTCCAGCAGGGAGTCCCCGGCGGCCAGGGTCAGGTCCGCGCCGGTGCGGCGGGCGACCTCGCGGACGGCGGCGCCCTTGGTGAGCGGCTTGGGCACGGCGTAGATCTTGCGGCCCTGGAGCGAGACGGTCCAGCCCCGCGTCTCCGCCCATACCGCCAGCTCCTTCACCCAGTCCTCGGGCAGCAGCTCGCGCTCCACCACCAGATAGGCGAACAGGTCCTCGGCGACCCGGTGCCTGCGCACCCACACGGGGTCGGCGGAGCGCAGCAAATGCTCGCGGACCTCCTCCAGCGGCGCGCACTCGTCGGCGAGCCGCGCCAGCACCCGCGCGTGCCAGCCGGCGTCGGTGACCCCGTCGACCAGCAGATGGCCGCCGTTGGCGCAGATCGCGTACCGCGGCGGCGGGCCGGGCAGGTTGATGCGCTGGTACTGCTTGCGCGTCCGGGTGGTGGTCGGCACGAACACGGCCGCGTCGCCGAGGGCGGCCAGCAGCCCGGCCGCCGTCTCCGTCATGAAGGACAGCGGCCTGGCCTCGTGCACCTCCACGCACAGCAGCCGGGGCGCCCGCGCGTCCGGCATGGTCAGCGCGAGGGCCGCCGCGGAGTAGATCAGCGTGCGGTCGAGATCGCTCGCCACCAGCACCGGCATCACGGGTGCACCGCCCTTCCGTCGGCGCCCGTGGCACCGCGTGTGTACTTGGGGTGGATCAGCCCGACGCAGCTGTACGGCAGCTCGCCGACCTCCTCCACCGGGACGCCCCGCTGCTCGGCGAGCAGGCGTACGTGGTCCAGGTCGGCGCCGGCGCCCGCGCGGGCCAGGATCTTCCACGGCACCCGGCGCAGCAGCACCCGGGTGGTCTCGCCGACGCCCGGCTTGACGAGGTTCACGTCGTGGATGCCGTACTCCTCGCTGATCCGCTCCACCGCCCGCCAGCCCGCCCAGGTCGGGGCGCGGTCCGCGGCGAGCAGCTCCTTGACCGCGCCGGCCACGGTGCCGGCGACCTCCTCGAACCGGGCGCAGACGGCGTCGAGGAAGGCCACGGAGACGTCGGCGCCGGCCAGTTCGCGGTAGAACTTCGCGCCGTGGTAGTCGTCCGGGCCGACCAGGTCCGCGCGCAGCACCGTGCGCGAGACCAGCCCGGACACCGTGGAGTTGAGGCACGCGGAGGGGATGAGGAAGTCCTCCCGGGTGCCGTACGTGCGCACGCAGGAGCCGGGGTCGGCGAGGACGGCGATCTCCGGGTCGAACCCGGTGACGCCCTGCTTCTCCTCGAACTCGGCCACGGCCCGCGCGAGTTCCCGGGTGATGGCGCCCTTGCCGGTCCAGCCGTCGACGAAGACGACGTCCCGGGGGTCGTGGTGGGCGGCCAGCCAGCGCAGCGCGTTGGCGTCGATGCCCCGGCCGCGCACGATCGACACCGCGTAGTGCGGCAGGTCCAGCCCGTGCCGGTACCGCGCCCAGCGCCGCATCAGAATGCCCACCGGGGTGCCCGCGCGGGCCAGGGAGACCAGCACCGGGCGGGGCGAACGCTCGCCGATCACCATCTCGGTGACCACGCCCACCGCCCGCGCCAGCCGCGCCGCCGACGCCTCCAGGGCCGCGTGGAACAGCTCCTGGTACCGCTCGCTGGGCTGGTACTCCACCGGCAGCGACTCGGCGTAGTGCGCGCCGCCGCTCTGGACGGCCTCCTCGCGTTCCTCGGTCGGCGCCTCCAGGGGCACGTCGGACAGGTCCTGGAGCAGCCAGCCGACCTCCTCGGGCGCGTACGAGGAGAACGCGGGGCCGCGGAGGGGCTCGGGCAGCATGGCCGGCCTTTCGGGGACGTGCGGGACGTACGACGGTACGACCGCGAGCAGAACGTGCGGGACCCGCTCGGCGAGCCGGGCCAGCAGGCCGTCGGGCGCGTGCAGGGCGGGGGTGTCGGCGACGGAGTCGACCACGGCCACGACGGCGTCGAAGCCGGCGCCGGCCACGTTGTAGGCGTAGCGCTCGCCGGGGCCGTCCGCCGGGTCGTCGTGGGCGGGGAAGACGAGGCGGGTACGGATCGCGTAGCCCGGGTCGTCCACCGCGAGGACGGGCGACCGGGTGGTGGTGGAGAACCGCACCTCGGCGTCCGTGCCGCGCTCCAGCTCCCGCGCGAGCCGCAGCGGCGCGTACATCAGCTCCTCGGAGCCGAGCACGAGCACCCGGCGGGCGTCGCCGGGCAGGGCGTCCCGGATCCGGGCGGCCATGGCGGGGAGCGCGGCCTCGAGACGGGCGCGGTGGGCCGGGGTGAACCCGTGCCGGCCGCCGTCGGGGAGGCCGGCGGGCCAGCGCAGGCCGACCTTCGCGACCCGGCCCGGCCGAGGCGCCCCCTCGGGGTCGCCGTGGGCACGGCCGGCCACGACGGACCCGCACCCGGCGGACTCGCACTCCGCGACCAGCCGCTGCCCCTTCTCCAGCACTCCTTCCGGCAGCTCCACGGTCCCGGAAGCGAGGGCGACCACGTCCACCCGCGCCCCGGTCTCCCCGGCGAACCGCTCCAGCCGGGCCGTGTCCCCGGCCGACCGCATGTCCACCAGAGCCACCACCACGTAGCGCCGGCGGGGATACCGCGCGTGCAGGTCACGGATGGTGTTCAGCACGGTGTTGCCGGTGGAGAACTCGTCGTCCACCAGCACCAGCGGCCCCCGTCCGGACAGCAGCCCCGGGTCCTCGGGAAGCAGCAGGTGCGACGTGGCGTGGGAGTGCGCCTCCTCGAACCCGCCCGCGCGGGCGACCCCGCGCACCGGCCGCCGCGTGGAGTGCAGGTACGGCACCGCGCCGAGCCCGTCCGCCACGGAGTGCCCGAGCCCGGTCGCGGTCTCGGCGTACCCGAGGACGACCGCGTCCGCCGCCTCGGCGCCGAGCAGCGCGGCGACCCGGCGGCCCAGGTCCAGGCCGTGGTCGTAGACCACGGACGGCGACTGCGGGACGTGCTTGCCGAGGACGTGGGAGACGAGCAGGTGGGCCCGCTTGGGGTTGCGGCGCAGCGCGAGCCCGAGCAGGGCCGGCAGCCCGTCGTCGCCCACGAGCCCGACCCCGAGTCGCTCGGCGACCCAGCTGCCGGACCAGACCCCGTCGTTCACTGCGTTCTTCATGCGTTCCTTGGTCAGGTGGAGAAAGGTTCAGCCGGGTATGCCGGCGGCGAGCAGTTCCACGAAGCCGACGTCCTCGTGGGCGACGCCGAACACCTCGGCCCGCAGCAGGGTCCGCTCGGCCCAGGCGCGGTGCGGCTTCACCTCGTTCATCTTGTTCGTGTAGGCCGACCGCAGTACACCCCCGCCGCCGCGTTCCGGCCGCAGGATGTCCTGGGCGTCACTGAACTCCTCGTGACTGACCACCGAGAGCGCGTGCACGGGCAGGACGTGGGAGGGGTGGATGCAGGTCTTGCCCAGCAGGCCGTTGGCCTGGTCCAGGGAGATCTCCCGGAGCAGCCCGTCCATGGCGTGGGCGATCAGCCGGTCGCGCAGCTCGGCGGCCTGCACCTGGAGGAACGGGCTCTGCCGCAGCTGCGGCTTGAACATGCGTTCCGAAGCGCGGAAGTACTCCCAGACCGGGCCGGTGACGGTGAACCCCGTGCCGTCGGCCCGGCCGAGCATGTTCACGACGTCGGCGATCACGGAGGCGACCAGCTGGACGTCGTAGGCGGTCATGTCGGGGGCCCGGCGCAGGCCGTAGGAGGAGCAGAAGTCGGTGACGCCGAGGCGCAGGGCCAGCACCCGGTCGCGGTACTTGTCGACCGCCCGGAAGATGCCTTCCAGGGTCTCCATGCGCGACTCGCGGTACAGCAGCTCGGGGGACTCCAGGACGGGCATGGCGAAGAGCCGGCGGCCGCAGGCGGCCTCCGCCGTCGTCAGCGCCTCCAGGAAGGGGATGCCGCGTTCCTCGGTGAACTTGGGCAGCACGAACCCGGACAGCAGGCGCCCGGCCGGGCCGAGGCGGCGGACCAGGTCCGGTATCTGCTCGGGGGCGCGCACCCGGATGAACAGCAGCGGCGGCTCGGCCGCGGGCCGGGCGGCGAGGTCGGCGAACTGCCGGACGAGGTTCTCCTCGCCCGCCGCCACGTCCGCGTCGCCGATCGAGTCCTCCAGGCACAGCACCATCGAGACCACGCCGCTGCCGGCCTGCTTGACGATGTCGTCCGCGAGCCGGGGCCGGGTCGCCGGGCTGTACAGCGTGGCGCCCAGGGCCGCGGAGAGCAGCCGGGCCGGGGAGCCGGCGGTGAACGCGCACGGCTCCTGATGGAAGAGGCGCTTCCGCACCTCGGGGGCGATGTGCCCGAAATGACGCATAGGACTCCCTTTGGACTCCGGCCAAGCCTCTGGGTTCGGTAAAGGGTGGCCGGTAATAGTACGTAGGGACCCATGTCGGAGGTTCCCTGCGGGCATGAATTTCCGGTAACTCCCCCGTGTCGGCACCACCGCCCCGCATTGTCGTGACCAGGACCGAGAGGGCAGGATGACCGCATGACGCACGCGATGCTGAAGGGGTCGAACGTCCCGCTGGAGGCCACCACGGTACGCGCCGTGCTGCGCTGGACACCCGGGCAGGGAGTTCCGGACGTGGATGTGTCGGCGCTGCTGCTGGGCCCCGACGGCCGTGTGCGCTCCGACGAGGACTTCGTCTTCTACAACCAGCCCCGGCACCCCTCCGGAGCGGTGTGGCGGCTGGGCAAGGAGCGGGTCGCCGAGGGGCTGACCGACACGATCCGGACAGACCTGGGCGGGGTCGAGCCGGGCATCTCCCGGATCCTGCTGGTCGCCTCCGCCGACGGGGTCGCCTTCGACCGGGTGCCGGCGCTGGGCATCGCGGTCCACGACGCCGCGGTCACCGACGGGGAGCCGCTGGCCCGGTTCGACATCAAGCCGGAAACCGGGTCCGAGACGGCGCTGATCTGCGGTGAGCTGTACCGGCGCGGGGAGGGCTGGAAGTTCCGGGCGCTGGGCGAGGGTTACTCCAACGGGCTGAAGGGGCTCGCGACGGACTTCGGCATCTCGGTGGACGAGTCGGAGGCGGCCGAGGAGGAGCCGCCGACCTCCGCCCTGCCGTTGCCCCCGGCGGTTCCGGCGTACGGGTATCCGCAGCCGGTGCCGGCGGCTTCCGTGGGGGACGGGTACTTCCGGATGCCGCCGCAAGGGCCTCAGTTCATCGGGCGGTAGGGGGAGGCGGCCCGTTCACCGGTCCACCTTCGTCTTGTAGCCCCTGCCCCACTGGAGGCCCCAGCCGTAGAGGCGGTCCAGTTCGCCCTGGAAGCCGTAGACGAACTTGACCTCGCGGCGGACGGTCAGTTCGCCCTTGACGTTCTCCAGGAGGACGACGGCGCAGGACCGGGCCTGGGGGTGGCGTTCGTCCAGGCTGATCTCGATGCGGGGGCCGTTGCCCGGGTAGAGGGTGACCACGGCGTGGGTGCGGTCGAAGGCGGGCGTCTGGTCGTAGATGTAGACGAAGACCAGCAGCCGCTTGATCTCCTCGCGGTGGTCGAGGTTGACGTACATCGTCTCGCCGGACCCGGAGCCGAACCGGTCGTCGCCGCTGAGCTTGATGTACGGCGGAGCGTTGACGTCGCCGAGGTAGCCGCCGAGCGGCTGGACGACTCCCTTGCTGCCGTCGGTGAGTTCGTACAGGCAGCCGAGGTCGAGGTCGACGTTGACCATGCTCTGGCCGTGGCCGAGGATCTCCGGCGGCTTCAGCGCCTTGAAGGGGTGGCGCAGCAGGCTGGTGCGGGAGGACCCGTCGAAGTCGGAGGTCCGCATCCGCCAGGTGAGGTTGACCCGCAGGTTGCCGGTGGCCGCGCCCTGCTTGGTGAGGGACACCGTCGGGTGCCGCCTGGTCAGCTCGATGGCGTTGGTGGCCGCGCTGCCCGAGTCGAAGTCGGCGGCACGCCCGCCGAGCAGTCCGTCGAAGAAACCCATTCCCGCCCCCAGGTACCCGTTGTGACACCGACGGGGCGGCCGACCGCGTCGGCCGCCCCGCTCAGAGCGTTCCTCACCCGCCGGGGTGTCACACCCCGGAGGACACCTCGGCCTTCCGGCCGCCGCCCTCGCCCGCGGCGGCCAGGGCGCGGTTGCGGCGGACGGAGGAGAGGAAGGACGCCAGGATCAGGATCACGCCGATGGAGCCGGTGATGACCTCGTGGATCTCGTACTGGATGGTGATCAGCAGGACCACGGCGAGGGCGCCGATGGCGTAGTGGGCGCCGTGCTCCAGGTAGACGTAGTCGTCCAGCGTGCCCTGGCGGACCAGGTAGACGGTCAGCGAACGGACGTACATGGCGCCGATGCCGAGGCCGAGGGCCATCAGGACGATGTCGTTGGTGACGGCGAAGGCGCCGATCACCCCGTCGAAGGAGAAGGACGCGTCCAGGACCTCCAGGTAGAGGAACATGAAGAACGCGGCCTGGCCCGCCAGCACGATCGCGGGCTTCTTCTTGCCGCTGCGGGCGGCCTCTTCCTCCTGCTCGTGCTCGCGCTCCTCCTCTTCCTCCAGCTTGTCCTCGAAGTAGCCGGAGAGACCGCCGACGATCATGTAGGTGATCAGGCCGGCGATACCGGAGATCAGGACCGTCTGGGCCTTGTCGACGTGCAGGCCGCCGTGCTGGTGGGCGTGGGTGGCGACGGTGAAGGCCGTGATCAGCAGGACGACCAGGGCGATGCAGACCGACAGCATGTCGACCTTGCCGAGCTTGGCCAGGGGCCGCTCGAGCCAGCGCAGCCACTGGATGTCCCGGTCCTCGAAGATGAAGTCGAGGAAGATCATGAGCAGGAACATGCCACCGAACGCGGCGATCGCCGGGTGGGCGTCGGTGACCAGCTGCTCGTAGCGGACCTTGTTGTTGATCGCGAGGTCGACGGCCTCGATCGGGCCCATCTTGGCGCTGATGGCGACGATGACGACGGGGAAGACCAGCCGCATGCCGAACACGGCGATGAGCACGCCGACCGTGAGGAAGATCTTCTGCCAGAAGGGGCTCATCTTCTTCAGGATTCCGGCGTTGACCACCGCGTTGTCGAAGGACAACGAGATCTCCAGGACGGCCAGGATCGCCACGACCCCGAAGCCGGTCCATCCCCCGTAGAACGCCGCCGCGATCAGACCGAGCACGGTGATCGCGAAGGACCATCCGAAGGTTTTGAGAAGCACTGGCTACCCCATCATCCGTTGAGGCCCCTCCCGGACGAATTCCGAGGAGAGTTCTCCCCCGCGCGGTACGCGGCTTTACGAAACGTTGACTCCGAAGTCTAGAGCGATGCCCCGCAAGCCCGACGCGTACCCCTGACCGACCGCCCGGAACTTCCACTCGCCCTGATGGCGATACAGCTCACCGAAGATCATCGCGGTTTCGGTGGAGGCGTCCTCGCTGAGGTCGTAGCGGGCCAGTTCCTGGCCGTCGGCCTGGTTGACCACACGGATGAAGGCGTTGGACACCTGGCCGAAGGTCTGGCCCCGCTCGTCCGCCATGTGGATGGAGACCGGGAAGACGATCTTCTCGCAGTGGAGCGGGACCTTGGCGAGGTCCACCAGGACCGACTCGTCGTCGCCCTCGCCCTCACCGGTGAGGTTGTCACCGGTGTGCTCCACCGAGCCGTCGGGGCTCTTGAGCTGGTTGTAGAAGACGAACCACTCGTCGCCCAGCACCCGGTTGCCGGCCCCGCACAGCAGCGCGCTGGCGTCGAGGTCGAAGGGGGCCCCGGTGGTGGAGCGCGCGTCCCAGCCGAGCCCGATCAGGACGTTGGTGAGGTTCGGTGCGGCCTTGGAGAGGGAGACGTTGCCTCCCTTGGCGAGCGTGACGCCCATGCTGGTCCTCCCCTGCTGGTGCTTGTCCTGGTTGTTCTGCGCGTCCGGCGCCGCCCGTGAACGGTGCGGCGCCGGCTGCTGCGGGTGTCGTGACGTGCCGGGATCAGACGTTGACGCCGAAGTCCTGGGCGATGCCGCGCAGGCCGGAGGCGTAGCCCTGGCCGATGGCGCGGAACTTCCACTCCGTGCCGTGGCGGTACAGCTCGCCGAAGACCATGGCGGTCTCGGTGGAGGCGTCCTCGCTCAGGTCGTAGCGCGCGATCTCGGCGCCGCCGGCCTGGTTGACGACGCGGATGAAGGCGTTGCGGACCTGGCCGAAGGACTGCTGGCGGTTCTCGGCGTCGTAGATCGACACCGGGAAGACGATCTTGTCGACGTCGGCCGGGACGCCGGCCAGGTTCACCTTGATCTGCTCGTCGTCGCCCTCGCCCTCGCCGGTGAGGTTGTCACCGGTGTGCTCGACCGAGCCGTCGGGGCTCTTGAGGTTGTTGAAGAAGACGAAGTGCTGGTCACTGATGACCTTGCCGGCGTTGTCGAGGAGCAGCGCGCTCGCGTCGAGGTCGAAGTCGGTGCCGGTCGTGGTGCGCACGTCCCACCCCAGACCGACGATGACCGCGGTCAGGCCCGGGGCCTCCTTCGTCAGCGATACGTTGCCGCCCTTGCTGAGGCTGACTCCCACGGGTCCTCCATGTGGTGTTCAGGGGCGGGGAGCCCCGTCGTGCTTCGGATATGGGATCAACGTGCCGATCCTAGTGACGGGTTCCCGCCCCCCGCGGACCTTGACCGAGGAAACCCGGATGTCGGCCCGCCTGGCTCACAGGGTGTCGAGCGCCTTCACGTAGTCGCCGAGGTCACGGGCGTCCGGCAGGCCGTTGACCACGGTCCACCGCACGACGCCCTCCTTGTCGATGACGAAGGTGCCCCGGACGGCGCAGCCCTTGTCCTCGTCGAAGACGCCGTAGGCGCGCGAGACCTCGCCGTGCGGCCAGAAGTCGCTCAGCAGCGGGTACTCCAGGCCCTCCTGCTCGGCGAAGACGCGCAGGGTGTGGATGGAGTCGTTGGAGACGGCGAGCAGCTGGGTGTCGCGCTCCGTGAACTTCGGCAGGTTGTCCCGCAGCTCGCACAGCTCGCCGGTGCACACGCCGGTGAAGGCGAACGGGTAGAAGAGCAGGACCACGTTCTTCTCGCCGCGGAAGTCCGAGAGCTTCACACCGCGGCCGTGGTTGTCCTTGAGCTCGAAGTCGGGTGCCTTGTCGCCGACCTGGATCGCCATCGTCGTGCATCCCTTCGGTGGGCCGTCCTGGGTGGAGTACGGATGAACGCACAAGCGCTCGGGTCCACCCTACGCAGCGGCCACCGGAGGGTACGCGGCGGCCGGGCCGGGCCCGGTGGGGGCCCGCCCGGCCGGCGGTCAGCCGTACACGGTCACCGCTTGGACTTGGCGGCCTTGGGCGTCGCCAGACGCGAGCCGCTCCAGTCCTTGCCCACGCTGATGCCCTTCGACGCCGTCAGGCCGGCCGTCGAGGCGGCGTCCTGGATGTCGCTCGGTTCCACATACCCCGCACGGCCGGTCTTCGGCGTGAGGAGCAGGATCGCGCCGCCCTCTTCGATGTACGTGGTGGCATCCACCAGCGCATCCGTCAGGTCGCCGTCGTCGTCACGGAACCACAGCACAACGGCGTCGGCCACGTCGTCGTAGTCCTCGTCCACGAGGTCAGTCCCGGTGACTTCCTCGATGGCCTCGCGGAGCTCCTGATCGACGTCGTCGTCGTAGCCGATCTCCTGGACCACCTGCCCGGGCTGGAACCCCAGCCTGGCGGCAGGGTTCGTCCGCTCCTCCGCGTGGTCCGCGGTCGCGCTCACGGGTTGCCTCCTGATCATGTCTTGTCGATTATCTCAGCCACGCGCGTGCGCGAAGCATTGGCCGTAGTCCACACGGGCGGAACGGATCGCGCAAGTACCCGGCCGTCGGGACCGTCGAAACGGTGACGATCCCGGCCGGGTCGTCGCAACTCCTGGCACCGTATCGCGCTTTTCCCCGACCCACATCACGCCGGTGTGCCCGGTTTGCCCCGTTCGGAATCATCCTGGGATACGTCGCTCGAACAATTTTGCCAAGCACGTCACACCCCGGGCGTATCGTTGCGTTTTGACCGGTGGTGCGCCGGCCGAGACGAGCGTGGAGATGACGTACGGCTTCCCCAGGTACACGATGGGGAACGCGGTGTAGGCAGCTGCAACGAGAACCGGCCCTCCGACAGGTAAGGAACAGCGTGGCTTCCGCATCCGATCGCAATCCGATCATCATTGGCGGCCTTCCGAGTCAGGTTCCCGACTTCGATCCCGAAGAGACCCGGGAATGGCTCGACTCCCTGGACGCCGCCGTCGACGAGCGCGGCCGGGAGCGGGCCCGCTATCTCATGCTGCGCCTGATCGAGCGGGCCCGCGAGAGGCGCGTGGCCGTGCCCGAGATGCGCAGCACGGACTACGTCAACACGATCCCCACCAAGAGCGAGCCGTTCTTCCCCGGCAACGAGGAGATCGAGCGCCGGATCCTCAACGCCACCCGCTGGAACGCGGCCGTGATGGTCTCGCGCGCCCAGCGCCCGGGCATCGGCGTCGGCGGTCACATCGCCACCTTCGCCTCCTCCGCCTCGCTCTACGACGTCGGCTTCAACCACTTCTTCCGCGGCAAGGACGAGGGCGACGGCGGCGACCAGGTCTTCTTCCAGGGCCACGCCTCCCCCGGCATCTACGCCCGCGCCTACCTGCTCGACCGGCTCACCGCCCAGCAGCTCGACGGCTTCCGCCAGGAGAAGTCGAAGTACCCGGACGGACTGTCCAGCTACCCGCACCCGCGCTCGATGCCGGACTTCTGGGAGTTCCCGACGGTCTCCATGGGCCTCGGCCCGCTGGGGGCGATCTACCAGGCGCGGATGAACCGCTACATGCAGGCGCGCGGCATCGCCGACACCTCGCGGTCGCACGTGTGGGCGTTCCTCGGCGACGGCGAGATGGACGAGCCGGAGTCGCTCGGCCAGCTCTCCCTGGCCGCCCGCGAGGGCCTGGACAACCTGACCTTCGTGGTCAACTGCAACCTCCAGCGGCTGGACGGGCCGGTGCGCGGCAACGGCAAGATCATCCAGGAGCTGGAGTCGGTCTTCCGGGGCGCCGGCTGGAACGTGATCAAGCTGATCTGGGACCGCTCCTGGGACCCGCTGCTCGCGCAGGACCGGGACGGCATCCTCGTCAACAAGATGAACACGACCCCGGACGGGCAGTTCCAGACCTACGCCACCGAGTCCGGCGCCTACATCCGCGAGCACTTCTTCGGCGACGACCACCGGCTGCGCGCGATGGTCGAGAACATGAGCGACGACCAGATCCTGCACCTGGGGCGCGGCGGTCACGACCACCGCAAGATCTACGCGGCGTTCAAGGCGGCCAAGGAGCACAAGGGCCAGCCGACGGTCATCCTGGCCAAGACGATCAAGGGCTGGACGCTGGGCCCGAACTTCGAGGGCCGCAACGCCACGCACCAGATGAAGAAGCTGACGGTCGACGACCTCAAGCGCTTCCGGGACCGGCTGCACCTGCCGATCTCCGACAAGGAGCTGGAGTCCGGCCCGCCGCCGTACTACCACCCGGGCCCGGACTCGGAGGAGATCCAGTACATGCACGACCGCCGCCGGTCCCTCGGCGGTTACGTCCCGACGCGTGTCGTGCGCTCCCAGCCGCTCGCCCTGCCGGACGACAAGGCGTACGCGACCGTGAAGAAGGGCACGGGCCAGCAGTCCATCGCGACGACCATGGCCTTCGTCCGGCTCCTGAAGGACCTCATGCGGGACAAGGAGATCGGCAAGCGGTTCGTGCTGATCGCGCCGGACGAGTACCGCACGTTCGGCATGGACTCCTTCTTCCCGAGTGCGAAGATCTACAACCCGCTGGGCCAGCAGTACGAGTCCGTGGACCGGGAACTCCTCCTGGCCTACAAGGAGTCGCCGACCGGCCAGATGCTGCACGACGGCATCTCCGAGGCGGGCTGCACGGCCTCGCTGACGGCGGCGGGCTCGGCGTACGCCACGCACGGCGAGCCGCTGATCCCGGTGTACGTCTTCTACTCGATGTTCGGCTTCCAGCGCACCGGCGACCAGTTCTGGCAGATGGCCGACCAGCTGGCGCGCGGATTCGTCCTGGGCGCGACCGCCGGCCGGACGACCCTGACCGGCGAGGGGCTCCAGCACGCGGACGGCCACTCCCAGCTGCTGGCCTCCACCAACCCGGCGTGCGTGGCCTACGACCCGGCGTACGCCTACGAGATCGCGCACATCGTCCAGGACGGCCTGCGCCGGATGTACGGCGGCTCGACCGAGCACCCGCACGGCGAGGACGTCTTCTACTACCTCACCGTCTACAACGAGCCCATCCGGCACCCGGCCGAGCCGCCGAACGTGGACGTCGAGGGCATCGTCAGGGGCATCCACAAGATCGGCGAGGCCACCGGCGGCGCGATCCCGGCGCAGATCATGGCGTCGGGCGTGGCGGTCCCGTGGGCCCTGGAGGCCCAGCGGATCCTGGCCGAGGAGTGGAACGTCCGGGCGGACGTGTGGTCCGCGACCTCCTGGAACGAGCTGCGCCGCGAGGCCGTGGCCTGCGAGGAGCACAACCTGCTCCATCCCGAGGAGGAGCAGCGGGTGCCCTTCGTGACGCGCAAGCTCGGCGGCGCGGAGGGTCCGTTCGTGGCCGTGTCCGACTGGATGCGATCGGTTCCGGACCAGATCGCGCGCTGGGTGCCCGGCACGTACCAGTCCCTGGGCGCCGACGGGTTCGGCTTCGCCGACACCCGGGGCGCCGCGCGCCGCTTCTTCCACATCGACGCCCAGTCGATCGTGGTGGCGGTGCTGACGGAGCTGGCGCGGGAGGGGAAGGTCGACCGGTCCGTGCTGAAGCAGGCCATCGACCGGTACCAGCTGCTGGACGTCGGGGCGGCGGACCCGGGGGCGGCCGGCGGCGACGCGTAGCCGCCGCGCTCGGCTTCGGCCGGCGAGGGGTGTGGGGGCCGGTGTGCGCCGGCCGGCCGGTGGCCGGCCGGCCGCGCGGTTCCCCGCGCCCCTGCCGGGGCGCTGTACTTACGGTTTCTTTACGATTGCGTCATGGAGCAACTGTCCGCGCAGGCGCGGTGGGAGCGGTACAGCGAACGGCCGCTGTTGGCGCTCGCGGTGGCCTTCGCCGTCGCTTACGCGGTGCCCATCGTGGACGCCTCCGCCGGGCGCTCGCTGACGGCGCTGTGCACGGGGGTCGAGTGGGTGGTGTGGGGGGCGTTCGCCCTGGACTACCTGGTCCGGCTGGCGCTCGCCCCGCACCGGCAGATGTTCGTCCGGCGCCACTGGCTCGACCTGTGCGCGGTCGTGCTGCCGCTGCTGCAGCCCCTGCGGCTGCTGCGGCTGGTGTCGACGCTGCTGCTGGTGGGCCGGCGGGCCCGGATGGCCCCGCAGATCCGGCTGACCACGTATGTCGTCGGGGCCGTCGTCGGCCTGCTGATGTTCGGGTCGCTGGCGGTGCTGTCCGTGGAACGGGAGTCACCGCGCGGGAACATCCGGACGCTGGGTGACGCGGTGTGGTGGTCGTTCACGACGATGACGACCGTGGGATACGGGGACCACGCGCCGACGACGGGGCTCGGGCGGATGATCGCGGTCGGGCTGATGCTCTCCGGGATCGCCCTGCTCGGTGTCGTCACCGCGAACATCGCCGCCTGGTTCATCTCCCGCTTCGAGAAGGACGACGTGGAGGAGCGCCGGCAGACGGAGGCGATCGCCTCCCTCGCCGAGGAGGTGCGGCTGCTGCGCGCCGAGGTGGCGCGGCTGACGGAGGCGGCACCCCGAAGGGGCGCGGGAAGCTGCGCGACGAGCCACAGCGAACCCGCGCCCGGCAACGGACCACCGGCCCCTTAGTTAGGCCCTGTCGGCCTAGAGGAGGCCGTTGCCCCAGGCCGCCGCGCCGGCGAGGGCGATGACGGCGAGCAGGGTGTCGATCGCGCCCAGGATCAGGGCCACCAGCGCCGGCACGTTGCGTTCGCCCGACCAGCTGCGGCCCATCGACTGCCAGCCGCAGAAGATCGCGACGGGACCGAGGACGATCCCCAGCGCGAAGAAGCCGGCCACCGCGCAGATCGCGCCGATGATCCCGAGCGTCGCGCGGTCCGGCCCGGTGCGCTGCCACGTCCGGCCTCGCGACCGGGGGTACCCGCGTGTTCCATGCCCGAAGCCTGCCATCATCAACTCCCTGAGGCCTGTGGACAGTTCGGCTTCACGGTGCGGGTACCCCGGTTCCGCCGGAGCAGACCGGGCGCGCTGTCCCCCTCCGACAGCGCGCGCCGCGGCCCCGTGGTCCTCCTATGCGCTGCGGAGGAGTTGACCCACTGTGACCTGCGGCGCGCGCCGGGAGCCAGCGATCTTGAGGGGAGTCACCCTGATGGGCGAACTCCGCCGGGAGGGCCGTCAGATGTGGCCCACGCCCGCGCCCGCCTCCGCGTTCGTGCCGCGCTTGGTGAGCAGCGCGACGAGGACGGCGACCGCGGCCACGCCCGCCGCCACGAGGGAGGCGAGGCTCATGCCGTCGATGAAGGTGTGGTGGGCCACCTCGGTGATCTTCTCGGCGATGGGCGCCGGGGTGCCCTCGGCCACCGGCGCGACACCCTGCTGCACCGCCTCGGCCGCCTGGTGCAGCTGCTGCGGGGGCAGCTTCGGCAGCCCGGCGTCCGCCCAGTTGCCGGCGAGGGTGTGGTCGACCTTGGAGGCCATCACCGCGCCCAGCACGGCCGTGCCGAGGCTGCCGCCGATCTGCATGGCCGCCTGCTGGAGACCGCCCGCGACACCGGACAGTTCCATCGGGGCGTTGCCGACGATGACCTCCGTGGCGCCGACCATGACCGGGGCGAGACCGAGACCGAGCAGGGCGAACCACACGGACATCAGGCCGCTGCCGGTGTTCTCCTCCAGCGTGGACATGCCGTACATGGCGATCGCCGTGACGGCCATGCCGCCCGCCAGCGGTATCCGCGGGCCGGCCTTGGTGATGAGGGCACCGGCCAGCGGGGAGCCGACGATCATCATGCCGGTCAGCGGCAGCAGGTGCAGGCCCGCGTCGATCGGGCTCATGCCGTGGACGTTCTGCAGATAGAAGGTGACGAAGAACAGACCGCCCATGAACGCGATGGCCATCAGGACCATCAGGACCACACCGGCGGACAGCGCGACCGAGCGGAACAGCGCCAGCGGGATCAGCGGCTCGCGCACCCGCTTCTCCCAGAGGGCGAACAGGGCGAAGCCGACGACCGAGGCGATGAGGAACAGCCAGGTCTTGCCGTCGCCCCAGCCCCAGGCCGGGGCCTTGATCAGGGCCCAGACCAGGCAGAACATCGCGCCCGAGAGCAGGGCGATGCCCAGGATGTCGAAGGAGCGCGGGGCGTTCTCGGCGCGGTGGTCGAGCAGGATCAGCGAGCCCAGCACGAGGGCGAGGGCGCCGACCGGCACGTTGATGAAGAACACCGACTGCCAGTTGACGTGCTCGACGAGGACACCGCCGAGGATCGGTCCGCCCGCGGTGGAGGCGCCGATCACCATGCCCCAGATGCCGATCGCCATGTTGAGCTTCTCGGCCGGGAAGGTCGCCCGCAGCAGGCCGAGCGCGGCCGGCATCAGCAGCGCGCCGAACAGGCCCTGGAAGACACGGAAGGTGACGACCGCGGCGATGCTGTCCGACAGCCCGATGGCACCGGAGGCGGCGGCGAAGCCGGCGACGCCGATCAGGAACGTCTGCCGGTGGCCGAAGCGGTCGCCCAGCTTGCCGGCGGTGATCAGGGAGACCGCGAGCGCCAGGAAGTAGGCGTTGGTGATCCACTGGAGCTGGGCCCAGCTGGCGTGCAGGTCCTTGCCGATGGCCGGGTTCGCGATGGCCACGATGGTGCCGTCGAGGGCCACCATCATGACCCCTACGGCGACGGTGATCAGCGTGAGCCACGGGTGGCCGCGC
Source organism: Streptomyces sp. NPDC029296 (assembly GCF_055569255.1). NCBI lineage: Bacteria > Bacillati > Actinomycetota > Actinomycetes > Kitasatosporales > Streptomycetaceae > Streptomyces > Streptomyces sp. NPDC029296. The sequence goes on from NZ_JBVHXT010000030.1 coordinate 36,536, forward strand.
AGGCCCGCGGCCGGCTGCGGCCCGGACGGGCCGGCCGGCGTTCTGTCGCCCGGTCCCGTCGCGTCGATGGTGGTCTGACTAGTCATACACTCAGATTAGTGACAGCCGCTGACAGTTGACAAACCAATTCACTAGTCGGTTACTGACACGAAAATGGGGGTCAGACCGGGCCGGACGGACGTTCCGCCCTCGTTCACCAGGAGAGTGGCCAATGGAGACGCTGCGCGAGCGCAAGAAGCGGCGTACACGGGAATCGCTGCTGCGGGCCGCTCTCGAACTGTTCACCACGCAGGGGTACGAGCGGACGACCGTCGACGAGATCGCCGAGGCCGTCGACGTCTCGCAGCGCACCTTCTTCCGCTACTTCGCGGGCAAGGAGGACGTGGCCTTCGCGGTCCAGGACATGGCGGAGGCGGCCTTCGTCGCGGCCGTACGGACCCGCCCGCCGCACGAGGCGCCGATACGGGCCCTGCGCCAGGCGTTCCTGGAGAGCTGGGACGAGATGCGCGAGACCGTCGAGTCGGTCGTGCCGGTCGAGCTGCACCTGAGCATGTACCGGACGATCGAGGCCGAGCCCGCGCTGCTCGCCGCCCGGCTGCGCCGGCTGGCCGTGACGGAGGAGGCCCTCGCACGGGTGCTGGCCGAGCGGGAGGGCGTCGACGTGGACACCGACCCGCGGCCCCGGCTGGCGGTGGCCGTCTTCGGCGGGGTGATGCGGGTCACCGAGCGGCAGTGGTGCACGAGCGAGGACTCCGGGCCCGAGGTGATCCGGACGCTCACCACGTCGTACCTCGATCAGGTGGGTTCGGCGCTGACGGGAAACTGGCGGACCGCCTGAGATCGTTGGCAGATCGCCCACTCCATGGGCGCCGACCGCCGAAACGTGATCCCTGTCACTCGGTTACCCCGAGACTCGCTCGCTCTCCTAGTGTGTCCTCCCAGTGACTTCCTTCGACACCTCCCCACACCTCAACCTCTGGCGCGCCCTGCCGGCGCTGGCCGTCGTGTTCGTGATGCTCGCGACCACCGGCTGGACCGCCCTGCGCACCCACCGGGAGTCGTCGGCGCTCGCGGCCTCGCTCGCCCAGTGGCACCACGGCCGCCTGCACGGACTCGAGCTGCCGGACCCCGAGGCCGCCCCGGCCCGGCTCGCCCGGTTCTTCGGCTCGCTCACCCCGGCCGACCGTGACCGGCTGGCCCGCCGCTATCCGCTCGCGGTCGGCAACATGAACGGCGCGCCGGTGTCGCTGCGCTACCGCGCCAACCACCTCGCGCTGGAGCGGGCCCGCGAGAGCGAGCGCGGGCGCATGCACGACAGCCGGCTCAGCACGGCCGGCCAGCAGGACGCGGGCCGGCGGATGCACCGCTACGAATCCCTGCTGAGCGGGGGCCGGCAGATCCTGGCCTTCGATCCCGGGGGCTCGGGCCGGATCGCCGAGGTGTTCGGCGACCTCGGCTCGGCGCGGCGGATCTCGGTCGTCGTCCCCGGCGTCGACACCGACCTGCTCACCTTCCAGCGGACCAACCGCCCCTACAGCGCCCCGGTCGGCATGGCCAAGGCGCTGTACGCGGCCGAGCGGGCGGTGCGCCCCGCGACCCGCACGGCCGTGATCGCCTGGGCCGACTACACCTCGCCCGACGGACTCGGGGTGGACGCGGCCACCGGACTGCGCGCCGAGGAGGGCGCCGTACGGCTGAACGCGCTGCTGCGCGCGCTGCCCGGCCGGGCCCCGGTGTCGATGTTCTGTCACAGCTACGGCTCGGTGCTCTGCGGGGTCGCCGCGCACGGCATGCCGCGCCGGGTCGCCGACATAGCGGTGGCCGCGAGCCCCGGCATGCGGGCCGCCGGCGCCGCCGGCCTCGGCACGACGGCCCGGGTGTGGGCGATGCGGGACGCCAGCGACTGGGTGCGCGACGTGCCCTATCTGGAGCTGGGCGGCCTCGGCCACGGCGCCGACCCGGTGTCCGCGGGGTTCGGGGCGCGGGTGCTGTCGGCCCGGGACGCCGAGGGGCACAGCGGTTACTTCCAGCCGGGCACGGACAGCCTGCGCAATCTCGCCGCCGTCGGGGTGGGCGCGTACAGCGAGGTGACGTGCGCACGGGAGGACGATGCGTGCCGGTCCGGTCTGTCCGGCACGCCGACGGCCCAACGCGCGTAGAAACAGCAGGAAGTGCGGTCTGCGCGGGTGGCGACGGAGGGACACGTGCCGCATACGATGAGCCGCATGGGTGACGTACTGGCGGGGTTTCATGCCGTCTGGGAGTTCGAGTCCGACTCCGTGCTCATCCGTTTCGAACGGGGGATTCGGACACCGAAGCTTTTCCAGGCGCTGGGCGAGCGCCGGATCCCGCTGGCCGCGGTCGAGGGCGTGACCCTCGGGCCGGGCAGGCGGGGGACGGTCGTCCTGCGCCTGCGGCCGCGCCCCGGCGCCGATCCGCTGATGGAGGCGGCCGACGGGCAGTTGAAGGAGGGCTCCGACCCGTACCGGCTGGTGCTGCCGGCCGAGCGGGAGACCCTCGCGGAGTACTACGCCGACGAGCTGAGGGGGCTGCTCACCGAGTCCGGCCCCGCCGACCGGCACCTGGTCGCGGCGCCCGGGGCGCCGCTCCAGTTCAAGGCGTACGACGGCAAGGCGTCCTTCGACGGGACGTCCGTGCAGTTCCGCTGGTCCTGGACGGGGGCGTCCTCGGCGAAGTGGAAGGCCGGCGACCAGAGCTTCGCGGTGACCGAGCTGAGCGGGGTGGAGTGGCGGTCGCCGGAGGTCTTCGAGGGACACCTGCGGCTGATCAGGCGGTCGGACGGCCCGGCGGCGCCCGCGCAGCCCGACCAGGATCCGGCGGCCGTCGTCTTCGGGCTGGGCTACGGCCCGGTGCACGAGTCGCTGCCGTTCGCCGCGGCGGTGCTCGCCGCCGTGCGCACCCGGGGGCCGGTGCCCTCGATACCGGCCCCGGCCCGGCGCGATCCCGCCGACATCGCCGAACGGATCCGGCACCTCGGGGAACTGCACCGGGCCGGACTGGTCACCGACGAGGAATTCTCCAGCAAGAAGGCGGAACTGCTGGCAGAGCTGTAACCACCCGGCCGGCGGACCCGGGCGCCCGGTCGCCGGCCGGCTGACCGGCGACCGGGCGAACCGGCCGACGTGAGCAGCGGCCGGGCGGGCCGGTAGGTGTGACCGGACGCCCGGGCCGGGCGGCACTACCGGGGGCCGGGGACGACTCGGCGTGACCGGACGCCCGGGCGGACCAGCCGACCCGAGCGGACACCCCGGCGCGACCGGACGCCGGGCCGGGCCGGTCGGCATGACCGGCGGCCGGGGACGAGCCGACGTCAGCAGCCGCCGGGCGAACCAGTCGGCGCGACAGGACGCCCGGGTGAACCGGCCGACGTGACCGGACGCCCGGGTGAACCGGCCGGTGTGGCCGGGGGGGTTATGCCGCCGGGCGGGCGGCGCGGTCGGGCGTGCGGGCCGGGCGGGTGGGGGTCACTCCCGGCCCGCCGAGGCGAACCGCATGTCCGGGTAGCGGTCGCCGGCCACCCGGCCGGCGATCGGCTCCAGGGCGGCCAGCTCCTCTTCCGTCAGGGTGATGCGGGTCGCCGCCACGTTCTCCTCCACCCGGCCCGGCTTGCGGGTGCCCGGGATCGGCACCACGGACAGCCCGGCGACCGACGCCCGCTGCTGCGCCCAGGCCAGGGCGATCTGGCCGAGCGTGGCGCCGCGGGCCTCGGCGATCGCCCGGATCGGCTCCAGCAGGGCCGCGTTGGCGGACGCGTTGGCACCGGTGAAGCGGGGGTGCTGGCGGCGGAAGTCGTCGGACGTGAGGTCCTGCTCGGCATCGGTGAAGGAGCCGGTGAGGAAGCCGCGGCCGAGCGGCGAGTACGGCACCAGGGCCACGCCCAGGTCCCGCACGGCCGGCACGACCCGGGCCTCGATGTCCCGGCTGAACAGGGACCACTCCGACTGCACGGCCGCGATCGGGTGCACGGCGTGGGCGGCGCGCAGCTCGTCCGCGGTGACCTCGCTGAGCCCGAGGTGCTTGACCTTGCCCTCGCGGACCAGCTCCGCCATCGTGCCGACGGTCTCCTCGATGGGGACGTCCACATCGCGGCGGTGCATGTAGTAGAGGTCGATCACGTCGACGTCCAGCCGCTTCAGGCTGGCCTCGACCGCCTGGCGGATGTACGGGGCGTCGTTGCGGATGATGCGCTTGGTGGGGTCGTCCGGCGGGATCGACAGGGCGAACTTGGTGGCGATGACCACCTCGTCCCGGTGCGCCTTGAAGAACGGGGAGAGGAACCGCTCGTTCTCCCCGTCCCCGTAGGCGTCCGCCGTGTCGTACAGCGTGACGCCCAGCTCCAGCGCCCGGTCCAGCGCGGCGCGGGCCTGGCCGGCGTCCGTCGGGCCGTAGCCGAAGTTCATGCCCATGCAGCCCAGGCCCTGTACGCCCACCTCCGGTCCGTCCGCGCCGAGCCGTACCGTCGGAATCCTGGCGTCGGTCATCGAGGGGTTCCCTCCGTCGCGTAGAAGCTGATCTTGCGGTCGAGGACGGCGAGCGTGTCCCGCAGTTCGGCGATCCTGTTCAGGACGTCCCGGCGGGTCGACTCCAGCAGGGCCTGCCGCTCCGCGTACGTGTCCTCGCCCCGGCGGACCAGTTCCGCGTACCGCACCATGTCCGCCACCGGCATGCCGGTCAGCCGGAGCTTGGTCACGAAGTCCAGCCAGTCCAGGTCACGGTTGCTGTAGCGGCGCTGGCCGGTGTGCGAGCGGTCGACGTGCGGCATCAGCCCGATCCGCTCGTACCAGCGCAGGGTATGCGCGGTCAGCCCGGTGAACGCGACGACCTCGCTGATCGTGTAGCGGTCGCGGCCGTCGGGGCGGGGGTGGCGCCGGGGAGGGGCGGAGCAGATGTCGGCGGGGGTGGCGTGCTCGGTGGCCGCTGGCGGGGTCTGCATCACCGTCATGCCCCCACGCTATGGCGTTGGAGTGCACTCGAAGCAAGCCGCTCCGGTGAGAAATCCCGAGGACCCGGCCCGGTGGCGGCGGCCGGCCCGCGGATCCGGTCCGCCGACGGGCGGCCCGGGCGGGATCCGGACCCGTCGGCGCGGCTGCCGCCGTGCGCCGCATAGGCTCGGACGCATGTCGTTGCAGAGCCTGGCGCTGATCGAGAACTGGCCCGTCCCCACCGCCGCGGCGGGAGTCGTACGAGCCGACGGGAGCGTCCTCGGGACGCACGGTCCCGTCGGGCACCGCTTCCCGCTGGCCTCCGTCACCAAGCCGCTCGCGGCCTACGCGGCGCTCGTCGCCTACGAGGAGGGCGCGATCGAGCTGGACGAGCCGGCCGGTCCGCCCGGGGCGACGGTCCGTCACCTCCTCGCGCACACCTCGGGTCTGGCCTTCGACGAGCACCGGGTGACGGCCCCGCCCGGGGAGCGGCGGCTGTACTCCAACGCCGGGTTCGAGCAGCTCGGTGACCACATCGCCAAGGCCGCCGACATGCCGTTCGCGGAGTATCTGCGCCAGGCCGTGCTGGAGCCGCTGGGCATGACGGCCACGTCGCTGCAGGGCTCGCCGGCGAAGGACGGGGTGTCGACGGTCGAGGACCTGCTGCGGTTCGCGGTGGAGGTGCAGGCGCCCCGGCTGCTGGACCCGCGGACCGTGGCGGCGGCGATGACCGTGCAGTACCCGGGGACCAAGGGCGTACTGCCGGGGTACGGGCACCAGAACCCCAACGACTGGGGGCTGGGCTTCGAGATCCGCGACGGCAAGTCACCGCACTGGACGGGCGCCGCGTCCTCGCCGCGCACCTTCGGGCACTTCGGGCAGTCCGGGACGTTCCTGTGGATCGATCCCGACGCCGGGGCGGCCGGGATCGCCCTGACCGACCGCGCGTTCGGCCCCTGGGCCATCGAGGCGTGGCCGGCCTTCACGGACGCGGTGCTGGCGGACCTGCGCGGCTGACGGGAACCGGAGGGGCTACGGCGTCAGCTCCCACAGCAGCAGGTCCGCCGGGGCCGACGCCAGCGCCCGGAGCCCCCCGGCACCGGTGATCCGCGCCGCGTCGCCGGGGCCCAGCTCCTCCCCGGCCAGCCGGACCGCGCCGCGCGCCACATGGACGTACACCCGCGGCGCCTCCGGCACCGCCGTCCGCTCCCCCGGCTCCAGCCGCCGTACGTGCAGCACCGCGCCCGCGGCCGGGACCGGGTACACGAGGGGGCCCGCGCCGGCCGGGACGAGGGTGTAGGAGGGGGTGCCGCCGGGCTCCCGGGGGGTCAGCCACATCTGGAGGAAGGTCAGCGGGACCGGGCCGTCGTTGCGCTCCACGTGCCGCACCCCCGCCGCGGCGCTGAGGTGCTGCACCTGCCCGGCGCGCACCGTCGTCTCGTGGCCCGCCGAGTCGCGGTGGGTCAGCTCGCCCTCGACGACCCAGGTGACGATCTCGGTGTGGCTGTGCGGGTGCTCGCCGAAACCGGCGCCCGGGGCGAGCCGCTCCTCGTTGCAGGCGATCAGCGCGCCGAACCGCAGGTTGTCGGGGTCGTAGTGCGGTCCGAAGGAGAAGGCGTGCCGGGTGTCGATCCCGGCCTCCCGGTCCCCTCCGTGATAGCGCTCACCGGCGCGGCGTACGTCCGTCGTCACGGCCCCCACGGTAGCGCCGCCGGCCGCGCGGGCCGCGGGCCGGGCCGCCGGGGACCGCCCCCCCGGCGGCGCACGGCCCCGTCCCGATAAGGCAGTCTTGTCCCCGTGCCCGAACCCGAATCCCACCACGGTGACCCCGCAGCCCGTCACGTCCATCCGCACACCGCGACCCTGAAGCGGCTGGAGAAGTCCTCCGGGAGTCTCGCCGCGCAGGCCATCGCGCGGATGGACGAGACCCTGCCGTGGTACCGGGCCATGCCCCCGGAGAACCGTTCCTGGATCGGGCTGGTCGCCCAGGCGGGCATCGCGGCCTTCACCGAGTGGTTCCGGCGCCCGGACGCCCCGCAGGCCATCTCCACCGACGTCTTCGGGACCGCGCCCCGCGAGCTGACCCGGGCCATCACCCTGCGGCAGACCGTGGAGATGGTGCGCACCACCATCGAGGTCATGGAGTCGGCCATCGACGAGGTGGCCGCCCCGGGCGACGAGAGCGTGCTGCGCGAGGCGCTGCTCGTGTACGCCCGGGAGATCGCCTTCGCCACCGCCCAGGTCTACGCCCAGGCCGCCGAGGCACGCGGTGCCTGGGACGCGCGGCTGGAGTCGCTGGTGGTGAACGCCGTGCTCAGCGGGGAGGCCGACGAGGGCGCCGTCAGCCGGGCCGCCGCGCTCGGCTGGAACTCGCCGGAACACGTGTGCGTGGTGCTCGGGACCGCGCCCGACGGGGACAGCGAGCTGACCGTGGAGGCCATCCGGCGGGCCGCCCGGCACGCCAAGCTCCAGGTGCTGACCGGGGTGCTCGGCGACCGGCTCGTGGTCATCGCGGGCGGCAGCGACAATCCGCTGGCCGTCGCCCGCTCGCTGATCGGGCCGTTCGCCGCCGGGCCGGTCGTGGCGGGTCCCGTCGTCCCCGACCTGCTGGCCGCCACCCGGTCCGCGCAGGCCGCCGCCGCCGGACTGAAGGCCTGCTTCGCCTGGCAGGACGCGCCGCGGCCGGTGCTCGCCGACGACCTCCTCCCGGAGCGCGCCATCGCGGGCGATCCGAGCGCACGCGAGCAGCTGGTGGAGGAGATCTACAGACCGCTGGAGGAGGCGGGCTCGGCACTGCTGGAAACGCTGAGTGTCTACCTGGAGCAGGCCAGCAGTCTCGAAGGCGCGGCGAGAATGCTCTTCGTTCACCCGAACACCGTGCGCTACCGGCTCCGACGTGTGACTGACGTCACCGGCTGGTCCCCCTCGGATGTAAGATCCGCGTTCACACTACGGATCGCGCTCATCCTGGGGCGTCTGGCCGATGGTGAACCCCAGACATAGGGTTTTGTCGGGGCTCTACAAAAGCCCTTCGTGTTCTTCGTCCCTGTCCCCACGGGCGGCCCCGGCCGTCCCCAAGAGAGAGTGTGAGAGTGCTCGTACTCGTCGCTCCCGGCCAGGGCGCCCAGACGCCCGGCTTCCTGACTCCCTGGCTCGACCTGCCCGGTGCCGCGGACCGCGTGGCCGCCTGGTCGGACGCCATCGGACTGGACCTCGCCCACTACGGCACCGAGGCCGACGCCGACGCCATCCGCGACACCGCGGTGGCGCAGCCGCTGCTGGTCGCCGCGGGCCTGCTGTCGGCCGCGGCACTCGGTGACATCTCCGAGATCGCGCCGGGCGCGGTCGCGGGCCACAGCGTCGGCGAGATCACCGCCGCGGCCTTCGCCGGCGTCCTGGACGACACGGACGCCCTCGGTCTCGTCCGCAAGCGGGGTCTGGCCATGGCCGACGCCGCCGCGGTCACCGAGACCGGCATGGCGGCGCTGCTCGGCGGTGACCCCGCCGTCACCGTCCCGCACCTGGAGAAGCTGGGCCTGACGCCGGCGAACATCAACGGTGCGGGCCAGATCGTCGCCGCGGGCACGCTGGAGCAGCTGGCCGCGCTGGCCGAGGACAAGCCCGAGGGCGTCCGCAAGGTCGTCGCGCTGAAGGTGGCCGGCGCCTTCCACACCCACCACATGGCCCCGGCCGTGGCGACGCTGGAGAAGGCCGCGGCCGAGCTGGCGCCGGCCGACCCGAAGGTGACCTACGTCTCCAACAAGGACGGCCGCACCGTCGCCGCCGGTGCCGAGGTGCTCCAGCGGCTGGTCGGGCAGGTCGCCAACCCGGTCCGCTGGGACCTGTGCATGGAGACCTTCAAGGAGCTGGGCGTCACGGCGATCGTCGAGGTGTGCCCCGGCGGCACGCTGACCGGCCTGGCCAAGCGGGCCCTGCCCGGTGTCGCGACGCTGGCGCTGAAGACCCCCGACGACCTCGAAGCGGCCCGGGCTCTGTGCGCAGAGCACGCCGGCGCCTAAGGAGCCGTACATGGCGAAGATCAAGCCCAGCAAGGGCGCCCCGTACGCGCGCATCCTCGGTGTCGGCGGCTACCGGCCGACCCGGGTGGTGCCGAACGAAGTGATCCTGGAGAAGATCGACTCGTCCGACGAGTGGATCCGCTCCCGCTCCGGCATCGAGACCCGGCACTGGGCCGGTCCCGAGGAGACCGTGGCCGCGATGGCCATCGAGGCCTCCGGGAAGGCGATCGCGGACGCCGGCATCGACGCCGGGCAGATCGGCGCGGTGGTCGTCTCGACCGTCTCGCACTTCAGCCAGACCCCGGCCATCGCCACCGAGATCGCCGACAAGCTCGGCACCGACAAGGCCGCCGCCTTCGACATCTCGGCCGGCTGCGCGGGCTTCGGCTACGGCCTCACCCTCGCCAAGGGCATGGTGGTGGAAGGTTCCGCCGAGCACGTGCTGGTGATCGGCGTGGAGCGGCTGAGCGACCTCACCGACCTGGAGGACCGGGCCACCGCCTTCCTGTTCGGCGACGGCGCCGGCGCGGTCGTCGTCGGCCCCTCCAAGGAGCCGGCCATCGGCCCGACCGTGTGGGGCTCCGAGGGCGACAAGGCCGAGACGATCAAGCAGACGGTCTCCTGGGACCGCTTCAGGATCGGCGACCTGTCGCAACTGCCCGTCGACAGCGAGGGCAACATCAAGTTCCCTGCGATCACGCAGGAGGGCCAGGCGGTGTTCCGCTGGGCCGTGTTCGAGATGGCGAAGGTCGCCCAGCAGGCGCTGGACGCGGCCGGAATCACCGCGGACGACCTGGACGTCTTCATCCCGCACCAGGCCAATGTGCGGATCATCGACTCGATGGTGAAGACGCTGAAGCTGCCGGAGCACGTCACGGTCGCCCGTGACATCCGCACCACCGGCAACACCTCGGCCGCCTCGATCCCGCTCGCGATGGAGCGGCTTCTGGCGACCGGGGAGGCGAAGAGCGGCGACACCGCGCTCGTCATCGGATTCGGGGCGGGTCTCGTCTACGCCGCCACGGTCGTTACCCTCCCCTAGGCACTCCGTGCCGGATCATGCGGTCCGGTTCGGATACAAATGCCGTTAACCCGTCTGGAATATCAAGAAGGAGCGCCTGACATGGCCGCCACTCAGGAAGAGATCGTCGCCGGTCTCGCCGAGATCGTGAACGAGATCGCCGGGATCCCCACCGAGGACGTCCAGCTGGACAAGTCCTTCACCGATGACCTGGACGTCGACTCGCTGTCCATGGTCGAGGTCGTCGTCGCCGCCGAGGAGCGCTTCGACGTGAAGATCCCGGACGAGGACGTCAAGAACCTCAAGACCGTCGGTGACGCGACCGACTACATCCTCAAGCACCAGGCCTAAAGCCACCGCGTAGGCCGCGTGCAAGGCCCCGCCACCCGGCGGTGGCGCCGTAATCCCCGCACCGGCGGGGGTAGTCCTCCCCCGTATCCGTTGGAGAAAGAATCCCCGTGAGCCCGACCAATCGCACCGTGGTCGTCACCGGTATCGGCGCAACCACACCGCTGGGTGGCGACGCAGCCTCGACCTGGGAGGCCCTGGTCGCCGGCACGTCCGGTGTCAGCCCGCTGGAGCAGGAGTGGGCGGCTCAGCTGCCGGTCCGCATCGCCGCGCAGATCGCCGTGGAGCCGGGCGAGATCATCCCCCGGCCGCAGGCCCGCAAGCTGGACCGGTCCGCGCAGTTCGCGCTGATCGCCGCTCAGGAGGCCTGGAAGGACGCCGGTTTCACCGCCAAGGCCGGGGTGGACTCGTCCGTGAACCCCGACCGTCTCGGTGCGGTCATCGCCTCCGGCATCGGCGGCGTGACGACCCTGCTGGACCAGTACGACGTACTCAAGGAGAAGGGCGTACGCCGCGTCTCCCCGCACACCGTGCCGATGCTGATGCCCAACTCCCCGGCGGCCAACGTCGGGATCGAGCTGGGTGCCCGCGCCGGTGTGCACACCCCCGTCTCGGCCTGCGCCTCGGGCGCGGAGGCCATCGGGTACGCGATCGAGATGATCCGCACCGGGCGTGCGGACGTGGTCGTGGCCGGTGGTACCGAGGCCGCCATCCATCCGCTGCCGATCGCCGCGTTCGGCAACATGATGGCGATGTCCAAGAACAACGACGACCCGCGGGGCGCCTCGCGTCCCTACGACGCCGGCCGCGACGGTTTCGTGCTCGGCGAGGGCGCCGGTGTGATCGTCCTGGAGTCCGAGGAGCACGCGAAGGCGCGCGGTGCCCGGATCTACGCCGAGGCGGTCGGGCAGGGCATCTCCGCGGACGCCCACCACATCACCCAGCCGGAGCCGTCCGGCAACGGGATCGCGCACGCGCTGCAGAACCTGCTGGACAACACGGACCTGAAGCCGGCCGAGATCGTGCACGTCAACGCGCACGCCACGTCCACGCCGCAGGGCGACGTGGCCGAGATCAAGGCGCTGCGCAAGGTGTTCGGCGACGACGTCGACCACATGGCGGTCTCCGCGACCAAGTCGATGACCGGTCATCTGCTCGGTGGCGCCGGTGGTGTGGAGACCGTCGCGTCGATCCTGGCGCTGGTGAACCGCACGGCTCCGCCGACCATCAACCTGGACAACCTCGACCCCGAGGTCAACGCGGACATCGTGAGCGGTGAGGCGCGGGCGCTGCCCGAGGGCCGGATCGCCGCGCTGAACGACTCGTTCGGGTTCGGCGGGCACAACGTGGTGCTGGCGTTCCGTACGGTCTGACTCCCGTGACGTGGAAGGGCCCGGTCTCCTGGTGGGGGGACCGGGCCCTTTCCGTCGGCGGTGGCTCCCCGCCGCCGGGTGCGGGTCGCCCGGGGAGGTTCACACCACCTGGTGCAGCCAGCGGACCGGGGCGCCCTCTCCCGCGTATCTGAAGGGCTCCAGTTCGTCGTCCCAGGGCTTGCCCAGGAGTTTGGCGATCTCGGCCTCCAGGTCGCTCTCGCCGCGCTGGGAGCGGGTCAGGGCGGCGCGCAGGCGGTCCTCGGGGATCAGGATGTCGCCGTGGATGCCGGTGACGGCGTGGAAGATGCCGAGGTCGGGGGTGCAGCTGTAGCGCTCGCCCTCGGCGGTCGGGCAGGGCTCGGCGGTGACCTCGAAGCGCAGCAGGTGCCAGCCGCGCAGCGCGGAGGCGAGTTTGGAGGCGGTGCCGGCCTGGCCCTGCCAGGAGAACTCCGAGCGCCAGGTGCCGGGGGACGCGGGCTGCCGGATCCAGTCGAGGCTGACGCGCGTGCCGAGCACCCCCGCGATGGCCCACTCGACGTGCGGGCACAGCGCGCGCGGCGCGGAGTGCACGTACAGAACTCCACGTGTCGTCACCGGAACCTCCGGGCAGAGCGGGACATCTTGCGGACTGGCTGGGCGGCAGTGGCACGACGGCCGCGTTGATGGCGAGGCTACCTTGCGGCGGGGCAAGGAGTGTGACGTACCGTCGGTCCCGATGCCAGGAAACCGCCGCCATTCACCCAGGGGGACGCTTGTACGGGGGTCGGCCGTTCCCGGGCGCCGGGCCGGGAACCCTCAGTCGTTGTCATAGCGGAGAGCCGGACCGTCGAGCGAGGGGAACAGCAGGGATGCGGAAGCGAAGCCACCGTGTGCAAGCCGCCCTCGCCGTCGTGACGGCCGTGGTGCTGGGGGCCGCCGGCTGCCAGGGCGACGGTTCGCCGGCGGCCCAGGGCACGAAGGCGCACCCGGCCCGGCCGCCGGCCTGGGACCGCAGTCCGGAGTCGGTCGCGGCGGTGGGCGATTCCATCACCCGCGGGTTCGACGCGTGCACGGTGCTGTCGGACTGCCCGGAGGCGTCGTGGGCGACGGGCGGCGACGCCGGGGTGGAGAGCCTCGCGGTGCGGTTGCTGGGGACGAGGGGGGCGGCGGAGCGCAGCTGGAACTACGCGGTGACCGGCGCCCGCATGGCCGACCTGCCGGGGCAGATGGCGCAGGCGGTGGCGCGCCGCCCGGAGTTGGTGACGGTGATGATCGGCGGGAACGACGCCTGCCGGGCCTCGGCGTCGGCGATGACGTCGGTGGCCGACTTCCGCGCGGGCTTCGAGGAGTCGATGCGCACGCTGCGCTCGGCGCTGCCGAAGACGCAGGTGTACGTGTCGAGTGTGCCGAACCTGAAGCGGCTGTGGTCCGAGGGCCGGTCGAACGTGCTGGGCAAGCAGGTGTGGAAGCTGGGCATCTGCCCGTCGATGCTGGGCGACGCGGACGATCTGACCAGCGCGGCGATGCTGCGCCGGGACACCGTGCAGCAGCGGGTGGTGGAGTACAACAAGGTGCTGGAGGAGGTCTGCGCCAAGGACCGCCGCTGCCGCTTCGACGGGGGCGCGGTGTACGACTACCGCTTCGGCACGGACCAGCTCAGCCACTGGGACTGGTTCCACCCCAGCAAGGACGGGCAGGCGCGGCTGGCGGAGATCGCGTACCGGAAGGTCACGGCCGCGTCCGTGTCCTAGGGTTTCCCGCATGAACGAACTTTTCGGCACACTTCCCGACGGCACTCCGGTGCACCGGTGGACGCTGGAGCGCGGCGGGGTGCGGGTGCGGGTGCTGTCGTACGGCGGGATCGTGCAGTCGGCCGAGGTCCCGGACCGGGCGGGGCGGACGGCCGACGTGGTGCTGGGCTTCCCGGACCTGGACGGCTATCTGAGGCACCCGGAGCCGTATCTGGGCGCGGTGATCGGGCGGTACGCCAACCGGATCGCGGGCGGCCGGTTCCCGCTGGACGGCCGGACGTACCAGGTGACGCGCAATGAGGGCGCCAACTGCCTGCACGGCGGGGAGCGGGGCTTCGACAAGCGCGTGTGGGAGATGGCGCCGGTGGAGCACGGGCTGCGGCTCAGCCGGGTCAGCCCCGACGGCGAGGAGGGCTTCCCGGGGCGGCTGTCGGTGACGGTGACGTACACGCTGACGGCGTCGGGGGCGCTGCGCATCGGCTACGAGGCGGTCACCGACGCGCCGACGGTCGTGAACCTGACCAACCACACGTACTGGAACCTGGGCGGCGCGGGGTCCGGTGACACCGGCGGGCACGAACTGCGGCTGGCCGCGTCCCGGTACACACCGGTGGGCACGGACCTGATTCCGGTGGGGGCGCCGGCGGACGTGGCGGGCACCCGTCTCGACTTCCGCGCGGCCCGCCCGACGGGCTCCGGCTACGACCACAACTTCGTCCTGGACAAGGGCGCGACCGGGGCGCCCGAGGAGGTGGCGGAGCTGTCCGACCCGGTTTCCGGCCGCACCCTGACGGTGGCGACGACCGAGCCGGGCCTCCAGCTCTACACCGGTGACCACCTGTCCGGCCCGTTCCCCCCGAACGCCGGCACGGCCCTGGAGACCCAGCACTTCCCGGACTCCCCCAACCGCCCCGACTTCCCCGCCACGACCCTGCGTCCCGGCGAGACCTACCGCTCGGAGACGGTGTACGGCTTCGGGGTGCGCGGCTGAGGACGGTGAGCCCCGGTCCAGGGGTCAGGTCCCGGACCGGGGCTGTTCGTGGGGGACTTTGTCCGCGGTGTGCGGGGAGTGTCCCGGATCAGACGTTAATCGGTGCGGTGGGCCGGCGGTCGGTGATCGAGCGGCCGGCGGAGATCTCGTACGAACCCTTCACATACGCCCGCGTCTTCGTGGTGTCGTCCCCCACCTCGCGGGCGCGGCGGGGCGGTTCGACGGTGGCCGGCCGGCGGGTGGGACGGTCAGTGCGAGGGGGCCAGGGCGAGGCTGACGCCGAGGCCTGCCAGGGCGGTGCCGATCGCCTTGTTGAGGATCTTCTGGCCGCGCAGCATCACGGAGCGCATCCGCGAGTGCGAGAAGAACGCGGCGACCACGCCGAACCACACCAGGTGGGCCAGCGACATGAACAGGCCGTAGCCCACCTGCCGGTACAGCGGGGTGCCGGGGCCGACGACCTGGGCGAAGGTGGAGACGACGAACAGGGTCGTCTTGGGGTTGAGGACGTTGGTGAGGAAACCGGTGCGCAGGGCGGCGAGCGGGGTCAGCTCCGTCTTGTCGCCGAGGTCGACCTCGGCGTCGCCGCGGGCGCGGAAGGTGCGGACGCCGACGTGGACGAGGTAGGCCGCGCCGATCAGCTTGACGACCGTGAAGACGGCGGTGGACGAGGCGATGAGCAGGCCGACGCCCAGCAGGGTGTAGGTGACGTGGACCAGCACGCCGGCCGCCACGCCCGCGGCGGCGAGCAGGCCGGTGCGGCGGCCGTGCAGATAGCTGTTGCGCACGATCATCGCGAAGTCGGCGCCGGGGGCGATCACGGCGAGGACCGTGATGGCGGCGACGGCGAGTAACTGGGTCACGAGGTGACGTCCTCCGTGTCGGGCCGCCCGCCCGGGGCGGCGGAGCCGTCGCCGGCGTTCTCCTCGCCCAGCAGGTCACGGGCGAGGAGCGTGGCGCCCGCGACCGCGCCCGGCATCAGGAACACCGCGACGAACGGAACCAGGAAGGCCAGGCCCAGGGGCGTGCCGAAGCCCCAGACCAGCGTCTTGCGGGAGCGCAGCAGGGCGAGCCGGGCGCGCAGGTCGACGTCCCGGCGCTGGAGGGCGACGGCGGCGAGTTCCTCGGTGAGGAAGAAACCGGTGACGAAGAAGCCGATCACGGGGACGACGGTCTGCCCGACGAACGGCAGGAACCCGAGGGCGAAGAGCAGGACGCCCCACAGCCCGGCCCGGACCAGGACGCGCAGGCTGTCCCGGGCCGAGATCCACAGCTCGCGCCAGAGCGGCCGGCCGGAGACGGGGGCGGTGCCGTCGGGCGAGACGTCGGCGTCGACCCGCTCGGAGAGGGACTCGTAGAAGGGCTGGCCGACCAGCAGGGTGACGGCGGTGAAGGTGAGCACGGCCAGCAGCAGGCCGAGCGCGAACAGGACGGCCGTCAGGAAGCCGCGGAACAGGCCCTGCCAGGGGCTGGACCAGTCGTCGGCGAAGGGAGTGGCCCAGCCGACGGCGTCGTCGCCCCACAGGGCCAGCGCGACCAGCGCGGCGGCGTACAGCACCAGCGTGATCAGCCCGGGCAGCAGGCCGAAGCCGTACCGGCGCCCGTGCCGGGTCACCCACCGCTGGCCCTTCAGGAGATAACCGAAACCCACCCCGAGATCGCGCATGCGGAGGACTTTACTGGCTCCGCCGGGGCGTTGCGGGGCTCAGTCCCCGAGCATGCGGCGCAGCAGGTCGCGCAGGGAGCGGCGCTCCTCCTCGGACAGGCCGGCCAGGGGTTCGCGGGCGAAGCGCAGGCCCTCGCGCAGGTCCCGGGCCACCTCGCGGCCCCGCTCGGTGGCGGCGGCCACCTTCACCCGGCGGTCGGCGGGGTCGGGGCGGCGCTCCACCAGTCCCCGGGACTCCAGCCGGTCCACGATCCCGGTCACGTTCGACGGCTCGCACTTCAGCTTCTGGGCCAGCTTGCGCATGGGCAGCGGCTCCAGGGAGAGCAGGCTGAGCAGCCGGGCCTGCGGGCCGGTCAGGGTGTGCGCGCCGGCCGCCTCCTCGTAGTCCGCGTAGAAGCGGGCGACGACCTCGCCGATCAGCTCGACGACCTCCATGGTCAGGGGGTCGGGGCGGCGGGCGTGCGATGGGGTGGACATGCCCATCAGGATACCGACTTACTTGACATCCTGAAATATTCAGACGCATGGTTGTTTCAGGTAGTGAAGTACCACCCTGAAAGGCTCCGTCATGATCAATCGCGAATGGCACCTCCTCAGCCGTCCCGTCGGCTGGCCGAAGCCCGAGGACTTCGCGCTCGTCGAGTCGCCCGTCCCGGCCCCGGGCGAGGGCCAGATGCTGGTGCGGAACAAGTACCTCTCCGTCGACCCGTACATGCGCGGCCGGATGAGCGCCGCCAAGTCGTACGCCGCCCCCTTCGAGCTGGGCAAGGTCATGCAGGGCGGCGCGGTCGGCGAGGTGGTCGAGTCCAGGGCCGAGGGCATCGAGCCCGGCGACCACGTCCTGCACTTCTTCGGCTGGCGCGAGTACGCGGTCGTGGACGCGAAGAACGCCGTCAAGGTGGGGCCGACGGCCGTACCCGCCGTCAAGGTCGACGCCGGCACCGAGGGCGTGCCGCTGTCGGCGTACCTCGGCGTGCTCGGCATGACCGGCCTGACCGCCTACGCCGGCCTGCTGCGCACCGCCTCCTTCAAGGAGGGCGACAGCGTGTTCGTGTCGGGCGCGGCCGGTGCCGTGGGCAGCCAGGTGGGCCAGCTCGCCAAACTGAAGGGCGCCTCCCGGGTCATCGGCTCGGCCGGGTCCGACGAGAAGGTCAGGCTGCTGGTGGACGAGTACGGCTTCGACGCCGCGTTCAACTACAAGAACGGCCCGGTCGCCGAGCAGCTGCGCGAGGCGGCGCCCGACGGCATCGACGTCTACTTCGACAACGTCGGCGGGGACCACCTGGAGGCGGCCGTCGGGTCGCTCAACCAGGGCGGCCGGATCGCGATCTGCGGCATGATCTCGGTCTACAACAACACCGAGCCCGCGCCCGGCCCGAAGAACCTGGCCCGGCTGATCCAGACCCGCGGCCGGATCGAGGGCTTCCTCGTCGGCGACCACTACGACCTCCAGCCGCAGTTCGTCCAGGAGGTCGGCCCGTGGGTGGCCTCGGGCACGCTGAAGTACCGCGAAACCGTGGTCGAGGGCATCGAGAACACCCTGGAGGCGTTCCTCGGGGTGCTGCGCGGCGACAACATCGGCAAGATGGTCGTCAAGCTCTAGCCTTCCCGGTTTTTTCGCTATGCGGTAACTTCTTTCCAAAATCCAGCGGCGATCGTGGGCGCGAGTCGCCGCGGACCGAGGAGGAAGACAACCGCATGCCCATCACGCAGTCCGACGTCCTGTACACCGCCGTCGCCACCGCCGAGAACGGCCGCGACGGACGGGTCGCCACCGACGACGGCAAGCTCGACGTGGTCGTCAACCCGCCCAAGGAGATGGGCGGCAGCGGCGCCGGCACCAACCCGGAGCAGCTGTTCGCCGCGGGGTACAGCGCCTGCTTCCAGGGGGCGCTGGGGGTCGTCGCCCGGGAGGAGGGCGCCGACATCTCCGGGTCGACGGTCACCGCCAAGGTCGGTATCGGCAAGAACGACGACGGGTTCGGGATCATCGTGGAGATCTCCGCGAACATCCCGAACGTCGACGCGGCGACCGCGAAGAGCCTGGTGGAGAAGGCGCACCAGGTGTGCCCGTACTCCAAGGCGACGCGCGGCGACATCACCGTGACGCTGGCCTGACCCTCGTCGCCCGGCCACGCCGCAGCCGCATCCCCGGACCGGGATGCGGCTGCGGCGTTCTCGTGGCGCGGGTGCGCTCAGGCGCACCACCACAGGAAGCGGTCGCAGGTCCTCAGGGGCGAGGGCCGGGAGGTGGGGGCGGAGGTCGTCGGGGCCGCGGTGGAGGCGGTGGCCGAGGGCGTGGTGGGGGCCGGGGCGGCGGAGGTCGTGGCCGGTGTACCGGAATCCGGGGCGCCCGTGGTGGCCGGCTGTCCCGGCTCGCCGGACTCCCGCGGCGGGGCGGAAGCGGAATCCTCGCCGTCCTCGCCGTCCTCGCCGTCCTCGCCGTCCCGTTCCTCGTCCCGCGCGGACGACGAGGCGGAGGC
Organism: Streptomyces sp. NPDC029296; assembly: GCF_055569255.1. Classification (NCBI taxonomy): domain Bacteria; kingdom Bacillati; phylum Actinomycetota; class Actinomycetes; order Kitasatosporales; family Streptomycetaceae; genus Streptomyces; species Streptomyces sp. NPDC029296. The sequence goes on from NZ_JBVHXT010000030.1 coordinate 55,110, forward strand.
GGAGGCGGCAGCGGCGTCCGATGCCGAGGCGCCCGGGGTGGCGGAGGCCGCGCCCGGGAGCGCGGCGGAGGTCGCGCCGACCGGTTCGGCCGTACGGTCCGGTGCCGCGGAATCGGCGCCGCCGTCCGTCTCCTCGGTCTCCCCGGCCGTGGCGGAGGGGTCGTCGGCGAAGGGCGAGAAGGGGGCGTCCGTACCCAGCTCCGCCAGACTGAGCCCGCCGGCCGCGAGCACGAACCCGGCGACGACCACGACCACCCGCCGACGGCGCCGCCGGTGCCCGGCCGCCTTGCGCTCCCGCCGGCTCTCCCCGCCCCGGCCGCCGGCCCGCCCACGGGCGGAAACCCGGCCACCGGCACCGCCTTCGCCGGGGTTCCCTTCCCCGGTGGGCACACGACGGCCGGCGGCGAACGCGGAGGCGCCGGCGCCGGGCGCGAGGCGG
>NZ_JBVHXT010000030.1:55645-114163 GCF_055569255.1 Streptomyces sp. NPDC029296
CGGTCGCCGACGGCGGCACTTCCGCCAGCGTTCCCTTCCCCGCCGGGGCCCCCTTCTCCGGGGAAAACACCCGCGCCAGGGGGCGGGTGACGGTCAACGGCGAACGCGGAGGCGCCCGCGCCGGGTGCGAGGCGGTCGCCGACGGCGGCACTTCCGCCAGCGTTCCCTTCCCCGCCGGGGCCCCCTTCTCCGGGGAAAACACCCGCGCCAGGGGGCGGGTGACGGTCGGCGGCGAACGCGGAGGCGCCCGCGCCGGGTGCGAGGCGGTCACCGACGGCGGCACTTCCGCCGGGGCCCCCTTCCCCGGGGAAAACACCCGCGCCGGCGGGCGGGTGACGGCCGGCGGCGAACGCGGAGGCGCCCGCGCCGGGTATGAGGCGGTCGCCGACGGGTCGGAGGTGATCGTTCCCGGCGAACTGCCGGGAATCCGCGGGCGGTTGAGGGCCGCTCCCGGCCGGTTCGCGGTCGGTCCCGGCGGGGCCGTGGACGCCCCGTGCGGGCGCGTACCCGGCCCCGGCGGACGCCCGGCCGTCCCGGTCGCCGCCGGCGGCTCCGTAGCCGTCACCGGCAGGCCCGGGGCCACCCCCCCGGGGGCACGCCGCCACCTCCCGAAGACACCGCCCCGGCGCCCGGCTCGCCGGAGGCGGGTGTGCCGCAGCCGGGGCAGGCGAGGGCGCCGTTCAGGTGGCGTCGGCAGGGGTGGCAGTAGTCCATGACGCGGGAAGACTAGAGTCCGCGCGGGCCGGGGTACCAGGCGCGGCTGTGAAGGTTCCGTGCGGGAGCGAAAGAGTTCTCGAAAGCCTTGCCGAAACCGTTACCTGTTCGACCCATTGACACCCCCGCCGCCCCGTCCTTACTGTCACGCCAGCATTTCGAACGTGCGACGAAATACCGAACAGCTGAGGGGCAACTGCCGTGCGCATCACCGGAATCAGCACACACGTGGTCGGCACGCCGTGGCGCAACCTGACCTATGTCCAGGTGCACACCGACGAGGGGATCACGGGAGTCGGCGAGACCCGCATGCTCGGTCACACCGACGCGCTGATCGGCTATCTGCGGGAGGCCGAGACCAACCACATCCTCGGGTCGGACCCGTTCGCCGTCGAGGACCTGGTCCGCCGTATGAAGTACGGCGACTACGGCCGCGCCGGCGAGATCGTGATGTCCGGCATCGCGGTGGTCGAGATGGCGTGCTGGGACATCAAGGGCAAGGCGCTGGGCGTGCCGGTGTGGCAGCTGCTCGGCGGAAAGGTCACCGACAAGGTCAAGGCGTACGCCAACGGGTGGTACACGACCGAGCGGACGCCGGAGGCCTACCACAAGGCCGCCCAGGGGGTCGTGGAGCGGGGTTACCAGGCGCTGAAGATCGACCCGTTCGGCACCGGACACTTCGAGCTGGACCACCGGGAGACGCTGTACGCCGTCTCGCTCATCGAGGCCGTACGGGACGCCATCGGCCCGGACGCGGAGCTGATGCTGGAGATGCACGGCCGCTTCTCCCCCGCCACCGCCGTCCGGCTGGCGAAGGAGATGGCGCCGTTCAAGCCGGCGTGGCTGGAGGAGCCGGTGCCGCCGGAGAACCTGAAGGCGCTGGAGAAGGTCGCCGCCAAGGTCGACATCCCGGTCGCCACCGGCGAACGCATCCACGACCGCATCGAGTTCCGCGAGCTGTTCGACAGCCAGTCCGTGGACATCATCCAGCCCGACGTCGGCCACATCGGCGGCATCTGGGAGACCCGCAAGCTCGCCGCCACCGCCGAGACCCACTACATGCTGGTCGCCCCGCACAACGTGGGCGGCTCCGTGCTCACCGCCGCCTCCCTCCAGGTCGGCTTCACCTCCCCGAACTTCAAGATCCTCGAGCACTTCAACGACTTCGCCGACGCGGAGATCAAGAAGGTGGTCAAGGGCGCCCCGCAGGTCGTGGACGGCTACTTCCACCTGTCCGACGCGCCCGGTCTCGGCGTCGAGCTGGACGTCGACGCGGCGGCCGAGTTCCCGCAGCAGCGGGCCCACTTCGACCTGTGGGCCGAGGGCTGGGAGAAGCGCAACCCCAAGGACGGCGCGTGAGTTCCCAGGTCCTCGTCGAGGCGCCCGGCGCACACCGGGTCGAGGCGCACACGCCGCGCGAGCCCGGCCCCGGCGAGGCGCTGGTGGCCGTGCACGCGGTCGGCATCTGCGGCAGCGACCGCGAGGTGTACCAGGGCAACCGGCCCGAGGGGTACGTGACGTACCCGCTGGTCCCCGGGCACGAGTGGTCGGGGACGGTGTCGGCGGTGGGCCCCGGGGTGCCCGGCTCGCTGGCCGGCCGCAAGGTGGTCGGCGAGGGCTTCCGCAACTGCCAGGTGTGCGACCGCTGTCACGCGGGCGAGACCACGCTGTGCACCGCCGGGTACGAGGAGACCGGGTTCACCCGGCCGGGCGCCATGGCGGCCACCCTCACCCTGCCGGCCCGGCTGCTGCACGTCCTGCCGGACGACGCCGACCTCACCGCCGCCGCGCTGCTGGAGCCGGCCGCCTGCGTCGCCGCCGCCGCGCTCAAGGCCCGCGCCCTGCCGGGCGAGCGGGTCGCGGTGGTCGGCACCGGCACCCTCGGGATGTTCGCCGTGCAGTTCCTCGCGGCCGTCTCGCCGGCCGAGCTGCTGGTGGTGGGCACCCGGAACGACCGCCGGACACTGGCCCGGCGGTTCGGGGCGAGCGACTTCCGGCTGAGGGACCAGGAGCTGCCCGGCGGCTTCGACGTGGTGATCGAGACCGCCGGGTCCGCGTCCGCGGCGCGCACCGCCGCCGCGCTGCTGCGGCGCGGCGGGCGCCTGGTCCTCACCGGGATCCCGGCGCCGGGCGCGGACGGGCTCGACCCGACCGATCTGGTCGTACGGCAACTGGAGGTGCACACCGTCTTCGGGGCGCCGCCGGACGCCTGGGCGCACGCCGTGCGGGTGTTCGGCGCCGGACTGCTCACCCCGCTGCCGCTGGTCACCCACGAGCTGCCGCTGACCGAGTTCCCGCGCGCCATCGAGCTGGTGGGGGCCGGTGATCCCACGGTGGGCAAGGTGCTGCTCCGCCCCTGACCGTACGCCGGTCAGGGTGGGCCCTGACGTCGCCCTGACCGGCGTACACCCACGTTTTCGCTACCCAGAGCCGCGAACCTCGTCCGAAATACCGAACACGAAGGACAGCTTGTGACCGACGCTTCCGCCCCGGCAGCCCGCAGGCCCGGCGAGCAGGTGCTCGCCGCACTCGGCCTGGGCGCGCCCGCCCTCGACCCCGCCGACGCCTCCGTCCACACCTTCCCGGGCGGCGGCCGCTGGCGCACCGAGATCCCCTCGTGCGAGGGTCCCGAAGCGCTGGCGGTCGTCCTCAAGGAGGCCTCACGCCTGGACGTGCCGATCCACCGGATCAGCCAGGGCAGCGGCGTGTGGATGCTCACCGACGCCGAGATCACCGAGATGGTCGAGGCCGCCGGCGAGCGCGACATCGAACTGTGCCTGTTCACCGGCCCGCGCGGCACCTGGGACATCGGCGGCTCGGTACGCTCCGACTCGCGGGGGGCCGGGCTGCGCGCCCGGGGCCACGACGCGGTCGCCGGCTGCGTGGAGGACGCCGTCCGGGCCACCGAACTGGGCGTCAAGTGCCTGCTCGTCGCCGACGAGGGCGTGCTGTGGACCCTGCACCGGGCCCGCGGCGCGGGGATCATCCCGGCCGACACCACGCTGAAGGTCTCCGCGCTCATCGGCCCGGTCAACCCCGCCTCGTACGCCGTCTACGAGCGGCTCGGCGCCGACTCCGTCAACGTGCCCAGCGATCTGACGCTGGACCACCTCACGGAGATCCGCCGGGTGTCCGGCGCCCCGATGGACATGTACATCGAGGCCCCGGACGACCTCGGCGGCTACATCCGGATGTACGAGGTCGCCGAGCTGATCCGGCGCGGCGCGCCGCTCTACCTGAAGTTCGGCCTGTCCAAGGCGCCCGGCATCTACCCGTGGGGCCGGCACCTGCGGGACGTGACCCTGGACACCGCCCGGGAGCGGGTGCGGCGCGGCCGGCTCGCCCTGGACCTGCTCGCCCGGCACGGCGCGGACGGCGACATGGCGCCGCTCGGCTCCCGGCTGCCGGGTCCCTTGAACCGGTTCCCCGCCGAGAGTGCCACTGGATGACCGATCGGGGCCGCGGGCCGTGTGTGGCCGGTCGCGCGGTTCCCCGCGCCCCTTCAGGGCGCTTCAACGACCTCGACAGACATCTCAGCGAAGAGAAGAACAGGGACGAACACCATGCGCACTCGCAGAAGCGCCCTAGCCGCCATTGCCTCAGCCGCCTCGCTCGCGCTCGCCCTCACCGCCTGCGGCCAGAACAGCGAAGGCGGCAGCAAGGAGAAGTCCGGTGACGCCAAGGGCGCCACCATCGGCATCGCCATGCCGACCAAGTCCTCCGAGCGCTGGATCAACGACGGCAACAACGTCGTCAAGGACCTGAAGGCCAAGGGCTACGAGACCAAGCTGGTCTACGGCGAGGACGACCCGGAGACCCAGGTCTCGCAGATCGAGAACCTGATCACGCAGGGCGTGAAGGGCCTGATCATCGCGGCGATCGACAACAAGTCGCTCAGCAGCGTGCTCCAGCAGGCCGCGGACGCGAACATCCCGGTCATCTCCTACGACCGGCTGATCCTCGGCACCAAGAACGTCGACTACTACGCCTCGTTCGACAACGAGAAGGTCGGCAGGCTCCAGGGCACCTACATCGTGGACAAGCTCGGGCTGGACAAGGGCGAGAAGGGCCCGTTCAACATCGAGCTGTTCGCCGGCTCCAACGACGACAACAACACGAAGTACTTCTTCGGCGGGGCGATGAAGGTGCTCCAGCCGTACATCGACAAGAAGCAGCTGGTCGTCAAGTCCGGGCAGACCCGGCTCAACCAGGTCGTCACCCTGCGCTGGGACGGCACCACCGCGCAGAAACGCATGGAGGACATCCTCACCTCGTCGTACAAGAGCGGCCGGGTCGACGCGGTCCTGGCGCCGTACGACGGCATCTCCATCGGCATCCTGTCCGCCCTGAAGTCGGACGGCTACGGCTCGGGCAGCAAGCCGCTGCCGGTCATCACCGGCCAGGACGCCGAGCTGGCCTCGGTGAAGTCGATCATCTCCGGGCAGCAGACGCAGACCGTCTACAAGGACCTGCGCAAGCTCGCCGAGGTCGCCGCCACCATGGTGGACGAGTCCCTCAAGGGCAAGAAGCCCGAGGTCAACGACACCAAGACGTACGACAACGGCGCCAAGGTCGTGCCGGCCTATCTGCTCCAGCCGGTCAGCGTCGACAAGTCGAACTACCAGAAGGTGCTGGTCGACGGCGGTTACTACACCGAGTCCCAGCTGAAGTGACCCGCCCTTTTCCTACGGAGTGAAAGGCACGACCATGGCGGGACCCGTCCTGGAAATGCGCTCGATCGTCAAGACCTTTCCCGGTGTCAAGGCGCTGTCGGACGTCACCCTGACCGTCCGGCGGGGCGAGGTCCACGCCATCTGCGGGGAGAACGGCGCCGGCAAGTCCACCTTGATGAAGGTGCTCTCCGGCGTCCACCCGTACGGCAGTTACGAGGGGGACATCCTCTTCGAGGGGGAGGTCTCCCGGTTCAAGGACATCCGGGCCAGCGAGCAGCACGGCATCGTCATCATCCACCAGGAACTGGCGCTGGTGCCGCACCTGTCCATCGCGGAGAACCTCTTCCTCGGCAACGAGCACGCCACCCGCGGCCTGATCAACTGGCGCGAGACCCTGCGGCACGCCACCGAACTGCTGCGCCGGGTCGGCCTGGACGAGCACCCGGAGACCCGGGTCGCCGACATCGGCGTGGGCAAGCAGCAGCTGGTGGAGATCGCCAAGGCACTGTCCAAGCAGGTGAAGCTGCTGATCCTGGACGAGCCGACGGCGGCCCTGAACGACGAGGACAGCGACAAGCTCCTCGATCTGATCCTGGAGCTGAAGAAGCAGGGCATCACCTCGATCATCATCTCCCACAAGCTCAACGAGATCCGCAAGGTCGCCGACTCGGTGACGATCATCCGGGACGGCCGGTCCATCGAGACCCTCGATGTGAAGGCGCCGGAGACCACCGAGGAGCGGATCATCGCCGGCATGGTCGGCCGCGACCTCGACCACCGCTTCCCCGAGCGCACCCCGCACCGGCCGGAGCAGGGCGTCGCGCCGGCGCTGGAGATCCGCGGCTGGACCGTGTTCCACCCGGTCGACCAGCTGCGCAAGGTCGTGGACGACGTGTCGCTGACCGTGCGCCGCGGGGAGATCGTCGGCATCGCGGGCCTGATGGGCGCGGGCCGCACCGAACTCGCGATGAGCGTCTTCGGGCGGGCCTACGGCCGGTACGCGGGCGGCACGGTCCTGAAGGACGGCAGGGAGATCCGTACCAGGACGGTGCCGGAGGCGATCGGGCACGGCATCGCCTACGTCACCGAGGACCGCAAGCACTACGGCCTGAACCTCATCGACACCATCAACCGGAACATCTCGCTGACCGCGCTGGACAAGGTCGCCCAGCGGGGTGTGGTGGACGAGCACGAGGAACGGCAGGTCGCCGAGGGCTTCCGGAAGTCCATGAACATCAAGGCGCCCACGGTGTTCGAGCCGGTGGGCAAGCTCTCCGGCGGCAACCAGCAGAAGGTCGTCCTCAGCAAGTGGATCTTCGCCGGTCCGGACGTGCTGATCCTCGACGAACCGACCCGCGGCATCGACGTGGGCGCCAAGTACGAGATCTACACGGTCATCGACCAGCTCGCCGCCGAGGGCAAGGCGGTCGTCTTCATCTCCTCCGAGCTGCCCGAGCTGCTCGGCATGTGCGACCGCATCTACACGATGGCCGCCGGACGGCTGACCGGTGAGGTGCCGCGGGCCGAGGCCACGCAGGAAGTGCTGATGCGCCATATGACGAAGGACAAAGAGGTAACGCGATGAGCACGGATGTGACCGCCAAGAGCCCGGCCCCCGCGCCGCCGGGCGGCGGAACGGGGACCGACGGGGGGCTGCTCGGCCTGGTATTGACCGGCCTGCGCCGCAACATGCGCCAGTACGGCATGCTGATCGCGCTCGGCCTGATCGTGGTCGTCTTCGCGATCTGGACCGACGGCAATCTGCTGCTGCCGCGCAACGTCTCCAACCTGGTACTCCAGAACAGCTACATCCTGATCCTCGCGATCGGCATGATGCTGGTCATCATCGCCGGGCATATCGACCTGTCGGTCGGCTCGCTCACCGCGTTCACCGGCGCCTTCGCGGCCGTACTGACCGTGCAGCACGGGGTGTCCTGGCCCGTCGCGCTGGTGCTGTGCCTGGTGATGGGCGCCGTCGCGGGCGCGATCCAGGGCTATCTCATCGCCTACTTCAACATACCGTCCTTCATCGTCACCCTCGCCGGGATGCTGATCTTCCGCGGCCTGACCGAGATCCTCCTCAAGGGCCAGACCCTCGGCCCGTTCCCGCACGGCCTGCAGAAACTCGGCAACGGCTTCCTGCCCGAGACCGGCCCGAACACCAACTACCACAACCTCACGCTGCTGCTCGGGCTGGTGCTGATCGCGGCCGTGGTGTGGCAGGAGTTCCGGGACCGCCGCCGCCAGCAGGAGTTCTCCCTGGACGTCGTACCGGTCCGGCTGTTCCTGCTCAAGCTGACGGCCATGGTGGCGGCGATCCTCGTCCTCACCCTGCTGCTCGCCAGCTACAAGGGCGCCCCGATCGTGCTGATCGTCCTCGGCGCGCTGGTCGTCGGCTACGGCTACGTCATGCGCAACGCGGTCTTCGGCCGGCACATCTACGCCATCGGCGGCAACCTGCCGGCGGCCAAGCTGTCCGGCGTGAAGGACAAGAAGGTCACCTTCTACGTCTTCCTGAACATGGGCGTGCTCGCGGCCCTGGCGGGTCTGGTGGTCGCCGCCCGGCTGGACGCGGCCTCGCCGAAGGCGGGCGTCAACTTCGAACTCGAGGCCATCGCCTCCGCGTTCATCGGCGGCGCGTCCATGAGCGGCGGTGTCGGCACCGTCCTCGGCGCCATCATCGGCGGTCTGGTCCTCGGCGTGCTGAACAACGGCATGAACCTCCTCGGCGTCGGCACCGAGTGGCAGCAGGTCATCAAGGGCCTGGCCCTGCTGGTGGCGGTCGGGTTCGACGTGTGGAACAAGCGCAAGTCCGGTTCGTAAGCACCAGAAAGCGAGAGCCGCACCATGGAACTGAACAGACGCACGGTCATCGCGGGAGCAGCCGCGGCGGGCCTGGCCGCCACCACGCTCGGCGGCACGGCACACGCGGCCTCGGGAAGGAAGCCGGTGAAGGAACTCTTCGGCACGCTCGCCGACGGCACCAAGGTCCACCGCTGGTCGCTGGAGAACGGCGGCACCCGGATGAAGGTGCTGTCCTACGGCGGTGTCGTCCAGACCCTGGAACTCCCCGACCGGCACGGCCGGTACGCCAACGTGGTCGCCGGTTTCGACAACCTCGCCGACTACGCGGCGAAGAGCCCGTACTTCGGCGCGCTGATCGGCCGCTACGGCAACCGCATCGACGCGGGCCGGTTCACGCTGGACGGGAAGCCGTACCAGCTCGACGTGAACGACGGCGACAACAGCCTGCACGGCGGCGCCCAGGGCTTCGACAAGCGGGTGTGGGACGTGGAGCCGTTCGCCGACGGCACGGACGTGGGCCTGCGGCTGCGCCGCACCAGCGCCGACGGCGAGATGGGCTACCCGGGCACGCTGCGCACCGAGGTGACGTACACCCTCACCCGGCACGGCGACTGGCGCATCGACTACGAGGCCACCACCGACAAGGCCACCGTCGTCAACCTCACCAGTCACGTCTACTGGAACCTGGCCGGCGAGGGCAGCGGCGGCATCGAGGACCACGAGCTGTCCATCGCCGCCGCCCGCTACACCCCGACCGACGCCGGCCTCATCCCCACCGGGGAGCTGGCCCGGGTCGCGGGCACCCCGTTCGACTTCCGGCACGCCAAGCCCATCGGCCAAGACCTGCGGGCGGGCCACGAGCAGCTCGTGCTGGCAAAGGGGTTCGACCACAACTGGGTGCTGGACAAGGGGATCACGGCACGGCCCGAGCACATCGCGACCCTGCGCGACCCGCGCTCCGGCCGCACCCTGAAGATCGCCACCGACCAGCCGGGCCTCCAGTTCTACTCCGGCAACTTCCTCGACGGCACGCTCACCGGCACGTCGGGCCGCACCTACCGGCAGGGCGACGCCCTGTGCCTGGAGACCCAGCACTTCCCGGACTCGCCGAACCACCCGGCGTTCCCGTCGACGGTGCTGCGCCCCGGCCGGACGTACCGGACGACGACGATCCACCGTTTCGGCGCGTGAAGTTCCGCCTGTCCCGCAGGTGAAGTGACCGCGCCCGCCGTCACCTCCGTGTCCGGGAACGGCCGACCCGGCCGCGCTCGGGTACGGAGGTGTCCCTTTCGGTACCGTCCGTACGGCAGAGGCCCCGTCCCGGAAGGAACACCGACCATGGCAGAACACCGTCACCTGACCGTGCTGACGACCACGGACAGCGAGGAGAAGGCGCAGGCCCTCGCCGCGGGTGCGGTGGAGGCGCGGGTCGCCGCGTGCGCACAGGTCAGTGCCCCCGTCACCAGCGTGTACCGCTGGGAGGGGGCGACACGGACCGAGCAGGAGTGGCAGATCCTGTTCAAGACCACCACGGCGCGCTACGAGGACCTGGAGACCTACCTCAAGGGGGCGCACCCCTACGACACCCCCGAGATCATCGCGACTCCGGTCGTGGCGGGCAGCGCGGCCTACCTGGCGTGGCTGGACGAGGAGACCACGCCCGCCGGCTAGGGGCCGGAGCCCGGTCGGGGGGCGGCCCCGCGGGCGAGTTCCTGCCGGAACCGTTGACTCGTCGACCCTTCGCTTCTACGGTCCCGTCCGAACCTGCGATCGCTGTTCGGTATCACGAACACACCAGGAAGAGGGAGCCGCAATGAAGCGCACCGCACTCCTCGCCGTCCCCGCCGCCCTGCTGCTCGCGCTCGTGCCGGGCACCGCCTCCGCGTACCCCAACCCCGGCACGGTCACCGGCAGCACCGTCGTGCACGACCCGACGATGATCCGTACCCCCGGCGGCCGGTACCTGCTCTACGCCACCGGCGGCGGGCTCGCCTACCGGACCTCCACCGACCGGATCTCCTTCACCGCGGGCGCCGACGCCTTCGCCACCAAGCCGGCCTGGTGGTCGTCGTACGCCACCGAGGCATGGGCGCCGGACATCTCGTACGCCGGCGGGAAGTACCTGATGTACTACGCCGTCTCCAAGTTCGGCGAGAACACCTCGGCGATCGGCCTGGCCGGCTCCAGCACCGGACTGCCCGGCTCCTGGACCGACTACGGCGTCGTCCACACCTCCACCGCCGCCAGCGACTACAACGCCATCGACCCCAACCTCTTCGTGGACGACGACGGCAAGTGGTGGCTGTCCTTCGGCAGTTGGTGGACCGGCATCAAGATGATCCGCATCGACCCCGCGACCGGCAAGCAGTACGCGGGCGACACCAGGCGCTACTCCCTCGCCGCCCGGCCCACCGGCAGCAAGGCGGTCGAGGCGCCGTACCTCGTCAAGCGCAACGGCTATTACTACCTGTTCGCCTCCTACGACGTCTGCTGCCAGGGCACCAGCTCGACGTACAAGGTGAAGGTCGGCCGGGCGACCTCGGTCACCGGGCCGTACTACGACAAGAACGGTGTGGCGATGACGAACAACGGCGGCACCCCGGTCCTGGAGTCCCACGGCAGCGTCATCGGACCCGGCGGGCAGTCCATCACGCACGACAGCGACGGCGACCTGATCGTCTACCACTACTACGACGGCAACGCGGGCGGCACCCCGAAGCTCGGCGTCAACCTGCTGAACTGGTCCTCGGGCTGGCCGGTGGCCTACTGAACCTCGCGGCCGGCGCCCTCCGGTCCGCGCCGAGCGGCACACGGTCGGCAGCCGCCCGCCCCGGGACCGGTCGTCTCGACGGAAGTCAGGGCCGACCGGCAGACTCGGCGCATGTTACAGAGAACCCCGGTCCGGTTGAGCGCGCGGACCGTCCGTAATCTCTGCCTGACGGCTCTGGGGACCGTGACCCTCGGGCTCACCCTGTGGATGTGGAGGTCCGGGCAGGACCCCGACAGCGTGGCCACCATCGCCGGGCTGTTCGCCTCGCTGGCCTCGCTGCTGGTCGCGGTCGTCGACGTGTTCCGCGGCACGGAGACACCCCCGGACCCCGCCGCCCTCGCGGACGACCTCACGCGTCAGCTCCGCGCACAGTGGCTGGACGAGGCCCGCGCCCGCCGGCTGCAAGCCCCCCGGGTGCTGCCCCTCGCCTGGAGAACGACGTCGAGCGACCTCACCGACAACGGGCTGCGGACCGGCCCCACCGGCTCCCCCGTGCTGCGGCTGCGCCTGGACGGCCGCCTCGACGGACGGTTCGAGGACGTGACCAACCGCCTCGCCGAAGGCTTCGCGCGCGTTCCGAACCGCCGCCTGGTGGTCGTGGGCGAACCCGGCTCGGGCAAGACGGTCCTGGCCATACTCGTCACCCTGGGTCTCCTCGCCGCACGCGAGGCGGGCGGTCCCGTACCGGTCCTGCTGCCCGTCTCCTCCTGGGACCCCGTCCTGGAGCCGCTCGACGACTGGATCGTCCGCACCATGGCCCAGCCGTACTACAACGGCCGCCCCGAGATCCCCCGCACGCTCCTGGCCCACGGACTGGTGATCCCCGTCCTCGACGGCCTCGACGAGATCCCCGAGTCCGCCCGCCGCGGCGCCATCCGCAAGATCAACGAACACCCGGACCGTCCCCTCGTCGTCACCTGCCGGTCGGTCGAGTACGAGGAACTGATCCGGGCGAGCGCGACCGCCCTGCGGCAGGCGGCGGTCGTCGAAGTCCTTCCGGTCACCCCGCAGGACGCCATCAGGTACCTGCGGGACGTGAACTGGCCCCCGGGAGTGGACTGGGCCCCCGTCTTCGCCCGCCTGCGGACCGAGCCGCAGAGCCCGCTGGCCAGGGCGCTCTCCACACCCCTGATGGTCACCTCGGCACGCCTCGTCTACCAGAAGGGCGGCGGCGACCCCACCGAACTCCTGGACGAGACCCGCTTCGGCAGCGAGTACGCCGTCGCGGACCACCTCCTGCACGGCATGCTCGACGCCGCCTACGCGCCGGACCCGGCCCTGCCCCCGGGAACGGCACCCCGGGAACGCTGGACTCCCGAACAGGCCCGGCGCTGGCTGACGTTTCTCGCCCGGCATCTGCACGACCATCGTGAACGTGATCTGGCCTGGTGGCAGTTGAGCACACGGCTGCTGCCGTCCTGGGCGGGCCTCGTGGTCGGTTTCGGCCTGGGAGCGGTGGTCGCGGCCGCCGCCATGGCGTGGGTCCGGGTGACAGCGGCGGCCGACCGGAGCGACACCAACAACACCGTCATGATGCCCCTCATCCTCGGGGTGGCCTTCGCGCTCCTCAACGCCCTCGTCTGGAACGCCTCGTCCTCCAGGCCGCCGGGCCGCCTCACCTGGAAGCCGCGGGGGTCGGCGGAGCGCCTGTTCCGGGGATTCACGACCGGAACGGGCCTGGCGTCGCTACTCGTGACACCGATCATGACCGTGATGACCATCGCACAGGTTCTCAACCTGTATACACCGGGCTGGGGGACACGGAAGACGGAACTGTGCCTGGAGGGGCTCGGCATCTGCGTCACCCTCAGCGTGGCAGCCGGTCTGGCTCTCGCGACCCACAACTGGCTCGACGCGCCACCGTCACGCGCGGCCCAGGTGAGCCCCATCCGTACGCTCGTCCAGGACCGGCGGTCGTCGATCGTCAGCGCCATGGTGGCCGGGACACTCGTCGCCGCAGCCGGGTTGCCCGCCGTGTGGGCCGGATTCCTGTCCGGAGACCTGACGATCCGCCTCCTGACCGGCGGATCGGGCTGGCCCGGACACGCGGACACGACGAGCGCACTCGCCGCCTTCCAATGGCATTCCGTGAACAACGCGTTCGGCAACTGGCGCATCAAACTGGGTGTCGCCTTCCTGCTGCCCGGCGTCCTCCTCGCCCTGCTCCTGCTCATGAGCCGGGCCTGGCCGCGCTTCGTCATCGTGAGGACCTGGCTCGCGCTCCGCGGCAAGCTCCCCTGGCGGCTGATGGCGTTCCTCGCGGACGCACGGCGCCGTGAGATCCTGCGCCAGGCCGGCGGCGCCTACCAGTTCCGCCACATCCGTCTTCAGGAGACACTGGCCGGAGAACCCCTGTACAGGGACGGGACTGAGAGCTCGCGCACGGCGGTCCGCCGCAGAACCGTTCTGGCCGTCGGCGCCGGGGCCGTGGCCGCAGGTGTGGGTGTGGCGGCATGGCGCTCCCGCGCCACGAGCATCGCCGACTTCGCCGTCCCCCACCGGCAGCCCGTGCAGGCGGTCCGCTTCCGGCCCCGGAGGGACAGGGAGGTGGTCTTCCTGCTCGACGACGGCAAGGTGGGATTGTGGAGCGGCCGGCCGAACGACCAGGAAGCGCGTCCGGTGCACGTCCCGTCCCGAGACGTGCGCGAGCAGGAGTCTCCGGTGTCACTTGAGCTTTCGGCGGACGGCGACACCCTTGTTCTGCCCGTCCCGGACGGTGTGGCGGCCCAGAACCTGGGACGGCCGCCGGGCAGCGGGCCGACATTGCTCGGCCGGCCCATCGGAAGGCCCACCCTCATCGCCTTCGACTCCCGCCGTGGACTCCTGGCCGCCGTCATCGACGAGAGCTCCGGCATCGTCTTGTCGAAGGTCGCGGACGGCCGTGGCGACTCGTCACCCACCGCCGGGAAATGGGTCCGGCTCGCCGGCAACTACGGGCCCGTCCTGGGAATGACCTTCCTTTCCGACGGCAGCCTGGCGGTGCTCTTCTTCGACAGCGCACGCCGATTCTCGCTTTCCGACGCGACTGGTCGTCCTCTGCTGGAAGGAGCGAAGTCGAAGAAGAATCGCGAGGAGTACACGGCCTTCGGGAATCTACTTGTCGCGTCTCCCCGGGACGAACTGGTCTTCCTCAACTCGGAGACGTCGGAGTTGTGGCTCCCGGAGCACGATCACCATCGCTTTTACTGCACCTTCCCCGGCAAACAGGCGGCAGCCTTCCACCCGACGAAGGAAGCGCTGCTCGCTGCCCCCGACGCCAACGGAAGCGACATCCGTCTCTACCGCTACTCGAAGACCGGTCTCACCGAGGCGGGCCCGCCCCTGCGTGGGCACATCGCACCCGTACGCTCCCTCGACTTCAGCCGCGACGGCCTGTTCCTGGTCTCCGGGGACGAGGACGGGATGATCCGGATCTGGAAAACCGACGACACCCCGCGATGACCGCGCCGGTCGTGCCCGAGCCGTACCCGGCACGGCGGACGATGCCGACAGGTCGGCCAAACCGCCCGCTTGACGGCTCCGCTCTTTGCCGAACTGACAGCTTGCCGACAGGAAGCGTCCTTACGGTGCCGTGCTCATGACAGACACCTCTGATGCCCGGAAGATCGGGCGCCGCACCGTGCTCGCCGCCGCCGGTGGTGCCGCCGCGGCCCTGACCATGGGAGCCGCGGCTCCCCCGAAGGACGCGGCCGGCGTGCAGAACACCGCCGCGGTGTGCACGCTCACCACCGAGATGACCCAAGGCCCCTACTACCTCGACGGCGCGCTCGTCCGCGCCGACATCACCGAGGGCAAGCCCGGCGTCCCCCTGAAGCTCGCCCTGACCGTGGTCGACGCCGCCTGTGCCCCGCTCGCCGGCGCCCTCGTGGAGCTGTGGCACGCCGACGCGCTCGGCGAGTACTCCGGCTACGTCGGCAACAACGGGCACCACGAGCCCGACGACCGCACCTTCCTGCGCGGCGGCGTACTCACGGACTCGAACGGGGTCGCCAGGATCACGACGATCTACCCGGGGTGGTACCGGGGCCGCTGTGTGCACGTCCACGTCAAGGTGCACACCGGCGTGACCGTGACACCGGACGGCCACTTCACCGGCGGCTCGACCGTCCACACCGGCCAGCTCTTCTTCGACGAGGCGGTCACGGCGGCCGTGGCCAAGGTCTCGCCGTATGCCACCAACACCGTCGCCCGCACCACTCTCGCGCAGGACTCCGTCTACGACGACCGGGGGACCCGTTCAGGGCTGCTCGCCCTCACCGCCCTCGGCGGCTCCGCCTCGTCCGGTTGGACCGGCACGCTCACGCTGGGCGTGGCGGGCTGACGGCCGGCCGGTGCGGGAGGAGCCCGCTCGCCTCGTCCCGCACCGGCCGGGGCACCCGGTCAGCCGCCCAGGATGCCCGGCGGCAGCAGGGTGTTCAGGGAGGCGGCCGGGTTGCCCGCCCCCAGCGATTCGAGCAGGCCCGACAGGAAGGAGGCGCCGGGGGCGCCGGCGGCGGGGACCGGGGACCCGGCGGCGCCGGCGGCCTCGGCGGCGGGGGCGTCGGGAGCGGCGGAGGCCAGCAGCGCGGCGGCCAGGACGGAGGCACAGGTGAGCTTCTTGATCACGCCCGCCCTAACGAACGGCACGCGCGGGGGGAAACGCACCGGTCCCCCGGTCGGCCGAGTCCGCCCGGCCGGTGCCGCCCCTCACGGGTTCTCCCACGCCCCCGGTTCCGCCGCCAGCGCCCGGACCGGCTCCGGCAGGGCGTCCGCCGCGAGGTCCGCCACGGTGACGCCCTCCAGGATGCGGCGGACGTTCGCGCGCAGGGCGATCCACAGCGGCAGCAGCGGCCGTGCCGTGCCCGTGTAGGCGAGACCCGTCGGGCGTTCGCCGCGTACCGACACGATCGGGCCGTCCACCGCCCGGATGACGTCGGCCACGGTGAGGGACGCCGCCGCCCGCGCCAGCCGGTAGCCGCCGCCCCCGCCACGCCGGCTGTCCACGATCCCGGCCCGCCTGAGGTCGCCCAGGATGCCCTCCAGGAACTTGTGCGGGATGTCCTGCACGGAGGCGATTTCCTCTGCCTTCACGGGGCCGTTACCCTGCCGTACGGCCAGCTCCAGTACCGCCCGTACCGCGTAATCCGCCCGCGCCGAGATCCTCATGGATCCATTGTGGGGCGTCCCGCCATGGAGAATGGCCGGACCCGCGCCCCCTAGGACCGCCCGGGAGGATCCACCTTGGCGCTCAGCAGACGTTCCTTCAGTGCCCTGGCCGGCTGCGCCGCGCTCGGGCTGGCCCTGGGCGGCAGCGGCGTCCCCGGGGCGCCCTCGGCGTACGCGGGCGGCAGCGCGCCGACCGGGCCCGCGCCGGCCCCGCCGGGCGCCGACGGCGCGCGGCACACCATCGGGTACGACCGCTACTCGCTGCTCGTGGACGGGCGGCGGCTGGTGGTGTGGTCCGGCGAACTGCACCCCTTCCGGCTGCCGAGCCCGGACCTGTGGCGGGACGTCCTGCAGAAGATGCGGGCGCACGGCTACAACACCGTCAGCGTCTACGTCGCCTGGAACTACCACTCCCCCGCGCCCGGCCGGTACGACTTCTCCGGCGTCCGGGACCTCGACCTGTTCCTGCGCACGGCGGCCGAGACCGGGCTGTACGTCATCCTGCGGCCCGGCCCGTACATCAACGCCGAGGTCGACGGCGGCGGCTTCC
The DNA here is from genome assembly GCF_055569255.1 of Streptomyces sp. NPDC029296. NCBI lineage: Bacteria > Bacillati > Actinomycetota > Actinomycetes > Kitasatosporales > Streptomycetaceae > Streptomyces > Streptomyces sp. NPDC029296. The sequence continues at coordinate 72,303 of NZ_JBVHXT010000030.1, forward strand.
CCGGCTGGCTGACCGCGACCGGGGGCACGGCCCGCACCGACGACCCGGTGTACCTGTCGCACGTCGACGAGTGGCTGACCCAGGTCAACCGCATCGTCCGCCGGCACCTGTTCACCCGGGGCGCCGGCACGGTGCTGCTGTACCAGATCGAGAACGAGTACGACGCCCACCCCGCCGACGCGACCGGCCGGGCGTACATGTCCCACCTGTACAAGAAGGTCCGGGCCGACGGGATCGACGTCCCGCTGTTCCACAACGACAAGGGCAGGAACGGCCACTGGGTCCCCGGCTCCTTCGACACCGGCGGGGAGAAGGGCGGCTGGCTGTACGGGTTCGACGGGTACCCCTCTCCCTTCAAGACCCCGCCCGACTGGGGGCACTACGGGCCCGGCGGGCCGAAGGGCGGGGCCACCGCCTCGCCGACCACGCCCGGGTTCGTGCCCGAGTTCGGCGGCGGCTGGTTCGACCCGTGGGGCGGGGCGGAATTCGACGGCAAGGGGTACGACGAGTCGCGGCGCACCCGGGACGCGGCCTACGAGCGCCGCTTCTACCTGACCAACCTGGCCAACGGCCTCACCCTGCACAACGTGTACATGACGTTCGGCGGGACCTCGTGGGGCTGGCTGCCCGCGCCGGTCGTCTACACGTCGTACGACTACGGCGCGGCCATCGACGAGGCCCGGAACGTCACCGGCAAGATCGCGCCGATGCACCAGCTCGGTCACCTGCTCCAGCGGGTGCCCGACTTCGCCAAGCTGGACCGGGCGGCGGACGTCTCGGCCGAGGGGCTGAAGGTCTACCACCTGGCCAACCAGGACACCGGTACGCACGTGTACGTCGCGCGCAACGACGGCACGGAGGCGGTCACCACCGATCTGCCGACCGAGGCCGGGAGCCTGCGCGTCACCGTGCCCGGCCGGGACGCCAGGCTGCTGACCACCGGACTGGCGCTGGGCGGGCGGAAGTTGAAGTACTCCACCGCCTCGCCCATGCTGTGCCTGACGGCGGGACGGCAGGACATCGCCGTGTTCACCGGGCGCCGCGGCGAGATGGCCGAGCTGGTGCTGGACTGTCCCGACGAGCCGTCGGTGCAGCGGCTGGACCCGGAGGGCGGCTGGGCCTACGACCGGGGCGAGCTGCACGTCAACGCGCCCCTGGGAGAGGCCGGGCTGACCCGGGTGCTGGTGCGCAAGGGCGGCGGCGACACCCCGCTGGTGCTGCTCTTCGCCGATGACGCCACCGCCGTACGCCTCTTCCCGTACGACACCCCGTCCGGGACCCTCCTGGTGTACGGCCCGGCGCTGCTGCGCCACGCCGAGCTGCGCGGCTCGCGGGTGCACCTCACCGGCGACCTGAGGGAATCGGCGGGCCTGGAGGTGTGGGCGCCGCGCGGGATCGACACCGTGGTGTGGAACGGGCGCCCGGTGCCCACCCGGGCGACCCTGTCGGGCAGCCTGATGTCCACCGGACCGCTGCCGGGGGCCCCCGAGGTGCGGCTGCCGCGGCTGGGTGGCTGGCGGACGCGGCGGGAGAACCCGGAGGCGGGCCCGGGCTTCGACGACTCCTCGTGGAAGAAGGCCGACAAGACCTCCTCGTTCTCCACCACGCCCGTCCCCGAGGGGCAGCCGGTGCTGTTCGCCGACGACTACGGCTTCCACTACGGCGACGTCTGGTACCGGGGCACGTTCGACGACAGCACCGGCGTCGAGGAGGTCGCGCTCGCCTACAGCACCGGCACCCAGGGCCTGCTGATGGCATGGCTGGACGGCGAGCCGCTGGGCACGCACCGGATGCCCGTGCCGGACAAGAGCACGGTGCGCCAGGGCAGCTGGGCGGACACCGCCGTCCTCCCGGTGCGCGAGCGGCTGCGCTCCCCCGGCCGGCACGTGCTGTCCGTGCTGGTCCGGCGCATGCAGCACGACCAGGACGGCAGGGCGCTCGACACGCACAAGGTGGCCCGCGGTCTGACGGCGGTCACCTTCGAGGGCGCGTCGCCGCGGGTGCGCTGGCGCATCCAGGGCGAGGGCCCGGCCGACCCGGTGCGCGGGCCGCTGAACAACGGCGGCCTGTACGGCGAGCGGCACGGCTGGCACCTGCCCGGCTTCCGGGACCGGGACTGGGAGCGGACGGCGTTCCCGCGCGCGGAGCGGTACCAGGGCGTGACCTGGTACCGGACCACGTTCCGGCTGTCGGTGCCGGCCGATGTCGACGCGTCGATCGGCCTGACCCTGGACGACGACCCGTACCGGGCCTACCGCGCGCAGATCTTCCTGAACGGCTGGAACCTGGGCCAGTACATCAACGACGTCGGCCCGCAGCACACGTTCGTGCTGCCGAACGGCATCCTGCGCACCCGGGGCACCAACACCCTGGCGCTGGCGGTCCTGTCGGAGTTCACCACGCTGTCGGGCCCCGGGTCGGTACGGCTGACGCTGCTCGGCAAGGCGGCGGGCGGCATCCCGGTCCGGCCGGTGTGATCACGCCAGCCTGATCACGTTCCAGGACAGCGGCTCCAGTACGGCGGTGAGGGTGCCGTCCACCAGGGCGGTGCCCTCGACCGGGTGCGGGGTGACGCGCTCGGGGTCGGTCAGGGTGTTGCGGGCGTCGGGGTCGGCGTCGGCGAGGGCGGTGTGCTCGGTGACGGTGGTCAGCTCCAGGCCGTTCAGGGCGACCTCGAGGGGCAGCGGCTCGGTGCGGCCCCGGTTGACCGCGAACACGGTGACCGTGCCGTCGTCCGCGCGGACGGCGGTGGCGTGCAGCAGGTCCGTCTCGCCGTACTTCCTCGTCTCGTACGTCGGCGACTCCACGCGGACGTCCAGCACCTGGCCGCGGCCGTGCTTGGACGCCTGCGCGAACGGGAAGAACGTCGTCTGCCGCCAGGCCGGGCCGCCCGGCTCGGTCATGATGGGGGCGATGACGTTGACGAGCTGGGCGAGGCAGGCGACGGTGACCCGGTCGGCGTGCCGGAGCAGGGCGATCAGCAGCGATCCGAAGACGACGGCGTCGGTGACGCTGTAGTTGTCCTCCAGCAGGCGGGGTGCCTCGGGCCAGTCGGTCAGGTCGCGCGACTCGGAGAACTCCACCCACTTGGTGAGGTACCAGACGTTCCACTCGTCGAAGGAGAGGTTGATCCTCTTCTTCGACTTCAGCAGCGCGCCCACGTGGTCGGCCGTGGCGACCACGTTCTCGATGAAGGACTCCATGTCGACGGCCGAGGCGAGGAAGGAGTCCACGTCGCCGTCGACGGGCTCGTAGTAGGCGTGCACCGAGATGTAGTCGACGAGGTCGTACGTCTCCTTCAGGACGGTGGCCTCCCACTCGGCGAAGGTGGGCATGGCCTGGGTGGAGGAGCCGCAGGCGACCAGTTCCACCCGGGGGTCCTGCTGGCGCATGGCGCGGGCGGTCTCGGCGGCGAGCCTGCCGTACTCCTCGGCCGTCTTGTGGCCGGTCTGCCAGGGGCCGTCCATCTCGTTGCCGAGGCACCACAGCCGGATGCCGAAGGGGTCCTTGTCGCCGTGGGCGGCGCGCAGGTCGGACAGGGCGGTGCCGGCGGGGTGGTTGGCGTACTCCTGGAGTTCCAGGGCCTCGGCGACGCCCCGGGTGCCGAGGTTCACCGCCATCATGGGCTCCGCCTGGGGGCCGACCTTCTTCAGGAACGCGATGTACTCGGACAGGCCGAAGCGGTTGGTCTCGGTGGAGTGCCAGGCCAGGTCGAGCCGGCGGGGGCGGTCCTCCACCGGGCCGACGGAGTCCTCCCACTTGTAGCCGGAGACGAAGTTGCCGCCGGGGTAGCGGATGGCGGTGACGCCGAGTTCGCGGACCAGCTCCAGCACGTCGGTACGGATGCCCTCGGCGTCGGCCGCGGGGTGGTCCGGCTCGTAGATGCCGGTGTACACGCAGCGCCCGAGGTGTTCCACGAAGGAACCGAAGAGACGGGGGTCGACCTCGCCGACGGTGAAGGCGGGGTCGAGGGTGAAGCGGGCGGTGTTCTTGCTCATGGGTTCCTTCCGGATTGCTTGAAAGCGGGCCGACCCTCGTGCCGGCGAAGCTCGTCGGGCCCCGGCTTCGGGGCGCCGCCGTCCGTCGCGTCGCAGGAGTGGGAGGCCGGCCGGGTCTTGCCGTGGGTGCGGGAGGTGGACCCGCCGCCGGGACCGGCGCAGCGGCCGTGGCCGGACAGGAGGAGGCCGCCGTTCAGCACCGGGGGGCCGGTGCTGTCGGTGTGCGGGCCCGTCACGGACGTCGAACGGCTCACGCGGATCTCGTACGTCGAGTGCACGCCCGCGCGGCAGGCGTCGTATCTCATCTCGCGGGGGCTCCTCGTGTCACTGGCCGGCCAGGCCGGTGTGGGCCACGCCCCGCACGATCTGGCTCTGGAAGAAGACGAAGACGATGATCAGCGGCAGCCCGGCGACCAGGCCGCCGGCCATCAGCTGGGGCCAGACGATGCCGAAGGCGTTCTGCACGGTGGCGATGCCGTTGGGCATGGTCATCAGGTCGGGGTTGTTGGTCACCATGTACGGCCACAGGAAGTTGTTCCAGGACGCGATGAAGGTGAAGATCCCGACCGCGGACAGCGAGGGCTTGGACAGGGGCAGCACGATGGTGAAGAAGATCCGCCAGCGGCCGGCGCCGTCGATGAACGCGGCCTCCTCCAGCTCCCTGGGCAGCCCCTGGAAGAACTTGTAGAGGATGTAGACCATGGCGGCCGGGGCGCACTGGGGCAGGATCATGCCCCAGTAGGTGTCGACCATGCCGAGCGACTGGACCGTGGTGAACAGCGGGACGCCGAGGATCGCCGGGGAGAACATCAGGCCGGCCATGGTCAGGCCCATGAGGGCGCCCTTGCCGCGGAACTCGGTGCGGGCGAAGCCGTATCCGGCGAGGGAGGCGACCAGCAGCACGATCACCGTGACGCACACGGAGACGACGACGGAGTTCACGAACCAGTTGGGGATGTCGCCCGCCCGCAGGACCTTCCTCCAGGAGTCCAGGGTGACGTGGTCGGGTATCCAGTGCGGCGAGGTGACCGATTCCGTCGGGGACTTCAGGGACGTGGACAGGGCCCAGGCCAGGGGGGCGAGCCAGATCAGGGAGAGGGTGGCGGCGACGGCCGTCAGCGCGATCTGGGCGGGGGGCCAGCGGCGGGCGGAGCGGGTGGTCATCGGGTGGCCTCCTCGCGGCTCTTCAGCAGCCACATCCGGGCGAGCGCCACGGCCGCGATGATGACGAACAGGACGAAGGAGATCGCGGAGGCGTAGCCCACGCGGTAGGTGGTGAAGCCCTGTTCGAGGGTGTACTGGACGAAGGTGCGGGTCGATTCCTCCGGTCCGGGGCCGAACTGGTACATGACCACGGCCTGGTCGAAGACCTGGAGGGAGGCGAGGACCTGGAGGGCGACGACCAGGCCGGTGATGGAGCGCAGGTTGGGCACGGTGATGTACAGCATCCGCTGGAGGGCGTTCGCCCCGTCCAGTTCGGCGGCCTCGTACAGGTGCTGCGGGATGTTCTGCAGGGCGGCCAGGTAGAGGAGGAAGGAGAAGCCGACCGTCCACCACAGGGTGGCGACTACGACGGCGAGCATGGCCGTGGACTTCTGGGTGAGCCAGGGCGTGTCCAGGCCGAGGACGTGGTTGACCATGCCGTTGGTGGGCTGGAACAGCCACCACCACAGGTTGCCCACGACGGCCGAGGGCAGCAGGAAGGGCGCGAAGAAGCACAGCCGCCACAGCCACTTGAAGTGCACGGTGTGGTGGGCGATCAGGGCCATCAGCAGGGCCACGAGGACGATCAGCGGGACGACGTACAGCGTGAACTGCGTGCTGTGCCACAGGGAGTCCCACACGAGCGGGTCCCGCAGTGCCTCGCGGTAGTTGGCGAGGCCCACGAAGCCGGTGTGGTCGCCGGAGATGTTGGCGTCCGTGAAGCTGAGGTACAGGCCGCGGACGACGGGCAGGATGACGAACAGGCCGTAGAGGACCAGGAACGGGGCGACGAACCAGCCGCCGTGCTGGAGGCGGCGGGACCAGCGCAGCCGGGCGGAGCCGGTGCCGGCGACGGCGCGGGGGCGCACCGTGCGGCCGGCCGTGGTCAGCGTCGTACTGCTCATGCGGCGGCTCCCTTCAGCTCCTGGGCGGCGGTGCGCCCGGTCATCGGGTTCTTCGCCGCGAGCAGCCGCTCCAGCAGCGACTTCATGCGGCGGGCCGCCTCGCCGGGGGCGGTGGAGCCGAGGTTGGAGGAGGCGATGACCGGGCCGAGGCGCTGGGCGAGGATGCCGGTGGAGCCCGCGAACCAGATGTGCGGCTCGTTGGCCTGGTGGTCCATGGCGGGCCGGGAGTACTCGTTCTGCGGGGTCAGCCCGCGGTAGCCCGGGTCCTCGAAGGTGGGCAGGTAGGCGGGGATGTGACCGCCCCGGGCCCAGGTGGTGGCGTGGGTGACCATGTAGGCGGCGAGCCGGTACGCGCCCTCGTCGGCGGCGCCGCCGCGGCCGGCCTGGTGGGGCAGGACGAAGGAGTGGGACTCGGCGTGGGTGGCCGGGGTGCCGAAGACCGGGGGGAGCGGCTGGGCGCCGTAGTCGACCTTCTCGTCGTTGAAGTAGGGCACCGACCAGTTGCCCTCCCAGGTGAAGGGGGAGCCGGCGAGGAACGCCTCGGCGTCGGTCTCGCCCGGGGTGACGTAGCCGTCGGTGACGTGCTTGCGGAAGAACTCCAGGACCCGGGTGGCCTTGTCGGTGTCGAAGGTCAGGTCCGTCTGGGCGGCGTCGAAGTAGGTGCCGCCGAGCTGCTGGTAGAAGGCGACGAAGAACCACCAGCAGAAGTTCTGGTCGTTGGCGTGCAGGCCGAGGGTCTGCTGCCCCTTCCGCAGCCGCTTCCTGGCCTCCTTGAGGAGGGCGAACCAGTCGTCGGTGGAGGTGGCGGCGGGCAGCCGGCCGGCGGAGTCGAGCAGTCCGGCCTCGCGGCACACGTCCTTGCGGTAGAAGCAGAGCTGGACGTGGATGTCCAGGGGCAGGGCGTAGAGCTTGCCGTCGACGATGCCGCGCTTCCACAGCACCGGGTTGAAGTCGGCCTCGCGCACTCCGTACCTGGCCAGCAGACCGGTGTCCCAGGGGTCCAGCAGCCGTCCGGGGGCGAAGCCGGGGATGCGGCCCTGGTGCATGACCGCGAGGTCGGGGGCGCGGTTGCCGGCGGCGGCCATGGCGAGCTTGGTGTAGTAGGGGCCGCCCCAGGTGAGGGTGGAGTCCTTCACCGCGGTGCCGGGGTGCGTCCTGCGGAACGCGTCGACCATGGCGACCTGGTTGGCACCGTCACCCCCCTGGAAGAGGTTCCAGTAGCGCACCCGGGCGCGGGCGTCGGTGGCCAGTGCGTCGGCCCCGCTGCCGAGGGCCGCGAAACCGAGGCTCGCGGCCGTCACCAACCCGCCCGCGGCCCCGAGGAAGTGCCTGCGGTTCAGGCCAGGTTGTCCCATACCTTGCCCCTACGTTCGATATGTCGAATGCTGCCCGTAACTTCGAACGGGACCGTAGATTCCCCGCGCGCGTGCGTCAATGGGTTGGACAAACCTCATAGGTCGTTTCGTGTTGAACGACGGCCGGGGGAACGCATGACGCGGGCACATGCGTGCGCGTACCCTCGGACCAGCCACGACTGGGCGGAACACGGCACGGAGGGGGGACCGGATGGGCATCGCGGACACGCGTCGGCGGCTCGCCGGGCTCGCCTCACGGCTGCGCCGCCCCCGCTCCGGCCCGGCCATGCGCACGCTGGCCGCCGACCTCGCCGCCGCCGTCCGTGCCCGGACCGAACCACCGGTCGGCGTACGGCAGTTGTGCCGCGCGCTGTGCGAGGAGATGAGCGCGCTGCGCGCCGGACGGCCGGTGGAGCTGCGGTTCGAACGGTTCCCGGACGAGATCGAAGTGACCGGGCTGTGGGTCGAGTTCGCCGACTTCGACCTCGTCATCGTGGAGGAGCGGGCGCAGGACATGCAGCAACTGGTCATCCTGGGGCACGAACTGTGGCACCTGCACGCCGGCCACCGGCACCACCACCTGGCCGGTGCCGCCGCGGCCCGGGCCCTCGCCGACGCGCCCGGCTGGCGGGAGGCGGCCCTCACGGTGGCCGCCCGCAACGGCTCCCGGGAGACCGACGAGGCCGAGGCGGACGACTTCGGGCACCGTCTGGCCACCCTGTTCCGCGACCAGCTGTCCGGGGCCCGGCCCGCCCCGCCGGACCCCGTCCAGCGCTCCCTCGGCTACCGCGGGCGCGAACGGGCGCGCGGCCCCGGGGGGCGCGCCGCGCCGGCGGCCGACCGGCCCGCCGGGGAGGGGGGAGCCGCGCGGTGACACCGCCGGGCTTCCTCTGCGACGTCTCCGTCGCCTTCTGGATCCCCGCGGCCGTGCTGGTCACCGCCCTGGCGATCAAGCTGCCGACCATCATCCGGCTGTGGCGGGACCCGCTGCTGCGCGCGGTCGGCACGCTGCTGCTGCTCGCCTGCGCGGTGTTCGTCTTCAGCGCCCCGTCCACCGTCGCCCTGGTCAACCGGCTGGCCGGGGTGCCCAACATCTCGGCGCCCTGGTGCTACTCGCTGATCACCGCGCTGTGCGCGAACGGCCTGCTGCTGCTCATCACCTGGCGCAACGGCCCCCCGGGCCGCTCGGCCGGCAGCCGCCGGGCGCGGCGCTGGGTGCTCTCGGTGTACTCGGGCGTGATCGCCGCCCTGTGGGTGCTGTTCCCGCTCGCCGACGCCCCCGCGGAGCGGCTGCGGGACCTGGATACCTACTACGCCACCACGCCGTTCATCCGCGAGGGCATCCTGCTCTACCTGGTCGCGCACGCCGTGGCCTGCCTGGTCAGCTCCCGGCTGATCCGGGCCTGGGTGCGCGTGGCCGGCCTGGACGCCTGGCTGCGGCGGGGGCTCAGGCTGCTGGGCGCGGGGTACGCGCTGGACCTGGTGTACAGCGTGGCCAAGCTGACCGCCGTCGGCACGCGCTGGACCGGGCGGGACGCGGACTGGCTGAGCACCGACCTGGCGCCGGCCTTCGCCGCCGTCGCCGCGATCCTCGTCGCCGCCGGGTTCGTCCTGCCGCACGCCGGCCAGTATCTGCGCGACCGGTGGCGGGTCCGGCTCGCGCACAGTGAACTACGGCCGCTGTACCGGCTGTTGCGCTCGGTGAGCGGGGCGGGGCTGCCGTTCGTGCTGCGCGCCACGCCCGAACTGCGGCTCACCCGGCGCGAGACGTTCATCCGGGACGTTCTGCTGCCGCTGGCGCGGCGCATCGACACCGGGCTGGGCGGGCGCGCCTACGACGCGGCGCTCGGGCTCGGCCATCCGCCCGAGTGGGCCCGGGCGCTGGCCGCGGCGGTGTGCGTGCTGGACGCCGTCGAGACGGGGGCGCCCGCGCGGCCCGGACCGGGTGACGGCGCCGACGCGACGGATCTGCTGCGGGAGATCGGGGCCGTCTCGCGCGCGCTGCGGAGGTCCGCCGACATCGAGGCGGTGCGGGCCCGGATGGCGGGGGCGCGGGTGGAGACCCGGGTGTGACGGCGCGGGATGCCGGCCGTTCCCCGGCCGCGCACCGCCCCGGCCGCGCACCGCCCCGGCCGCGCACCGCCCCGGCCGCGCCTCGTCCGCGCGCCCCCTGGGGCGCTCAGCCCTCGAACGCCGGCTGCGGCAGCCCCTTGCCCGCGTCCGGGACGACCAGGAGGGAGCCCGAGAGCGGGTGGGGGGAATCGAGGCCCGTGCGGGCCGTGGTGATGTAGAGGTCGGTCAGGGCGGGGCCGCCGAACGCGCAGGCCGTCGTCCGGGGGGTGGGCAGGTCGATGACGCGGTCCAGGGTGCCGTCGGGCGTGTAGCGGCGGACCGCGCCGCCGTCCCACAGCGCCACCCACACGCAGCCGTCGGCGTCGACCGTGAGGCCGTCCGGGTAGCCCGCGCCCTCCTCGATCTCGGCCAGCGGGCGGCGGTTGCGGACGCCGTCGGCGTCGTGGTCGAAGACGTCCACGCGACGCGTGGGGGTGTCGACGTAGTACATGAGGCGGCCGTCGGGGCTCCACCCCGTGCCGTTGCTGACCGTGACATCGTCCAGCACCGTGCGCGTGGTGCCGTCCCCGGTCAGCCGGGACAGCGTGCCGCCGCCGGCCGCCTCGTCGTAGCGCATCGTGCCCGCCCACAGGGAGCCGTCCGGGGCCACGGCCGCGTCGTTCCCGCGGCGGCCCGGGACCGGCTCGTGGCGCAGCCAGCGGAACGTGTCGTCGGGGTCCAGCAGCCCGACGCCGTCGCGCAGGTTCAGCACCAGGCCGCCGCCCGCGCGGGGCTTGGCGGCGCCGACGTGCTGGGGCGTCGTGCGGACCGTACGACGCCCGGTCACCGGGTCGTAGGTGTGCAGCCGCATGCCCAGGATGTCCAGCCAGAGGAGGCGGCCGGTCACCGGGTCCCAGGTCGGGCCCTCCCCGAGCGTCGCCTCCGCCGCCACCGCCACCTCGTACGCCGTCATGCCGCGCTCCTGTGTCCCAGCCGCTCCGACAGTTCCGCCGCGCCCTTGGCGGCCAGCTGCTCCAGCTCGGCCCGGCGCTCGTCGCTCCAGCGAATCATAGGGACGGAAATGGACAACGCGGCGACGACTTGCCCGGTGCGGTCGCGGACCGGCGCGGCGACGCAGGAGACGTCGGGGTTGGACTCGCGGCTCTCCACCGCGATCCCGCGCTGCCGGATCTCCGTCAGGGCCTCGCGCAGCACGGCCGGGTCGGTGATGCTGTTCGGGGTCATCCCGGCCAGCTCGGCGTCGTCGGGAATCCGCGCGGCCAGCTCCGGTCCGGGCAGCGAGGCCAGCAGCATCTTGCCGACCGAGGTGCAGTGGGCGGGCAGCCGGCGGCCGGCGGCGGAGACCATGCGGACGGCGTGGGTGGAGTCGACCTTGGCGATGTAGATGACGTCGGTGCCCTCCAGGATCGCCACGTGCACCGTCTCGTCGCAGGTCTCGGCGACCGAGCGGGCCACCTGCTGGCCCTCGGCGGCGAGGTCGAGCTGCTCGGCGTAGCGGCTGCCGAGCTGGTACGGGCGTACGCCGAGCCGGTACCGTCCGGGCTGACCGGGCACCTGGACGATGTACGACCGGGCGGCGAGCGTGGTGACCAGTTCGTGCACGGTGGTGCGCGGCAGCTGGAGCCTGCGCACGATGTCGGGGGCGGAGAGCGTCCCGTCCCCGTCGAGGAACAGCTCAAGAATGTCGAGAGCCCGGGTCACGGCAGGCACGAGGCGTCCCACGTCCGGCCCCCTCCCTTGGGTGTTAGGCGCCCGTCGGCGATATCCGCGTCGAGATGTTCGAGATATCAACAGGCGATCGGCATGACGAACACAGGCTAGTCAGGGAAGGTTGCGCGGGCAATGGGCGGGCACGAGCCGTGCACCATGGACCTCATGGGACCCGACTTCCAGCTGGTGCTGCTGCGTCGCATGGCCGACCACAACCCGGACCTCGTCGACGAGGCGCGGCGCCGGCTCGGCGCGTCGGCGGCGGACATGCGGGAGGCCAACAAGCGGTGGCAGGCGATGGCCCGTTCGCCGCGCGGCCGGGGCGCCGCCGCCCGGTACCGGGCGGTCCTCGGCGCCCCGGAGTCCGTGGCGCCGCGCCGGGTCGGCGACCTGGACTGCGAGGCCCGGCGGTGGGCCCTGCCGCTCTGGCCCGACCTGCGGTTCGAGGTGCTGCTCGGGCCGGAGGGCGGGGTCTGGCACGAGTGGCTGGTGCGGGCGCCGGACGCGCCGGGCCCGCGCCTGGCCACCCTGGAGGACCTGACGCCCTGGTCGTGCACGGTGGACGAGGCCGCCCGCGCCTTCGCCCCCGCCCGGCCGCTCCAGGGTTCGGCCCCCACCCGGTCGGGGCTGGCCCTGACCGCCCCGGACCGGGAGGGCGTACGGCACGAGCTGGTCGCCGAGTTCACCTGGGGACTGCTCCAGCGGACGGCGCCCGTCACCTGAGCGCCCGCGCCGGGGGGCATCGGCGGACGGCCCACGCCATCCCGACGCTCGCCCCGCGAGGCCCCGCAGGCGGACAGCCGCCGTCGCCCCGGCACCCACCCCGCGAGGCCACTGCGGCGGATGGCCCGCGCCATCCCCCCACCCCGCAGGACCGCTCAGGCGGACGGCCGCCGCCGCCTGAGCGCCCGCGCCGGGGGCGGCATCGGCGGACAGCCCGCGCCACCCCAACGCTCGCCCCGTGGAACCGCTCCGGTGGACGCCCCGCGCCATCCCAGCCCGCAAGGCCCCGCAGGCGGGCGGTCGGTGTCGTGCGGATGGAGGCGGGGGCCGTCGCCCCGCCGTGCGGCGCGCGGCGGGGCGCGGACTTCCTAGGCGTCGAAGCCGGTCGCCCGGGTCTGCTTCTCCCACTCGGTGACCTCCGCGCGGACCTGGTCGAGGTGGCCCAGGACCGCGCTCACCCCGTCGTCGCCCAGCGGCAGGCGCAGCGGGGTGCGCTCGGCCTCCAGCGCGGCCAGGATGACGGCCGCCGCCTTGGCCGGGTCGCCCGGCTGCGTGCCGTCGCCGCCGGAGATGAACCCGCGGGTCTCGCTCACCTTGGCGTACACCCCGCTGTCGGGGCTGGCCCCGGCTCGCCCGGCGCCGAACAGGGAGGTCCGGAACGCGCCCGGCTCCACGATCAGCACCTTGATGCCGAACTCCGCCACCTCGTCGGCGAGCGCCTCGGAGATGCCCTCCAGGGCGAACTTGGTGCCGCTGTAGGCGCCGAAGCCCGCGAAGGACATCTGCCCGCCCATGCTGCTCATCTGCACGATCGCACCCGTGCGCCGCTCGCGCATGTGCGGCAGCACCGCCCGCACCAGGGCCGTCGGGCCGAACACGTGCAGCTCGAACAGCTCCCGCAGCTCCTGGTCCGTGGTCTCCTCGACCGCGCCGACGTGCGTGCGGCCCGCGTTGTTGACCAGCACGTCGATCCGGCCGTGCCGGGCCACGACGTCCGCCACGGCCGCCTCGATCGCGGCGCCGTCCGTCACGTCGAGGCGCAGCGCCTCCACCTTGCCCGGGTGGGCGGCCACCAGGTCTTCCAGCGCCTCCGGGCGGCGGGCCGCGCCGACCACCAGGTCCCCGGCGGCGACGGCGGCCTCGGTGACCGACCGGCCGAATCCGCTGCTCGCCCCGGTCACCAGCCATACCTTGGACACGTCAACTCCCCCATCGTGTAGTGATCTTGACGGGGTCAGCCTGCGTCACGGGACCCTCCGCCGTCCAGTGGCGTCGGCGAACCGTCCACCGGCCGGACGGGGCTCAGGCGTCCCCGGCGGCCGCGAGGATCGCCTCCGTCACCCGCGGCAGCGACTCGGGGTGCAGACCCAGGAACAGGTTCGGTTCGACCAGTTCCAGTTCCATCAGGCGGGGTTCGCCGTCGTCGCCGTCGACCAGGTCCACGCGCGCGTACAGCAGCCCCGACGCGCCGGGCACGGCGGCCAGCGCGCGTTCGGCGACGGCGAGTTCGGCCTCGGTGGGCCGCCAGCGCTCCAGGCCGGGGTGGGCGACCTTGTCGGCGTCGTAGGGGGTGCCGGGGGTCAGCACGGCGGCCTTGCGGCTGGCGTGCAGCAGCCGTCCGCCGAAGAACTGCAGGGCCCGTTCCCCGCGCACGTCGATGCCCGGCATGTACGGCTGCACCATCGCGGTGAGGTCCTCGGCGTGCATCCGGGCGAGCTGCCGCAGCGCGGTGCCGTGTTCGGCGGGGGTGTAGCGGGCGGCGAACCGGGCGCCCGCGCCCGAGGTCGGCTTGACGACGAACTCGTGGCCGGCGGGCAGGCCGGCCGGCTCGCCGGGCGCTATGTAGCGGGTGGGGACCGTGGGCACCCCGGCCGCCGCCAGCTCCCCGAGGTAGCGCTTGTCGGTGTTCCAGCGCACGACGGGGGCCGGGTTGGCCAGCCGGGTCAGCGACGCGGTGCGCTCCACCCAGGCGGCGAACTCGGCGGCCCGCCAGCTGTAGTCCCAGGTCGAGCGGATCACCACGAGGTCGTAGCCGGCCCAGTCGGCCGCCGGGTCGTCCCAGTGCCGGGCCTCCGCGTCGGCGCCCGCTTCCCCGAGCGCCCGCACCAGCACCGGCAGGTCGGTGTCCTCGCTGCGTCCGGGGGCGGGGTCGTAGGTGGCGAGGGCGATGCGGGGCACGGTTGACTCCCTGTCGTACGCGGGATCGATGAGGGGTGCGGTGGCGAGGCTAACAAGGCCCGCCGCACACCGTCCCGCTGGTGTAGGAAGGGTGCTGTCGTCCCCGGCAGTCGGCAGCGTCGACAGTAAGGAGTGCGCCGCGTGTCCTCTCTCTTCCCCGCCCTGGCGGACGGTCCCGGCGAGCGCAGCGGGACGGGGGTCCCCCCGGACGGAGTCCGGGAACGGGCCGCCCTGCGGTTCGGGCCCCGGACCCTGACGTACGGCTCCCTCGCGGGCGCCGCGGGTGCCCTCGCCGCCCGGATCGAGGGGGCGGGCCGGGTCGCGGTGTGGGCCACGCCCGAGCTGGAGACCGCCGTCGCGGTGACCGGCGCGCTGCTCGCCGGGGTGGCCGCGGTGCCGCTCAACCCGAAGTCGGGCGAGACGGAACTCGCCCACATCCTCGCCGACAGCGCGCCGTCCCTGGTCCTCGCCGCCCCCGGTGCCGAACTGCCGCCCGTGGCAGCCGCCCTGCCCCGGATCGACGTGGACGCCTCCGCCACCGGTTCCCTCCCCGAGGAGCGGGCGGCGGACGGCGACCCGGCGCTGATCGTGTACACCTCTGGCACCACCGGCCCGCCCAAGGGCGCGGTCCTGCCCCGCCGGGCCGTCTCGACCACTCTGGACGCGCTCGCCGACGCCTGGGGGTGGACCGGGGACGACGTGCTGGTGCACGGACTGCCGCTGTTCCATGTGCACGGGCTGGTGCTGGGCGTCCTCGGCCCGCTGCGGCGCGGCGGGAGCGTGCGGCACCTGGGCCGGTTCTCCCCCGAGGGCGTGGCCCGCGAGCTGAACGACGGCGCGACCATGCTGTTCGGGGTACCGACGATGTACCACCGCATCGCCGAGGCGCTGCCCGGCGACGCGGAGCTGGCCGGGGCGCTGGCCCGGGCCCGGCTGCTGGTCTCGGGCTCGGCCGCGCTGCCGGTCCACGACCACGAGCGGATCGCGGCGGCCACCGGGCGGCGGGTCGTCGAGCGGTACGGCATGACCGAGACGCTGATGAACACCAGTGTGCGGGCCGACGGCGAGGCCCGGGCCGGCACGGTCGGGGTGCCGTTGCCGGGGGTGGACCTGCGGCTGGTGGAGGAGGACGGCACGGAGATCACCGCCTGGGACGGGGAGAGCGTCGGCGAGATCCAGGTGCGCGGTCCGAACCTGTTCACCGAGTACCTGAACCGGCCCGACGCCACCGCCGCCGCCTTCACCGCCGACGGCTTCTTCCGCACCGGGGACATGGCCGTACGGGAGCCCGACGGCTATGTCCGCATCGTCGGGCGCAAGGCCACCGACCTGATCAAGAGCGGCGGTTACAAGATCGGGGCCGGGGAGATCGAGAACGCGCTGCTGGAGCACCCGGGGGTGCGGGAGGCGGCGGTGACCGGGGAGCCGGACGCCGACCTGGGCGAGCGGATCGTGGCCTGGATCGTCCCGGCGGACCCGGCCTCCCCGCCCGGCGCGGAGGAACTGGCGGACCACGTGGCCCGGCGGCTGGCCCCGCACAAGCGCCCCCGGGTCGTCCGCTACCGGGACGCGCTGCCCCGCAACGACATGGGGAAGATCATGAAGAGGGCCCTGGCCGATGCCTGACCGGCGCTCGGCGCGGGAGGTCCTCGCGCTGCTGGCGGACCCGGAAGGCTTCCGTGAACTCCCCGCGCCCGCCGGCCGTCCGGCGCCGGACGGCCCGCTGGGCTGGCAGGGCTACGACGCCTCGCGCGCCCGCGCCGCCGAGCGCACCGGCGAGGCGGAGTCGGTCGTCTGCGGCACCGCGCGCGTCGCGGGCACCGAGGCCGTGCTGATCGCCTTCGAGTTCGGCTTCCTGGGCGGCTCGCTGGGCGAACGCACCGGGGACCGGCTGGTGGCGGCGTACCGCCATGCCCGGGCGCACCTGCTGCCGGTGGTGGTGCTGATCGCGACGGGCGGCAGCCGGATGCAGGAGGGCATGCTCGCGCTCACCCAGCTCCAGCGGGTGGCCCGCGAGTCCGCGCTCACCCGGCAGGCGGGGCTGGCGCAGATCGCGGTCCTCGGGGACCCGACGACCGGCGGCGGCTGGGCCACGCTCGGCGCGGGCGCGGACGTGGTGCTGGCCCTGCCCGGCGCCCAGGTCGGCTTCGCCGGCTCCCGGGTCCGCCCGCCGGACGCCGACCCGGCCGCGTACACGGCCGAGGCGCAGGTGGCGGCGGGCGCGGCGGACGCGGTGGTGGCGCCGGACCGGCTGCGGGAGGTGCTCGGCACCTGGCTGCGGCTGCTGACGGCCCCGGCCGCCGGGGCTCCCGTGCCGCGGGCCCTGGGCGGGGCCGGGCTGCCCGCCACCGGCTGGGAGGCCGTCGTCCGCGCCCGGGACCCCGGGCGGCCCCGGGCGCACGCCTATCTGGACGACTGCTTCGAGCGCCGGGTGCTGATCGGCGGCGACCGGTGCGGTGGCACGGATCCCGGCGGGATCCTGTGCGGGTTCGGCGAACGGGACGGCCGGAGCGTGGCGTTCGCGGCGCAGACCGGGACGGCGACCCGGCCCGCCGGGTACCGCACCGCCGCCCGGCTGATCCGGCTCGCGGACCGGCTCGGCATCCCGGTGCTGACGCTGGTGGACACCCCGGGCGCCGCCAACGACGCGGACGCGGAGCGGCAGGGGGCGGGGGCCGCGATCGCCGAGGTGTTCGGCGCGGTGGCCGCCGCGCGGGTGCCCCTGACCACCCTGGTGATCGGCGAGGGCGGCTCCGGCGGGGCCCTCGCGCTGGCCGCGCCGGGCAACACGTGGGCCACCCCGGACAGTTACTTCTCGGTGATCGCCCCCGAACTCGCGGCGGCCATCCTCAAGCGTCCGCCGGGGGAGGCGGAGGCGACCGCCGGCCAGTTGCGCATCCGGCCGCAGGACCTGGTGGAGCTGGGGGTGGTCCGGGGCATCGTGGAGCCCGCGGACCACCCCCGTCCCCGGGCTACCCGACGGCCGCCGCCCGGATGATCTCCTGGGTGACCGAGCCGCCCCGGTCGTCGCGGACGAAGGCACGCAGGGAGAGGTGGGCGGTGCCGCGCGGCACGGTGAGCGTCCCGCGCCAGGAGGCGCCCCGGCCGGCGGTCAGCGGGACCGTCCGCCAGGTGGTGCCGTCGTCGTACGACACCTCCAGCCGGCCGCCGCCGAGGGTCCCGGTGCCGGTCGCGCCCGCCACGTACCCGGCGGCGATCCCGACCGGCACGCGCCGGCCCGCGGGCACCCGGCCGGCCAGGTCGGTGTCGAGGTCGAAGGCGACGTTGATCATCGGCAGATACGTCCAGCTGTCCTCCGGTCCGGCCGCCGACCGGACGGTCCACTCGGCGTGGCCGCGGGTGGCGGGCCGCCACCGGGCGGCGTCCAGGGCGGTGTCGGTGACGACCTTGTAGGTGTGCTCGTCGGCGGGCGCGCCGAAGACGTAGGCGGTGGAGCCGGTGTTCTCGTCCACGAGGGTGCCGTCCAGGTGGACGGAGGTGGTCTGGCTCAGCCCGCCGTCCTCGCTCCACACGTCGCCGAAGCCGGTGTGGTCGGGCCCGGAGTCGCCCCAGCCGGGGGTGTTGAACCGGAGCCGGTCACCGGCGCGTTGCTGTCCCCAGCCGAGCCCGGTGCCCAGCCACGGGTGCCACACCGGGCGGAACCAGTCCAGCTCCGGCCGGGTGCCGCCGGCGTACCGGGCCAGCCCGCCGCGTTCCTCCAGGGCGCCGTCGCGGACGGTGACGGACTCGTGCCACAGCTGGCCGGGGCCGGTGGAGACGTAGTCGGTGCGCTCGGCGGGCAGAAAGACGCGCTCCTGGAAGCCGATGCCGAGGGGGAAGGTGCCGGTGAGGGAGTAGCGGAACTCGCCGCCGGAGGTCGCCTCGGGCGAGTGGAACCTGGCCTGTACCGCGGCCAGCCGGCGCTTGCCGGGCGCGTAGGTGAGGTCCCGGTCGGGGATCGCGCCCGGGTGGCCCTCGGACAGGTCGTAGACGTACGGCGAGTCGGCCGTGCCGGTCATGTCGACCCGGCCCGCCGCGCGCAGCCGGGCGGCGTCGGCGCGGTTCACGGTGGCGATCGTCAGCGGCCGGTCGGCGTTGTCGTCCGTGCCCCACCAGGCCATCAGCCGGCCGGGCGTGTCGTCCGTGACGAACAGGGCCCGGGCGCCCGCGTCCTGGGCGGCCCGGGCGAGCGCGGCCGGGTCGGCGCCGGGGGCGAGGCGGGCGAGGACCGCCTTGCCGGACACCCCGGTCGGGGGGCCGTCGCCGACGTCGGCCAGCGGCAGCCGGGTGCGGCCCTCGACGAGGGTGCCGCCCGGCTGGACGGTCGCCTCGCCGACGCCCTTCACCTGAAGCCGGGGCTTGGCCAGCCGCCACACGGTGCGGTACTCGAAGGTGCCCCGGGTGACCTTCCGGGTGGGCGCGGCGAAGACGCTGTCGTAGGCGAGGGGGACCTGGACCGCGCCGAACAGGTCGGCGCCGCCGGCCCGGCGGTCGTACTCCATCAGCAGCTGGCGGGTCTCGGTGCGCCGGTCGACGGCGGCCCTCACCTCGCGCAGCGTCCGGCCGTCGAGGGTGACGTCCTGGTCGTGGTCGAGGAGGATCTCGGGGGCCGTGAGGAAGCCGAGGCCGAGCGAGTCGGCGCCGTGGGCGCCGCGCACGTCGAGGAAGGTGGCGAGGGAGTAGGTGCCCGGCTCCAAGCGCAGCTCCAGGGTGCCGGACCCGTCGACGTGCGCGGGCCGGGCGTCCTCGCCCTCCGCGAGCCGCTGCACGGTGAGGTCGGCGGGCACGGGGGCGCCGTCGCGGTCCTTCACATGGACGGTGAGCGTGTACCGCTCCTCCTCCTTGACCAGCCCGAACACGGTGTGCGCGAGGGGCGTGCCGTCCTCGGCCGAGGCCACGACCCGGCCGCTGGTCTCGCCGGCGGGCGCCTTGGCGGCGTTACCGGTGAGGGTGGTGGAGGCGGTGGAGTGCGCGGGCACGGTGAGGGTGTCCCGGGCGAGGGTGGCGACGCCGTCCGGGGCGCCCTGGACGGACAGCTTCAGCGGGAGGTCCGTGCCGGAGGTGTTGCGGTAGGTGAGGGTGCGGGTGACGGGCCGGTCGGTGTCGTGGGGCCAGCGGTGGAAGCCGAGGTCGGCGCTGCCGGTGGCGGTGAGGCCCGCGCGCACCGCGTCGGGGACGCTCACCCGGCCCGCGCCCAGGACGTAGGCGGAGGTGTCGAGCCGCCGGGAGGTGGACAGCAGCGCGTCCTTCAGCTCGGCGCCGCTCCAGTCGGGATGCCGCTGGGCGAGCAGCGCGGCCACGCCCGCGATCTGCGGGGTCGCCATGGAGGTGCCGCTCATGGAGGTGTAGTCGCCGGTGCCGGGGGCGAGCCGGGAGCGGGCGGCGAGGATGTCGACGCCGGGCGCGGCCAGGTCCGGCTTGAGGGCGTTGTCGCCGGAGCGGGGTCCGGCGGAGGTGAAGGAGGCCGGCTGGTCGGCGGAGTCGACGGCGCCGACGGTCAGGGCGGCGTCGGCGGCGCCGGGCGAGCCGATCGAGGAGGGCGCGCCGGTGTTGCCGGCGGCGACCACGAACAGCGCCCCGGTCTCCTTCGAGAGGGTGTTCACCGCCTGGGCCATCGGGTCGGTGCCGTCGCTCGGTTCCGGGGAGCCGAGGCTCATGGAGACGATCCGGGCCCGCACGTCCCGGGCGGCCCACTCCATCCCGGCGATGATCTGGGACTCGCTGCCCGAGCCCTGGTCGCCGAGCACCTTGCCGACGGCGAGCGTGGCGCCGGGCGCGACCCCCTTCTCGGTGCCGCCGGAGGCGGCGCCGCTGCCGCCGACGGTGGAGGCGACGTGGGTGCCGTGCCCGTTGCGGTCGGCGACCTCCTCCCCCTCGACGAAGCTGCGGCTGGTGCCCACCCGGCCGGCCAGGTCGGGGTGGCCGAGGTCGGCGCCGGTGTCCAGGACGGCGACGGTGACGCCCTCGCCGGTCAGCCCCGTCTCCCAGGCCGCCGCCGTGCCGATCTGGGCGTTGCTGTGGGCGAGGTCGGCCGTCACCCGTCCGTCCAGCCACACCTTGCCGAGGCCGCCTCCCCGGGTGAACGACCGCCAGAAGGCACGGCTCCGGTCGGCGGCCACGGCGGCCCCGCGCAGGCTGGGCAGCGCCCGCGTCCGCCTGGTCCCGGCCGGGGTGGCGGCCCGGACGCCCTTGCCGTAGGTCACGATCAGCGGCAGCGCGTCCGCCTCGGCGTCGGTGAGCCCCTGCCGGATCAGCCCGCCGACGTCGAACAGCCGCCGGTCCAGGGTGCCGGCCCGCAGATACGGCAGCGCCTCGTCCGGTACGACTCTCAGGTGCCCGTCGCTCTTCTGGGTGCGGACGGCCCCGGTGGCGCCCTGGGGCCGCCGTACGGTGACGGTCTGCCTGCCGTGTCCGAGGTCGGTGACGGTCACCCGGTCGCCGGTGACCAGGGTGACGGTCGCGGGGGCGGCGGAGCCCGGGGCGGGCGCGGCGGCGGGGGCCGCCCGGGCGACCGCCGGGCCGGCCGGCAGCAGGGCGCCCACCAGCGCCGCCGCCAGCAGCGCCGTCCCGCGTCTGACTGGTCGTGTGCTCATCCACGCCTCATCTCGTGTGCGTCGCGCCCGTCGTGTGCTGGGACGAGTGTGGTGGGGGCGGCCGGGCGCGGGAGCCGGCCGCCGCTGACGGAAAGGCGCCCTGGCGGGTTCTCGCCAGGGCGCCCGCCGCCCCGCCGGGCCCGCTCGGTGGTGTGACGGGTCAAGCACCGTCCGTACCATGGGGGTTGCTGCACGGATCACGCACGACACGAGGGGGAGCGGGCGGCGCCATGGACGACGGACTGGTCGAGTTCAGAACCGAGGACGGCGCGCTCGTCGTGGTGGACGGCGTGAACGCCAGGTCGGGTGCCCGCCTCGTCGCGCGCGGCGACGGCCCGGCACAGGCCGCGCGCACCTTCGAGGGCGCCCTGGACGGCGTACGGGCGGCGGCGGCAGCGGCGCTGCGGGTCTTCCGGGACGGCAGCCTGCGCCCCGACGCGGTGGAGATCGAGTTCGGCGTGCGGCTGTCCGCCGAGGCCGGCGCGGTCATCGCGAAGGGGTCGGCGGAGGGCCACCTGGTGGTGAAGCTCAGCTGGTCCCCGGAACGGGCCGCGCCGGCGCCCGCCGTGCCGGGGCAGAGCGCGTCGGGGTCCGAGCCCGGGGCCCGGTGATGGGCGGGGCCGCCTGGCACGCCCGGATCGCCTGCGGCAACGCGGTGGGGGCCGGCTTCCTGGTGACCGGCCGCCGGGTGCTCACCTGCGCCCATGTCGTCCGGGCCGGCGACCGGGCCCCGGTGACGGTCGGTTTCCCGCACGCCAGGGAGCTGGGCGAGGTGCCCGCGACGGTCGTCGCCCACGGCGGCTGGGCGGGCGGGGTCACCGACCCCGGTGACGTGGCCGTGCTCGAACTCGCGGTGGACCACGACATCCCGCTCGCCCCGGCCCGTTTCGCCCCGCCTGACGCCGCGTGCGCCGAGCCGTACCCGAAACTGGTCGCCTACGGCTTCCCCGAGGGCTACGACGAGGGCACGCTCGCCGAATACCGGGCCGTCTCCCCGCAGTTGATCGCGGGCGAGTGGCTGGAGCTGGTGGCCTGGCACGGGCACGGGCAGCCGATCGCGGACGGGTTCAGCGGGGCGGCGGCGACGCTGCCGGACGGCAGGGTGGCCGGCATGATCACCGCGGCCCTCGGCACGTCGCCACAGGTGCGCAAGGGCCGGATGCTGCCGCTGGACGTGCTGGCCCGGTACTGGCCCGACCTGGGCGAGCTGGTGCCCGGCCCGGGAGCCGGGGACGACGGCCGCCCGCGCCTGTACGACCTGCTGCGCCGGGCCGCGGCCGGTCCCGGCGGCGGGGTGTGCGACCCCGACCGGCTGTACCTGGACGCGGTGGGCCCCTTCGGTCCGCCCCTGCCGCCGGGCGGTTTCGCGTCCCTGCGGGCGGCGGCGGACTACGTGCGCTGGGAGGTCCCGGACACGGACGCGGTGCGCCGGTTCACCGACCGGCTCGGCGAACTGCTGGACGGCGAGCGGGTGTCACCGCCGCCGGTGGCGCCGGACGCCCCGGCCGGGCCCGCCTGGTCGCCGGTGGTCGTGGAGATCGACCACAGCGGCGCCGGCCCCGACCAGGTGACCGTGGAGGTGTCCGCGTACCGCGACGGCCGGCGCCGGCCGGTGGGCGCCCGCCGGCTGCCCCGCACCGGAGTGCGGGCCTACGTCCAGAGCCGCATCGACGAGGCCGTCGCCCATCTCGCCCCGGACGCCGACGAGCTGGTGACGTTCGTGCTGCCGCGCGAGTGGCTCAACGAGGCGGTGGCGCACTGGGAGTGCGGCGCGGACGACAGCACACCCCTGGGCTGCGCCTACCCCCTGGTGGTGACCGACCGGGCCCGGCACCACAGTGGACGGCTGCGCCACCAGTTGCGCAAGAAGTGGCAGAAGCTGGACACCGGGGGCGGGGCCGAGGTGCACCGCGTGGAGTGCGGCACCCGGGAGCGCCCGCCGAGCCTGCGCAAGAGGCTGTGGGACGGCGACGCCCGGCTGGCGGGCTTCGCCGCCCCGCCCACGGTGGCCCGGACGCACTTCGAGGTCGGGCTCACCGTGCCCGTGCCGGTCCTGCTGTGGCCCCGCGGCGGCACCGCGTGCGCGGTGCACGGGGACGCGCCCCGCACCGGGGCCGCACGGCGGGAGCCTCCCGACGGCGAGGGCCGGGCCGCGTCCTGCCCCGGTGGCGGGGGCCCGGACGCGTCCTGCCCCGGCACCGCGTTCCTGGACCAGCTCACCGCCTCCATCGCCGACGTCCCGCCCGGCGAACTCCCGCGCCATGTCATGGAGTTGCGGATGACCGCAGAGGCCGCCGACGATCCCGAGCGGCACTGGGCGAGAGACCTCCAGCTGCTCTGGGACGACCCGCGCTGCTTCCCCGGGACCGGCGCGAGCCTGCACTCGCCCGTCGCCTGACCGCCCGAGCCCCCACGGAGAAGAAGACCCATGCCCCTGTGGCCCGTCTACACCGGTACGAACGCGCCGCACGACGGCATCACCGAGCTGCCCGCGCCGCCGCCCTGGCGGGCCTTCGACGGCGGACCGGTGCTGCCGTCCCCGGACGCCGCCGCGGACACCGCCGCGGTCTCCCCCGACCGCGCCCACCGCGCCGAGACCTATCAGGCCACCGAGGAGACGGTCGAGCTGGTCAACGCGGCCCTGTACCTGCGCCGCCCGCTGCTGGTCACCGGCCCGCCCGGCACCGGCAAGTCCTCGCTGGCGTACGCGGTCGCCCGGGAGCTGCGGCTCGGCCCGGTGCTGCGCTGGAACATCACCAGCCGCAGCGCCCTGCACGACGGCCTCTACCAGTACGACCCGCTCTCCCGGCTCTACGCGGCCCGGCAGGAGGCGGCCGGGGAGGGCCGGACGGACGGCACGGCCGACGGGTCGGGCATCGAGGACCACCTGCGGCTCGGCCCGCTGGGCACCGCGCTGCTGCCGTACGCCCGGCCCCGCGCGCTGCTCATCGACGAGATCGACAAGAGCGACCTCGACCTGCCCAACGACCTGCTGAACGTGTTGGAGGAGGGCCAGTACGAGATCCCCGAGCTGGTGCGCGCCTCCCGGCTGACCCCGGGCGGTGTCGCCGAGGTGCTGGCCGACGGCACCGAGGAGCGGGTCCCGGTGGTCCGCGGCCGGGTGCGCTGCCGGGCCTTCCCGTTCGTCGTCCTCACCAGCAACGGCGAGCGCGAGTTCCCGCCCGCCTTCCTGCGCCGCTGTGTCACGCTGCACCTCAGGCAGCCGGACGACCGGCACCTCGCCGGGATCGTCCGCGCCCACCTGGGCGAGCCCGACGCCTACGCGCGGACCCTGATCGACCGCTTCCTGGCCCGCTCGGGCGCCGGCGAGCTGGCCACCGACCAGTTGCTGAACGCGATCTACCTGGCCCGCTCCGCCGACCTGGACGCCGAGTCGCTGGACCGGCTGGCCGAGCAGCTGATGCCGTATCTGGGGCAGAGCGCGCAGTCCGATGTCTTCTGAGCCGGCCGGCGCCCCGGACCCCGTGGTCCGCCTGGCCGACGTGCTGGCCCGGGTGGCCCACGGGGTGCGCCCCACCCCGCTGGAACTGGCCGAGGTGCTGTGGCTGGCCCGGCACACGGGCCCGGCGGGCGGCACCGCCGGGCAGGAGACGGGCACCGCCGGGCAGGAGGACGGGGAGCGCACCCCGCCGGCCCCTTCCCCCTCCCCGCCCGCGCAGCCGCCGCCCCCGCGCCGGCCGGCGGCGCCCCCGCCCGGGCCGCCGCCGGAACCCGTCCGGCCCCCCGCGCCGCCCGCCCGGGTGCCCCTGCACCTGCCCGCCCGGCGGCCCGCCCCGGCGGCCCGGCCGCACGCCACGCTCCTCGCCCCGGCGCCCCCGATGCTGCGCCACCGGCTGGCCCTGCACCGCGCGCTGCGTCCGCTGGCCCGCCGGACCGACGCGCCCGTGGGCCGGGAGCTGGACGAGCGGGCCACCGCCGACCGCATCGCCCGGCTGGGCGCCGACCCCGCGTGGTGGCTGCCGGTGCTGCGGCCCGCCCGGGAGCGCTGGCTGCGGCTGAACCTGGTGTACGACGCCGGGCCGACCATGCCCCTCTGGCGCCCGCTGGTGCGTGAACTGCACACGGTGCTGGGCGAGTCGGGCGCGTTCCGCACGATCGGCCTGTACCGCGCGGACGCCGACGGCCGGGTGCGCGGCCCCGGCGTGCCCGCCCCCGCCGACGGCCGCACCGTCACGCTGCTGCTCAGCGACTGCATGGGCCCGCAGTGGCGGCAGGGCCCCGCCGGGGAGCGCTGGTACGCCACCCTGCACCGCTGGGCGCGCCGGATGCCGCTGGCCGTCGTACAGCCGCTGCCGGAGCACCTGTGGCGGGACACGGCCCTGCCCGCCGGCCCCGGCACCCTGTCGGCCCCGCACCCCGCGGCGCCCTCGGCGGCGCTCACGTTCACGCCGTACGAGCACCGCTCCGGGCCCGGGCCGGACGAGGGGGCCCGCGCACCCGGGGCCGTGCCGCTGCCCGTGCTGGAGCCGGAACCGCGGTGGCTGGCGCACTGGGCCGGGCTGCTGGCCACGCCGGGCGGCGCCGAGTTCCCCGCCGCGGTCGCCGAGCTGGGCCGTCCGCTGCCGGCCGACGCCGAGGACCGCACCGACGTCGGGCGGCTCACCGCCGAGGAACTGGTGCTGCGGTTCCGGGCGACCGCCTCGCCCGAGGCGGTCCGGCTGGCCGGGCATCTCGCGCTGGGGCGACCGGATCTGCCGGTCATGCGCCTGGTGCAGGCCGCGGTCGAGCCGGAGCCGCGGCCGCGGCACCTGGCCGAGGTCGTCCTCAGCGGCATGCTCGCCGCCGTGCCCGGCGCCCCGCCCGGCGCCTACGCGTTCCGGGACGGCGTCCGCGAGCTGCTGCTGCTCGGCCTGCCCCGCACCGAGCGCCACCGCACCACCGAACTCCTCGGCCGGATCGGCGGGCTGATCGACCGCAGGGCGGGCCGGGCGCCGGGCGAGTTCCGGGCGTCGGTGCCGTCCGCGCGGGGCGCGGGGACGTCCGTCGAGGACGATCCGTTCGCCACGGTGCGCGAGGACAGCGTGCGGCGGCTGACGGCGGACGGTGCCGAGGGGCCGTTCGCGGGGCGGTACCGGCTGGTCGGGCCGGGCAGGGGCACGGGCTGGCTGGCCGAGGACACACGGGAGGGGAACGCCCTGGTCGTGCTGCACCGGTATCCGCCGGGGCCCTCCCCCGCCGCGTTCGCGGACCTGTGCGGACGGCTGCGCGAACCGGTCCACCCGGGGATCGCGCGCGTCCTCGACCACGGTCACGCCGACGGGATCCCCTACCTGGTACGGGAGTTCGTCATAGGCCCCACGCTGCGCCGGCGCCTGGACGACGCTCCGGACGGGCTGCCCTCCGACGAGGTCGTCGCCCTGCTGCCGAGGCTGACCGAGGCGGTCCTCGCCCTGCACGCGCAGGAGGGGCCCCGCGGGGTGCCGGACGCCGGGGCCGTCGTCCTCGGCCCGGACGGGCCGGTCCTGACCTGTCTGGACGCCGCACCCCTGGTCCCCGGGGACCGCGAGCGCTCGCTGCGGGCACTCGGCGACATCGCGCGCTCCCTGTACTCCGGCTCGGACGCGCTGCGGGCGGAACTGGACACCGCCGCCGGCGGTCTGCTCTCCGGCACCCCGGAGGGCCGGCGCGACGGCGTCGAGCGGCTCCTGCGCCTGGCCGAACGCCACGGCCCGCTCCGTTTCTCCCTCCTCGGCCCGCTCCGGGTCACCCGCGACGGCCGCCCCCTCGACATCGAGGACCCCCACGACCGGGCCGTGCTGTGCATGCTGGCGCTGCGCGGGGGCGCGCCCGCCACCGAGGAGGAACTGGCCGCCGGGCTCGCGGACGACGCCGCGTCCGGCCGTCCGCTCCTGCGGCGCGGTCTCGACCGCCTCGGCCGGCTCCTCGGCCCGGGCCTGTCCACCACCCCCGACGGCCACGCCCTGCGCCCCGGCGGCGGCTTCGCCGACGACGGCGTCGACGTCCTCCGCGCCCGCCGGCTGGCCGCCGAGGCCGAACGGGCCCGGGCCGCCGGGGACCCGGACGGCGGCCGGCAGGCGGCCCGGCAGGCACTGGCGCTGTGGCGGGGCGAGCCGCTGCGCGGGATCCCGGGCCCGGCCGCCGAGGCGGCCCGGGCCGACCTGGAGACGCTGCGCCGTACGCTCACGGTCCTGGCCGGCGAGGCGGCCGAGGACCACCCCGGGATCCATTTCGCGGCCGACGAGCTGACCGGGCGCCCGGAGGCCCGGGTCGCCCTGGAGGCCGCGGTGCACGAGATCCTCGCGCGCGGCTTCGTCAGTCCCCGCCAGTACGAGGTGACCGTCCGCCCGGACGGCTACCTGGTGCGGACCGGACCCAGTGCCTACCTGCTGCCCGTCCTCGCCGCCGCCCTGCGCGAACTCCCCCACGCGCTCGGCCGGCTGACCGATCCGCCACGGCTCACGGTGACGTTCGGACGGCCGTCCGCCGCCCCGCCCAAGACGGCCGCGGACGTCACGGTCGTCGTGCCGCCCGCGCTGTACGACGAGTTCGCCGCCAGCTCCGCGGCCCAGCGCGCCCAGCGCTTCAGGCCCCTGTTCGCCGACAGCGCCCCGGACAGCCCGCCGGCCGCCTGGTACTGCCTGCTCGGGCCGAAGGCCGCCGCCCCCGGCGAACGCGACCTGGTCCAGGGCCCGTTCATCACGCCCGACCTGCGCGAGCTGGGCGTCCCCACCCCGGGCCGCACGGCCGTCGTGCACACCCGCCCCGACGGCCCGCTGCGACTGCTCGACCCGATCCAGCCCTACGGCACGCGCCCGCCGCGCCCGGAGACGTACTACTCGGTCGACCTCACCCCGCACGAGACGCGCCGGATCGTGTCCCTGCCCAGCTCCGGCAAGGGCGCGTTCCAGGCCGCCGTGATGCTGTCCTGGCGGGTGGCCGACCCGGTCGCCTTCGTCCGCGCCGAGGCCACCGGCGTCCCCGGGCGGCTGCTGCGCCACCTGTGCGCCGCGGCGGCCCCCCTCACCCGCCGGCATCCGCTGCGCCGGGCGGGCGCGGCCCAGCGGGCGGTGAACGCGGGGGTGGCCGACTGGCCGGTGCCGGGGCTCGCGGTGACGTACACCGTGCAGCTGGTCCCCGAGTGGGCGCCGGTCCCGGCGGCGGAGCCGCCCGTGCCGTCCCGGCGGCGGCTGTCCGCCCTGCTCGACGACGCCGAGACGGTGCTGATCGGCTTCGAGGGGCCGCTCGCCCGGCTGTTCACGGCGCACTCGGCGCGGGAGGCGGTGCTCGACCTGCTGGCGGTGGTGGCCGACCACCGCGATCCGCACGACGCGCTGTCGGGCCGGTCGCTGCCGGTGGCGAGCGCCGCCGGAAGGGAGGCGTTCACCCATCCGCTGGACCTGCTGCGGGCCTTCGCGCACGACCGGCTCGGGCCCCTGCTGCGGGCCCGCCTCGACGACCTGGAGCTGGCCGCCGTCCCGGACGCGCCCCTGACGCACCGCTCCCTGTCGCTGGTGCGCGCCCTGTACCGCTCCGGGCGCCGGGTCAGCGTGGTGACGGACGTGTCGACCGCGGCCGTCCACCACTGCCTGCGGCCCCACCGGCTGCCGCTGGCGGGCGTCCACGGCCGCCGCGACGACCTCGGCCTGCTGACGCCGCACCCCGACTGCCTGCTGCGCGCCCTGGACGCCCGCTCCACGCCCGCCCGCAGCGGGGTGCTGATCAGCTCCTCGGTCGCCGAACTCACCGCCGCCCAGCAGCTCGGCGTCCGCTTCATCGGCTACGCGCCCACCGCGGCCGGGCGGCGGCGGCTGCGCGGGGAGGGCAGCGAGGTCACCGTCGCCTCCCTGGAACCGCTGCTGGAGGCCGCGCACGCCCTGTGACCCGGCGACACACCGGTGCGGCCGGGAATTACGCCCGTTCGGCGGCGCCCCGCCCGGCCGCGCCCAGCGGGCGCCCGCTCCCGGCGGCGCGTCAGGATGCCAGTGGGCCCGGCGGTCGGCCGGGCGCCCCAAGGTCCGTGCACTCGGGAGGATCCGCCGTGACCGTCAGCCTGGAGCAGTTGCGCCGCTGCCACTTCGCCGTCGACCTGGGCGCGGCGCGTACCCGGGTGTACGTGAAGGGCGCCGGTCTGGTCGTGGACCAGCCCTCGGCCGCCGCCGTGAACACCCGCAGCGGCGCGCTCATCGCCGTGGGCGAGTTCGCGGAGCGGATGACGGGCCGCACCCCCGACTACATCAAGGTCGTACGGCCCGTCTCCGGCGGCACGGTGGTGGACATCGAGATGGCCCAGCGCATGCTGCGGCATCTGCTGGGCGACAAGATGCGCCGCATGCTGCGCCGCAAGCCCCGGCTGCGGGCGGCGGCCTGCGCCCCGCACGACGCCGACCCGCTGGCGCAGCGGGCGACCGTCGAGACGCTGGCCGGGCTGGGGGCGCGCCGGGTGGAGCTGGTGGACACGCTGATCGCCGCCGCGGTGGGGTGCGGGCTGCCGGTGGAGCGGCCGGAGGCCACCATGGTGATGGTGTGCGGGGCGGCGGCGACCCAGGTCGCGGTGCTCTCGCTGGGCTCCATCGTCGCCGCCGAGCGGATCCCGGTGGGCGGCGAGGCCGTGGACCACGCGATCGTGCAGCACCTGCGGCACCGGCACGAACTGATGCTGCCCACCCAGTCGGTACGGCCGCTGCACCTGGCCCTGTCCGGCAACGGCCTCACCTCCGGGGGCCCGGAGTCGGCCGAGATCCACGGCCGGGACGTGGCCACGGGGCTCGCCCGCAGCGTACGGGTGGACACGGCGGCCGTGCGCGACGCGATCCAGACCCCGCTGACGGCCGTCCTGGACGGCATCGGGAAGGTGCTGCGCGACTGCCCGCCCGACCTGGTGGCCGACCTCGCCGACCGCGGGATAGTGATGGTCGGCGGCTCGGCCCTGCTGCCCGGCTTCGACCAGATGCTGCGCCGGGCCACGAGGATGCCGGTGCACATCGCCGAACGCCCGGACGTGTGCGTGGCACAGGGGCTCGGCGCGATGCTGGAGGGGCGGATCGAGCCGCTCCAGCTGGACCCGCTGGCCGCCTGACGAACGGCACGCCGCCGTCCGGCCGCCGGCACTCCGGGCCGGGGGCGCCCCGCGCTTTCGCGCGGGGCCGCCCCGGAGGCCGGCGCCGGGTCCCGAGGCTCAGCGGCCCAGGTAGCAGCGGATGGTGGTGCCCTCCGGCCCGGTGCGCACGCGTACGAGGTCGGACAGCAGGTTGACCAGCAGCAGTCCGCGTCCGCCGCGCTGGTCGCGGGCGGCGGGGCGGCGGCCGGCCAGCGGGTCGGCCAGGCGGCCCTTGTCGCGGACCTCGCACAGCACGTGCCCGTGCTCCGCCCACACCGTCAGCGTGCCCGTGCCACCGCCGTGCACCACGCTGTTCGTGGTCAGCTCGGCGGTGATCAGCGCCAGGTTCTCCAGCGCCGTCCCCGCCAGGCCGAGCCGGGCACCGTGGCCGGTGGCCAGGTGCCGGACCGCGGAGAGGGAGTCCTCGGTGAAGGCGGTGGCGAGCACCTCGGAACCGGCGCCGGGGGCGGGCGGCAGCGGCAGGTTGTAGCGGGCGACGACACCGTCGGGGTCGTACTCCGGGCTGGTCAGCCCGTCGGCCGAGCCGCCCGGGATGACGACCGGGTGGGTGGCGTGGGCGTCGGCGAGCACCCGCTCGTCCAGCCGGGAGGTGTCGTAGGGGCACAGGATGGTGACCTCGCGGCCCCGGAACGCCGCGTTGATCAGCGCCTCGTGCTGGGCGCAGGCCGGGTACTCGTCGGCGCTGCGGCCCGCCCAGATCGGCTCGCCGATGATCCGGACCCGCCGGCCGGGGGGCTGCCGGTCGGCGAAGGCGCGCAGCACGCCGGGGATGATCCGGCCGGGGTTGCGTCCGGCCTCGCGCATGTCCAGGAACCGCACGCCGTCGCCGTCGGCGCCCAGCGCGTCCTGGATCAGCCGCAGGTTCTCCGTCGGTACGGCGACCGCGACCGGATCGCCCGCCGCGAGGCCCTCGCGGACGAAGGGGACGGTGCCGGACAGGTACTGGTCCGTGTCGCCGTAGAACAGCGCCGGGTGCACGAACGGCTCCGCGGATTCGCTCACCGTGGTCATGACGCCGACACCTCGATCCCGGGAAGGCCGGGCCACAGCAGCCCCAGCATCCGCGGCAGCGTGTCCGGCGGCCGGTCGAGCACCAGCCGGCGCCGCCCGTCCAGGCTCCGGGCGGTGTCCGCCAGCACGCCGGCTCCCGCCACATCGACGAAGGTCACCGCGGATAGCTCCAAGTAATACACGTCCTCGCCCCCGACGTCCTCGGCCTCGCGCACGACCCGCTCCAGCGCGCGCTCCCATATGTCACGCGTGGGCAGGATCACCTCACCCACCGCACGGAATCCGCTCCGCCCGGTCAGCGGGTACACGTCGAGCCGCGGCGCCGCCTGTTCGGGAACGGCGGCGGCTTGCGGCAATCGGACCGGCTCGGCCGCGCTCATGCCATCTCCCAGTCGCACAGATACACAGCTGCCCAGTATGCGCCCTCCGCTCCCCGCCCGGCGCCCACCGTTCGTGCCGCACGGGCGCAGGCGGGGACGGGGGCCGGGCCCGCGCGGCGGGTGTAGGGCGCGGCGCGGGGGGCAGGCGGGGAATCACGGAGGACCGAGCGGCCCGGGAGGGGAGACATGACCACAGCGGCGCGCGCACCCCACGGCGGGCGGCCGGCACCCCTGACCGTCGGCGTCCGGGCGGAGGGCGACCGGGCCCTGCTCCGGGCCCGCGGCGAGCTGGTCCAGGGCTGCGCCGACGCCCTCGCCGAGGCCCTGGCCGCGTTGCCGCCGGGGGTCTCGCGGGTCGAGCTGGACGCCGGCGAGGTGGTCTTCCTGGACACGGCGGGGCTCACGGCCCTGCGTGCCCTGAGCGAGTACGGCCGCCGGCACCACGTGCCGGTCGGTGCCACCGGCTGGCGCGGGCAGCCGCGCCGGGTGCTGGAGCTGATGGGCCTGGACCCCGTGGACCCGCTCGGCGGCGGTCCCCCCGCCGCCCGCCCCGGCGGCGCGGCCTCGGCGGTGGCCCGGGAGCGCGCCGAGCAACTGGACGTGCTGCGCCTGGAGATAGCGCAGCTGCGTCACGCGATCGACTCCCGTCCGGTCATCGACCAGGCCCGGGGCGTCCTGATGGCGGCCCACGCCTGCACCGCGGAGCAGGCGTGGGAGATCCTGCGGGAGGCGTCCCAGCGGACCAACACCAAGCTGCGGCAGGTCGCGGCGGCGGTCACGGCGAGCGCGGCGCCGGACGGCACGCCGCCGCCGGAGCCGCTGGGGTCCGCGCTGGCCGCCGCGGTACGCCGGTTCAGTACGGCAGCACGCGCCCCGAGGGAGTCCTCCGGTCGATCTCCTGCCCGCGCGGGGCGGCGGGCCGCCGGCTGACACGTACCCGGATGCGACGGTCCATGACGCCCTCCTCCTGCCGGCATCGACCGGTCCGGCACACCGGTAGAGGGTCCGTGCCCAGGACCTGACCTGTTCACGCCTGGACGGGCACACTTCATGGCATCGTTACGCGCGCTCCGCCCGCCGGGCAGCGGGCGTTGACCTCCCGGGAGTACACGGAGCACACCCCGCCGCCCCTCCCCCAGCCGTCCCGCTCCGGAGTCAGCGGGACGCGCGTCCGCGGCCGGCCAGGAAGGCGAGGGCCACCGCGGCGTGGCAGGCGATGCCGGTGGCGATCACGCCCTCGTCGACGGTCATGCGGGGCGAGTGCAGCGCCGGGGCCTCGTGCGGGGCCAGGTCCGGCGGGCAGGCGCCGAGGAAGGCCAGGGCGCCGGGGACGGCCCGCAGCACGTAGGAGAAGTCCTCCGCCGTCATCTGCGGGGCGGGCAGGACGTCCACCGCGCCGGTGCCGAGCGCGTCGGCGGCGGCCCGGTGGGCCAGGGCGGTGAAGCCGGGGTCGTTGGCGGTGACCGGGTAGCCGGGGACGACGGTCGCCTCCGCCGTGGCGCCGTGCGCGGCGGCCACCCCGTGGGCGACCCGGGCGACGGCCTCGTGCAGGCGGCTCCGGGTCGGCTCGGTGAGCGTGCGCAGGGTGCCGGAGAGTTCGGCGGTGTCGGGGATGACACCGGTCGCGGTGCCCGAGGTCAGCCGGGTCACGCTGAGCACGGCGCTGTCGTCGGCGGCCACGCCCCGGGTGACGGCGGTCTGCAGGGCGAGCACGATCTCGCAGGCCACCGGCACCGGGTCGCAGGCGGTGTGCGGCGCCGAGGCGTGCCCGCCGCGCCCCCGGACCACGACGCGGAACAGGTCGGAGGCCGCCATCTGGGGTCCCGGCCGCAGCCGCACCGCGCCGGCCGGCAGATTGGGGTGCACATGCAGGGCGAAGGCGGCGCCGACCCGGCTCCCGGCCGCCTCCAGCACCCCTTCCTCGATCATCAGGCGGGCTCCGTGGTGACCTTCCTCGCCGGGCTGGAACATGAACACCACGCGCCCGGGAAGGGTGTCGCGCCGCCCGGCGAGCAGCCGCGCCGCCCCTACGAGCATCGCCATGTGGGCGTCGTGCCCGCAGGCGTGCATCAGCCCGGCGCCGCGCGAGGCGAACGGCAGCCCGGTGGCCTCGGTGACCGGCAGCGCGTCCATGTCGGCGCGCAGCAGGATCGCCGGGCCGTCGTCCGCCCCGGTGAGGGTCGCGGTCACGGAGGACAGGGCGCGCCCGGCGCGGATGTCCAGGCCGAGGCCGTCGAGCGCGTCCAGGACCAGGCGCTGGGTGGCCGGCAGGTCGAGGCCCAGCTCGGGGCCCCGGTGCAGGGCGCGGCGCAGGGCGACCGCCCCGGGGGCCAGCCGGCACGCCTCCTCGAGCAGGGCCGGCCCGGCGGTGGCGGTGGCCGTCGGCCGGGACGGGGCGGGGTCGCCCGGCGAACCGCCTGCGGCCCTGGGGGTGGATGTCATACGGCCGTTCTCCTTCCCGGAACCGGTCGGCGCGCGGGTTCCCCCCACGGTAGGGACCGTGCCACCGGCCGGACAGACCCCAACCGGCCCCGGCACCCCGGATCCGGCCGCCCCCGCAC
This sequence comes from Streptomyces sp. NPDC029296, assembly GCF_055569255.1. Classification (NCBI taxonomy): domain Bacteria; kingdom Bacillati; phylum Actinomycetota; class Actinomycetes; order Kitasatosporales; family Streptomycetaceae; genus Streptomyces; species Streptomyces sp. NPDC029296. The sequence continues at coordinate 106,093 of NZ_JBVHXT010000030.1, forward strand.
ACCACCAGGATGACGGAAACCGGCCCTCCGGCACGGTCGGCCGGGGCCGGTGGGCGGGGGCCGGCGGGCCGGAGTTCCGTCCCTCGTCCGTGCCCCTTCGCATCCCGCCCGGCCCGCACCTGTCAACAGCGCTTTTCGGTCAACGACTTCCGTGCATAGTTTTGCGCCACAGGGAATATGCGGTGGCGCTATTCGGAGTTCACGCCGCGTAAATTGCGCCACCGGGCCATTCGACTTACGATCGCCTGCAATCGAGCACTGCCAGGGGGCTGAATCACCACTCGGCACCGGGGGGGGCATGCCGGACCTTCGCAGCACCGGAATCGTCACAGACCGTCCGATCCACCCGAGGCCATCGCTTCCCTTCCGCATCCAGGTCCGGACGTTCCGGGAGCGGACGGGCCTGACCCAGCGGGAGTTCGCCGAACTGGCCGGGATCAGCGTGCGGGCCCTGCGCGACATCGAGAGCGGCCGGGTGGAACAGCCCCAGGCCCGCACCCTGCGGCGGCTGGCCGGCGTCCTCGGGCTCGAGGTCGACGACATCCGGCATTCCGTGTCACGGAGCCGGAAACCCCTGGCCCAGGGCGAATCGGGCCTGCGTATCGGTATTCTCGGCGCCCTCACCATCGACCGCGGCGGTGCGGTGACCGAAGTGCGCGCCTGCAAGCTGCGGAGGTTATTGTCCCTGTTGGCGCTGTGTCATCCGGAGTCCGCCAGCCTGGACGAAATAGGCCGTACACTCTGGCCGAAGGAGCCGCCCCGCTCGTACCAGAACCTGATCCACACCTATGTGAGCCAGGCGCGCGGGCTGCTGCGCTCCCCCGGTTCCGGCCCGGCGGACCAGGTGTCCACGTCCCTGATCCGCACCCCCGTCGGCTACGCGCTGTCGCTCGGGCGCGACCAGGTGGACCTGACCCGCTTCCAGGACCTGGCGGACATGGCGCGGCGGTCCCACGCCGACGGCGACCCCACGGCCGCCTACGAGTTCGCGAGCCGGGCCCACCACTGCTGGCGCGGCCCGATCCTGACCGAGGAACCCCAGCTGGCGCTGCACCCGGCGGCCACGGCCGCGACCCGGCAGCGGACCGAGAACCTGCTGCTGTACGCGGACCTCGCGCTGCGGTTCGGGCAGCCGGAGCTGGTGGTGCCCGCGCTGTACATCGCCGCGGAGGACGAGCCGCTGAACGAGCGGCTCCAGGCCCGGCTGATGCTGGCGCTGGCCTGCTGCGGCGAACAGTCCGAGGCGCTGCGGGTGTTCGCCGAGGTCGGCCGGCGCCTCGACGCCGAACTCGGCCTCCAGCCCGGCCTGGAGCTGCGCGAGGCCCATGTGCAGGTCCTGCAACAGCAGTTGACCGGTCCTGCGGGCGAGGCGCCGCCCCGGCGGCCGGCGCCGGTCCGCCGGGAGACCGCGCCGCCGGCCCCGCCCGGGCAGTCCGAGGTCCGGCCGTCCCAACTCCCGGGGCTGAATCGTCACTTCGTGGGGCGCACCGCCCAGCTCCGGGAGCTGGACCGGTTGCTCCTAGCCCCCGGTGAGCGGGACGGTCAGGTCCCGGCGGCGCTGATCACCGGGCCGCCCGGGGTGGGCAAGTCGGCGATCGCGCTGCGCTGGGCGCACCGGGTGCTCGGCCGCTTCCCGGACGGCCAGCTCTACGCCGACCTGCACGGCCACGCCCGGCAGCGCCCCCCGGACACCCTGGAGGCGATGGCCTCGTTCCTGCGGGCCCTCGGCGTTCCCGGGGACCGGATCCCCGGCACCCTCGGCGAGGCGACGAGCCTCTACCGCACCCGGCTGTCCGGCCGGCGCGTCCTGGTCGTGCTCGACGACGCGTGGGACGAGGACCAGATCCGGCCCCTGATCCCCGGGGACGCGGGCTGCGCCGTGCTCGTCACCAGCCGCAACACCCTGCCCGACCTGACGGCCCGGGAGGGCGTCCAGCGGGTCGCCGTCGACGGGCTGGACGACGACGAGGCGCTGGCGCTGCTCGGCCGGCTGCTGGGGCCGGAACGCGTCGGCCGGGAACCCCTGGCCGCCCTGGCGCTGGGCAAGTACTGCGGCGGTCTGCCGCTGGTACTGCGGATCCTGTCGACACGGCTGGTGCAGCACCCCGGTCTCGGCATCGCCCAGTACTACGCGGAGTTGCAGGCCGAAGGGCTGTTCCGGCAGCCCTCCGACGCACGGGACAGCCTGCTGTGCTCGGTCCAGGGGGCCTTCGAGCCGTCCTACACCGCGCTGCCCGAGCCGGCCCGCCGGGTGTTCCGGCTGCTCGGCCGGACCAGGGGCACCGACGTCACCGCGTACACCATGGCGGAGCTGTCCGGCCTGACACCGGGCGACGCCCGGTGGGCCCTGTGCCGGCTGGCCGACGCGAGCATGGTGCGCGAGCACGCGCTCGGCCGGTTCGACGTGCCCGCCCCGCTGCTGCGGTACGCCAGGGCGCTGCACGGCCGGGAGGGGGCGGAGCCGGTCCGGACGGCCTGAGCGGTGGGCCGGGGGTCCGGCACCGGTCCGGCCGCCGGGCGTGCTCATCCGCCCACGGCCAGACGCACCGCGAAGACGCCGAAGACGACGGCGGTCAGCCCGTTGGCCAGACGCTGGGCCCGCGCCGAGTGCAGGTGCCGGGACAGCCGGTGCACCAGCCTGGTCCACGCCAGCAGCCAGGCCAGGACGAGGGCCAGGTAACAGCAGGCCAGGACCGCCACCCCGGTGGCCGGGTGCACGCCGGCCGGCACGAACTGGGGCAGGAACGCCATCAGGAAGATGCCGACCTTGGGGTTGGAGCCGGTGCACAGCAGCCCCAGCGCGAAGGCCCGCCCCCTGCCGTGCGGGGTCTCACCCGCCCGCGCCGCCGTGCCGGACGCCGTGGCGGCCGGTGCGGTGAGGGCCGCCCGCAGCGCCCGGTAGCCCCAGACGAGCAGGACGGCGGCGCCCGCCCAGCGGAAGGCGGCGAACAGATCGGGGCGGGCGGCGAGCAGCGCGCTCAGGCCGAGGGCGCCCAGGGCCGCCTGGAGGGCTCCCGCCGTGATCATGCCGAGCGCGGCGGGAGTCGCGGTGCGCGGGGAGCCGGTGAGCACCAGGCGGGTGATCAGGGCCAGGTCGGGGCCCGGCGCCATGATCACCACCAGGGAACTCGTCAGGAAGGCGAGCGCGTGGATCATGGCTCCGTGATGGCCAGCCGCTGCTCCAGGGCGCGCACGGCCCGGTAGTCCCGCTCGATCTGCTCCGCGTCCGGGTGGGCGAGGATCACGAACCCGAAGTTGAGGCTGTCGACCAGGTCCTTGGTGACGGGGACCCGGTCGCCGTCGGACAGGTTCCGCACCGAGAAGTGGTGGCTCGGCAAGGTCCGGATCTCGTCCAGGACGGCGGTGCCGCGCACCGTCCCGGAGCGGCGGGCCATGTGGAAGACGCACATCTGGTGGGTCAGCAGTTCGTAGCTCTGCGGCAGTTCGCCGCCGGTGAGCCAGCGCACCGTCCGGTCGATCTGGCTGTCGCCGGTGGCGTTGCGGTTGAACCGCGGCTGGCCGCCGCCGTGCGGGCGGGCGCCCAGCTCGATGAGCAGCGGGCCGTCGGCGGTGCCCATCACCTCGACGTGGGCGGAGCCGAAGCGGATGCCCACCGCGTCCAGGACGCCGAAGACGTACTCCGCCAGGACGGTTACGGCCGGGTCGTCCGGGGGCAGCCAGCGCATGGTGTCGTAGACGGCCATGTGCGGGCCGTTGTCGACCTTGCCGTAGGCGCACACGTCCACCAGGGAGTGCTTGCCGTCGTGGCTGAAGGTGTCCACCACGTACTCGGTGCCGGTGACGAACTTCTGCACGATGAGCCGGTCGTCCACCTCGCCGAACTGGTTCACCCGGCCGATCTGCCGCTCGAACACGGCCCGCCAGTCCGCCCCGCCCGGCACTTTGGTCACGCCGTCGGTGCTGGCGCTCTTGGGCGGCTTGATCACGAGGTCGGCCCCGGCCAGGCCCTCGCTCTCCAGCCAGGCGGCCGCCTCCTCGACGTCGGCGGTGCACAGCTGCGGGATGACCGGCAGCCCGGCGGCCCGCACGGCGTCGGCCATCCGGCTCTTGTCCCGGCGGGCCCCGGCCAGGGCGGGTACGTTGCTCAGGGCGGGCAGTACCCGGGGGGAGAGCCGTTCGGCCAGTTCCACGCCGGACTCGCAGCCGGCGATGACGCAGCGCGGGTCCAGCGCCCGCACCCGCTCCACGACCTCGTCCAGGTCGCCGTCGTAGGTGATGACGCCGGGGAAGTCCGCGGGCCGGTAGGAGGAGGCGAACGCCTCGGGCGGGCGGGCGCTGCTGACCACCGCCGCGACCGGGACGCCCCGCTCGCGCAGGGCGTCGGCGAAGAGGGCACCGGAGGAGTAGGGGTCGACGACGACGCAGGGGCCGTTCCCCGGTCCGGTGCGCGGGTCAGCGCCCGCCATCGACGGTTTCCTTCCGGGCGAGCGCCGCGACGGCGGCGCAGTAGCGGGCGAAGAAGTCCGCCGCGGGCTCGCTGACCCGCCGGGCGCGCACCGGGGCGTGCACCATGCCCTCCTCGCGCACATAGGCGACCGGCGTGCCGTGCTCCTTGAGCAGGGCGGTGTACTTCTCCGCGTCCACGCACAGGGAGTCCATCGCGCAGCCGACGACGTAGGCCGGCGGCAGGTCGTGGAAGGCCCCGCCGAGCAGCGGCGAGACGTAGGGGTCCGCGGCCTGTTCCGGCTTCGGGCAGTAGCAGGCGGTGTAGAACTCCATCTCGCCGCCGGACAGCAGGGGCGCGTCCTCGCCGCCGTCGCGCCAGCGGGTGAAGTCCAGCACCGGGCTGATCACCGCCTGGCCGCGCAGCCGGGGGCCGCCGCGGTCGCGGGCGATCATCGACAGCACCACCGCCATGTTGGCCCCCGAACTCTCCCCGCAGATCACCGCGCCGTCCGGGTCGAGGTCGCCGAGGCCCAGCGCGGGCAGGGCGGCGAGGGTGCCGCACAGTCCGGCGTAGCAGTCCTCCAGCGGGCCGGGGAACGGGTTCTCCGGGGCCATGCCGAAGTCCAGCGCGACCGTCACCAGGCCGGTGCGGTCGGCCAGTTCGGCGACCAGGCTGTGGTGGCTGTGCAGCGAGCCGATGACGAAGCCGCCGCCGCGGATGTAGAACAGCACGGCGTCGCCGGTGCGTGCGGCCGGTTCGTAGACGCGGATCCGGGCCGTGCGGCCCTCGTGCTCCACGGTGGCGTCCCGGTGCCGGACGCCCTCGGGCACGGGGATGGGGAGGACCTCGGTCAGCGCGTCGTACAGGACCCGCTGCCGTTCGACGGGGTAGGTGTAGAAGTCCGGCGGCAACGCGCCGTTGACCGTCTCCACGAACTTCTCTATGCCTTCTGCGTAGGCCATGCGCAGCTCGCTCGCTTCCGAATCCAGGGGGTGCGGTGGGGGCGGGTCAGGGAGTGTCGGCGGCGACCGGTCCGCCGCGCCCGGCCGGCTCCTCGCCGGCCGGGGCGGGGTCGGCACCGGGATCCGCGCGGCGCTCGCTCATGCCGGCCAGGGCCGCCGCCACGGCACCCACGGTCAGCAGCCCGGACAGCCACCACACGGACGCGTGCGACAGCTGCCAGGCGGCGACGCCGAGCACGGGGCCGACCGCGTAGCCGATCTGCATGGGGAAGGCGGCGGCGGCGATGTAGCGGCCCCGCAGGTGCTCGGGGGCGACCTTGCCCGGCCAGGCCGAGGCGGTCGGCGTGCCGATCATCTCGCCGGCCGTCCACACCACGGTCGCCACGACGTACATGGCCATGCCGGGCCCGGCCACGTACAGGTTCATCCCGACGCCGACCAGGCCGACGCCGAGCGCCACGGCGAGCTTGCCGGGCAGGTGCTGCACGTACTTGGTGAACAGCAGCTCCAGGCAGATGACCATGACGGCGTTCAGCGACAGCAGGCTGGAGTAGAACGCCACGCTGTGTCCGTCGGCCTTGATCTGGAGCGGCAGCGCGGAGGTGTGCTGGATGTAGACGACGGCGTTGAGGAAGAGCGCCAGCAGGAACAGCACGTACCGGGTGTCCCGCAGCACGGCGGTGTACGACCGGGCCGGGGCGTCGGCGTGCCGCTCGGCCTGCTTGGCCATGCCCCCGGAGCGCGCCAGGACCAGGGCGAACGCGGCGAAGCCGAGCTGCGCCCCCGCCTCCAGATAGAAGATCAGGTTGTACGAGTGGCTGATGAGCAGCGCGCCGAGCAGCGGGCCCACCGTGGTGCCGAGGTTGAACGCCATGCGGTAGACGGCGAACACCATCACGTGGTGGCTCTCGGGGGTGCGCTCCACCAGCAGGGCCGAGGAGGCCGGCCGGTACATCTGCGCCAGCAGGCCGATGACCGCGGCGACCGCGATCACCAGGGGCAGGCTGCCGAGGTGGGGCAGGCTCAGCGTGCCCAGTCCGGCGAGCGCCATGGACCCGACGATGGTCCACGCGTAGCCGATGCGGTCGGAGGCCGCGCCGCCCATCAGCACGCCGACCACCGAGCCCACGCCGTAGGCGCCGAGCGCGAACCCGGCCTCGGTCGCGGAGAACCCCTTGGCGGTCAGATAGAGCACCAGGTAGATCTGGAGGAAGTTGCCGAGCCGGTTGACCAGCATGCCGACGAGCACGAGCCAGATGGGGCCCGGGATCCCCCGCAGGGTCTCCAGGACCGACGGCCGTCCCGCCCCGCCCGGCCCGGCGGACGTCTGTCCGGTCGTCATCGGGGCGGCTCCTCCACCGGGCGGCCCGCGAGTTCCACGATCTCCGGTGCCTTCAGCAGGGCCGCCCGTGCCTGCTCCATCGCGTCGGCGAGGGCGATGACCCGGGCGTACCGGGAGATGTAACCGCGCGGCGGCAGCCGCAGCACGGCCCCCGGGTCGGCCATGGGGTCGGCGCCGTGGATCCCGGCCGGGAAGCGGTCCTCGTGGACGGTCACCGACTCGATCTCGGTGTCCCGCTCGGGGTACAGGAACGTGATCGCCGCGGCCCGCCGCCGGGTCGGCGTGGTCTCGGGGCGCCGGCCCGCCGCGACGTCGGCCGCCGCCATCGCGATGTCGACGCCGGTGGCCAGCTCGCCGAGGTAGGGGATCATGTCGCCGCCGAGGCGGGCGTTGACCTCCATCAGGCGCGGGCCGTCGGCGGTGAGCCGGAACTCGGTGTGGCTGACCCCGGTGTGGAAGCCCAGCGCGGCGTGGCTGGCCCGCAGCGCCTCGACGAGCTGCGGGTCGGACAGCAGCGGGTCGGCCGCGTCGACCTCGTGCCCGGTCTCCTCGAAGAAGGGCGCGAGCCCGACCTGCTTGCGGGCCACCGCCAGCGGGGAGCCCTCGCCCTCGAAGAAGACGGCGTCGACGCTGATCTCGGGCCCGTCGACGTACTCCTCGACCAGCACCGACACCTCGAAGACGGGCACGCCCGGGTAGGAGACGCCGGTCGCCGCCAGGTAGGCGCTCTCCACCTCGCCGGGACCGTCGGCCCGGCGCACGCCCATGCCGCCGGCCAGTCCGCGCGGCTTGAGCACGACCGGGAAGCCGATCTTGTCCGCCGCCTGGCGGGCCTCGGCCAGGGAGCGCACGCCGATGGAGACGGGCTGGGCGACCCCGGCCCGCTCCAGCGCGGTCCGTGTGGCGTTCTTGTCGCGGCAGGCGGCCACGGTCGCGGGGGAGTTCCCCGGCAGCCCCAGCGCCTCCGCCACGTGCGCGGCCGGGGTGACCAGGCCCTCGTCGTAGCAGAACACGCCGGTCACCTCGTGCTCGGCGGCCACTCTGCGGGCGGCCTCGACGAGGAGTTCGGAACGGGTGTTGTCGACCTCGGTACCGCCGACGACGTAGGGCTCCTCCCAGCTCACCGCGGCCGGCTGGAGCAGCCAGAGCGCGTAGCGCCGGCTCACCGATCGCAGGATGAACTCCCGGCTGCGCCGCGAACTGCTGCCGATCAGCAGCAGCAGCGGCTTGTCACCGTCCCTGCCCATGTTCCGCTCTCCTCACATGTGGTCGATCGTGGTCCGGTCCGGGTGCCGGCGGAGGGGAGTCGGCGCGCACCGGGGGAGTGAGAACCGGCGCGTACCGGGGATCGAGAAGGAG